>SLRR01000190.1 GCA_007130865.1 Spirochaeta sp. | reverse complement strand
ACGGTTCGCCAGAGCTGCAGATAAAGCAGGCTTTGTACCGCCAGCAGCAAGCTTGTCACGAGGATTGCGCCCCGCAGGGAGAACCCGGAAATCAGGAAATCGATTACCGGCGCGCCTCGGTCGTCTCCATAATCGATCAAACGCACCAGCGTTGCCGCCGTCAGAATCGGCACGTGCAGAGCATTGAAGAGCATCAGCCCGCTCCAGGTAAGAGGCCGGTGAGAGAGCGAGAAATAGAGCAGAATGAGAAAGTACAGCGGAATCCACCACGCCAGCAGGTGAAAGCTTTCCAGTAGGACCCGTCCCGGTACCGCGGTCATCCCCACGTAGATTCCGTGCGGGTCCATCAGGGAAACCGCGAGAAGGATCGCCGTAGATACCGCTGTTACCGCAAGAAGTATATTGATGACGGAATTTGATCGCGTATGCACTGTCTCCTCTCCCCTCCCGTACCGTATATCGGCGGGAAAGGGGCGGAAACTTAGGATCCCGAGTCTTTGAAGAGCGGTATCTCCACGGCCGGATCTCCTCCCTCAGCGAGAACGTAATACCACGCGGACGACACGGCGATCCGGCGGAGGTACCACCGTGTTTCGATAAAGGGCAGGGCCTCCACCTGCAGTTCCGGAGAAAGGTCGCCGAACGTGGAGTTCCATGTCCGGCTGCGGCCGGGCCCCGCGTTATACGCTGCAAGCTGCAGAATCGTGCTCTCCGGGAACAGGCCCGCCAGATGATCCAGGTAGAACGCGCCCATACGGACGCTGTCGGCTACGCTCTCCAGGTCCGCCGACGTCCACCCTAGCCGCCGGACAAGGTCGTCGGCGGTTGCCGGCATCACCTGCGCCAGACCGACCGCTCCCACGGGGGAACGGGCTCGGGGATTGAAGTGGCTCTCTTCGCGTATCAGACCGTACAGAACGGCGGAAGACACGCGATACTCCTCCGCCGCGGCTCTAATCTCCGCGGGGTACGGTCGCGGGTACAGAAGCGGCAGCATCGTCTGATCAAGCGACAGTTCGCCCCGTGACACCGCGCGACGAGCGAGGTCGAGCGCCGGCGAAGGATATCCCTGCGCGTAGAACCGTCGCGCCAGCTCGAGGCTTGCTTCGGCGTTTTGCGGATCCAGGGCGATCGCCATCGCCCGGTTCCGCGCCGGCTCCACGAGTCCTGCCGCGAGCAGCGCTCGTACGTGGGCGTGTTCCGCCGGAACGGAATAGTCCCCGGCAGACGCGACCTCTTCGGGAACGGTCACGCGTTCCCCCGCGAGCCGCCGGGCAACGAGACCGTAATAACGAGTAGGTGGAAGCTCCAACGCTTCCCGAAGCCGCTCCGCCGGGCGTGAAGTAGAGAGGTGTCCGTCACGATCGAGGAGGACAGTAACCACACCGACCTGAGCTCTCGTCGTGACCGCGTGATCAGGAAGACTGGCGTAGACCGCTTCCACTTCCTGCCATCGTCGTTCCCGGATCATCACCGGGAGAAGCCGGTCCACCGCCAGTGCGTACTCGGCGTCCGCGGCGTTCCATTCCTCCAGGCGCTCCAGAACGGTCGGCAAGGGTTCGCTGAAGCGAATCGCCATCTGTACCCAGTCCCGGATCAGATCGTCGCGACTCGACCCGATCGCTTCGGCGAGGAGACGCAACGCTTCAGCCCGTTGGTTTCCCGCCTCCGCATATCGTGAACGAACCACGAGAACGGAGGGCTCTAAATCCGGATAGTCCTGGAGTGACTCCCCGACACGTTGCAGCCAGTCAGTCAGCGCGGCATCGCCGTTTCCCGCTGCCCGAGAAACCGACGACAGTAGAGAGGGCATCCCGTTTGCCAGATGTTCCACGTCCAGTTCATCCTCAACAGCGCCCCTCAAACGGTGAGCAAACCATTCCGGATCGATCAGCCGGAAAAGACGCCGCGCTTCCTGGTGCTCATTATTGACGGTCCGGTATACCGCCTCGAGCAGGCGACGCTCATTATCCGAAAACGCCGAGAGCGATGAATCCCGGTAATACAGGTAGAGGTACAGTCGGGAATGTATCTGATGCGCCGGTACCGCGATAAACGCTTCCATGAAACGATCCGGACCGTCCCGTCCCTCTTCCCAGGCGGCGACCGCGCGCCAGAGAAGGCGTTCCGTTTCAAGAGACAGGGGAGCGACGTTCTCTCCCTGCCCCCGTTCATCACCGTCGGCGACGACAAAACGCGGCACATCGGCGGTAAGACCAAGCAGATCGCCGAACCGGTCCTGCCGGTACAGCGCTTCTCCGTACCGGTACCAGAGATCCCGGCCGGTCGGGAAGAACTCGACTCCGCGTCGGGCGTATCCTTCCGCAATAAGCCATCGCTGGTCGTCTGCGGCAAGCCGAGCAAGCCGTAACGCGCTGCGCCCGTTCCACGGAGTTTCCCCCCGGTCGATCTCCTGGCGGTATACGAGGCGGGCGCTCTCGCTCAGTCCCCGCGCTTCGTACGCCCGGGCGAGGATATATGGCCAGGAATCGTCATGACCACGCAGCATGTCCACGAAGGGGCGATCCGGTTCCAGCATATCCAGGACGGATCCGTCGCCATGAGTGATGCGATGCATTATCTCCGCGACATCGCTCTCCGGCTCGGGACCGTCCCAGGTCGTGGTGGACCTGTTCGCCGCGCAGGAGAAAAGCGCACTTGAGAAAATCAACACGATGAGCAGGGAGAAACGGGGCCGGTGATCGAACAAGGTAATCAAGAGGATTTTTACCGCCGGCCGGTAGCCTTCGCTTGCCTGATGGAGATGGGAATCGCCGGTATAAACCAGGTGGCGGCACGCAACTCCGGCAGCATCCGCGCGCCCAGCAGCCGCACGACACCGTACGCGCCGAGCGCGAGGAGGCTCAACGATACCAGGATGATCGCCAGCAAAACCGCGATGTTGTATGGTCGCCGCTCTACCTCGCCAGGCTCCTGGTCCTCCTCCTCGAAGAACTCCGAGTCAGACTCGGAATCGGACTCGGACTCGTAATCGTCGAACGAGACCTCATCCAGGTCCGGCATCTCAATATCAGGTATCTCCAGGTCTTCCGGTACACCGGCGTCTTCCACGCCCGGTTTACGGTCATCAAAATCTTCCGGCAGAGAAAAATGCTCCGGTTTATCAAGCTGGTCCAGCGAGATCGCGAGGCTCTGGTACTGTTCGCCTCCCGCATCGCCGGCGTGGGCCGACAGTGTTCCGTCGCCGTCCAACCCGAGTACGAGTTCCAGGTCGCGATTTTCCGAAACTGTGAGATCCTCCAGCACGAGGCAGCCCACGTACTGATCGGTCTCTCCATCACGAAGGATGATGTCAATCTGAACACCTTCCTGGTCATCCCGCGCCGGCGAGAGCACCACCCGCCTTCGGCGCGGCGCGTCGTCGTCCATTATCGGGAAGAATGATCCATCCGCGAGTTTGATGCCTATCTGAGCCACGGTGTTCGCTCCTTTTTTCGACGCTATTTCTTTATCGACAGTTTGTCAACGTCGTTGACAGTGTAGAAACGCTCTTTGATAATGGCCGAATGTCGTTACCTCTGGCGATCGTTCTGCTGCTTATGGGTGTCATCGGTCTCGGTCTGTTGTACTGGTACGCCTTTGGACGGTCCGGCGACAAGAAAAAAAAGAAAGCCCCGGCCCGTAAAAAGGACCGGACGGCTCTGATAAAACAGGCAAACCGCCAGCTCGCGTCCAATCCAAGAGATCATAACGCGCTCATGACTCTGGCCGACACCTATTTCGAGGATCAGTCCTGGGAAAAGGCGATGAAGACGTACGGAATCCTGGTTGGTCTCTGCGCTACGAACCAGGAAATCGAGGAATGGTACGTGACGATGCGCTACGGCCTGGCGGCATTGCAGCTTAAAAACGCGGATGAAGCGTACAAGTCGCTCATGGTGGCGCGGACCCTCAAGGAAGATGACTTCGATATTAACACCAATCTCGGGTACCTCGAGTATCGCCGGGGCAATTTCGAGCGGGCGGCGCAGCTGCTCAATCAGGCTCTTCAGGAGAGATCGGAACACGTGGGTACCCGCCGTTACATGGGTCGGACCCTTTTCAAACTGAAACGGTTCGCCGACGCCGTACGCCACCTCAAGGCGGTGATCGACCAGGAGCCTAACGACAAGGAATCGCTTTTCTACCTCGCACAGGGACTTTACGAGCTCGGAAGAAACGACCAGGCGTTGATGATCTTCAACCATCTCCGGCCCGATCCCGTTCTCGGCCCCCACTCCGCGCTTTACGCCGGATCGATACGCATGAGTAAGCGCGAAATCGAGCGGGCCACCAACGACTTCGAGCTGGGACTCCGTCACGAGGAGATCCGTGAGGAGGTCGAGATGGAGCTCCGTTACCGTCTCGCCGACGCGTATACCCGGCAACAGGACCTCGGAAAGGCTCTGACTCAACTCTCGGAGATATACAAGAAAAATCCCGGATACAAGGATGTGTCTACGCAGATCGCACAGAGTCGTGAGCTGCACAGCAACCGTCACCTGCAAACGTACCTGATAGCTTCGAGCGCAGAGTTTACCGCGCTCTGCCGGCGCATGGTGATGACGTTCTTTCAGAACGCCACGATCAAGGTGCTGGATATTTCCGTTCAGAAGAATGAGTACGCCGACGTTCTGACGGAAGTCGAAACCACCCGGTGGGAAGATACGATCCTCTTTCGTTTTATTCGTGGTTCGAGCCAGGTGGGAGAGCTGGTCGTTCGTGACCTGAACGCCCGCCTCAAGGAAACCCACGCCGGCCGGGGGTTCTGCGTAACCGCCGGCACGTACTCGGAGTCGGCGGTTAACTTCGTTGAAGCTCGCCTTATCGATCTGCTGGACAAGGAAAAGCTGCTGGAGATCTTCAACCGACTCGATTAGGCCCTGTCAGGGACCGATGCGCACGGACTTCGTCGGGAGCAACGCTGAGAACGCGTAAGTTATCCCGTGGACACCCGACACGCTCTTCAAGCGTGCTACTGCTTTAGACGTGTGCTAAAAAAGTTCGTCCAGTACGTCCTGCTCGTCATCCTCCATCTCCGGATCAAAACACAGATTCCGGGCGTGCAGCACCGGACGTGTCCGTGACTGCAGCGATCGCTCAAGGACCGCCTTCAGCTCCCGTACGTTTCCGGTCCATCGGTGGTGCTGCAGTGCTCGTATCGCGTCGGGTTTCAACACGACATCGTCGCGACCATCCCTGTGGAGTATCTGCCGGGCGATATGCGGGATATCCTCCAACCGCTCCGACAACGGCGGGATCGTGATGGTCACCGTAGCGATCCGGTTCCATAAATCGCGACGAAAACCTCCTGCTTTTACCAGACTGTAGAGCGGCCGGTTTGTAGCGCTGATCACGCGAACGTCGACCTGACGCAACTCATCCGATCCGAGAGGATAAAACACGCCGTCTTCCACCGCTTTCAGGATCTTCGGCTGGAGCGACGCAGGCATCTCCCCGATCTCGTCGAGGAAGAGCGTTCCTCCATGGGCTCTTGCAAAAAAGCCGCGGTGGCGGACAGCACCGGTAAACGCTCCGGGAACGGCCCCGAAAAGCTCCGACTCAAAAATCGATTCCGCAATGCCGCATACGTTGACGTCCACAAAACTCTCGTTTCGCCGGGGGGACAAAGCGTGAATTATCGTGGCGACCACTTGTTTGCCGACGCCGCTTTCTCCCGCCAGCACGATCGACGTATCCCCCGCGGCAGCCCGCAGAACTTTCCGCCGCAACGATCGCGCCGCCGCACTCGGACCTTTCAACGGTGCCATAATCGTTTCCACGTCGATCGGAGAAAGACCCGCCACCGGAGTCCCTTCTCGCACGACTTGTGATCCATCTTTGATTCGTCCCGAGACCGTTGTCATCGAGACCACGTACCGGAGCGCCTGTTTCAGCTCCTCGTATACCGGTGGCACCGGGAGGCACTTGAGCACCCCCCGCTGTGCGAGATCAAAAACCAGATCGCTCCGACCGGATTCGACCAGCGCAACAACCCCGGGACCAAACGGACGGGTTACGATCCGATCCACCAGGTCACACCGCTGAGGAACCTGATCACGAAAATCGATCACGACCGCGATCGTTTCAAGCTCGCCCCTTCCGGGATTTCGCCAGGACCGCTCCGCATCCTCAACCTGCTGAACGGGAACGATCAAATCAGCGATCACCACTACCATGTCAAGCACGTCGGATCTCGAGGTTACAACCTGAAACATCTCGCCACCTTTGGTTGTGATTTTTTAGAATGATAACCCCATCAATTCCAATGTCAAGATAAGACAGAAAAATTACTACATTAATTGACTTTTTACACTGTATCTTGACCGGGACAGCGGTACCGAATACTCTGAAGTATCGTGAAAGTACTTGTGATCGGTGGCGCCGGGTACATCGGCAGTCACGTGGTGAAAGCGTTGCGTAGTGCCGGGTACGCAGTCGTGGTTTTCGATAATCTATCCAGCGGTCTGCGGGAGAATCTGCGGGCGGATGCGTCTTTCATCCACGGTGACATCCTGATCCCCGGGGCGGTCCTGTCCGCTCTGTACGGGGTTGACGCCGTGATCCACCTGGCGGCATTCAAGGCCGCCGGCGAGTCAATGCTCCAGCCGGAAAAGTACGCGGTCAACAATATAGCAGGAACGATAAACATCCTAAACGCGATGAGCGACGCCGGTGTGAAGCACCTGGTTTTCTCGTCGAGCGCAGCGGTTTACGGGGAGCCGGAGTATCTTCCGATCGACGAGGACCATCCCACCAGGCCGGAAAACTTTTACGGGTACACAAAGCTCGAGATCGAGCAGCTCCTGGCCTGGTATGACACGCTCAAGGAGATCCGGTCTTCTTCGCTGCGCTACTTCAACGCAGCCGGATACGATCCGGAGGGCGATATCCGCGGACTGGAACAGAACCCCGCCAATCTTCTGCCGGTAATCATGGAGGTAGCGATCGGGAAACGATCCACCTTGAGCGTTTTCGGGGACGACTATGAGACACCGGACGGTACAGGTGTTCGCGACTATATACACGTTACGGACCTGGCGGATGCGCACGTACGAGCGCTGAAATATACCGTGGAGAACGACCTATCGCTCACGGTAAACCTGGGAAGTGAACACGGCCTCAGCGTAATGGACGTACTTCAGGCAGCGCGTTCGATTTCGGGCAGGGAGATCCCCGCAACGATTTCGGATCGTCGTCCCGGAGATCCGGCTCGTCTGGTGGCTTCGGCGAAGCGCGCTCGCGTTGCGCTCGGCTGGGTTCCCCGGTACAGCGATCTCAACACGCTTGTACAGACCAGCTGGGAGGCGTACCAAAACGGCTGACGCAGATTACTCGTTTCCGGACTGGTGTGCCGGGGTCGGTTCAAAACCGGGACAATGTCTTCCTGTAGTCTCGTACACTACGGCACTGGGAATCCTCCGGGATTTGACCCCGAAGAGTCGGCACGCCCGGGGAAACCGGGGATCCCAGGTGACGGAAAAGTGCCGGCATTTCAGACAGTTCGGCGCCCGGTCCGGAGGAATCATGGATACGTCCACGGACGGAACTATAGCACAACGCCCGCAACCGCACGAAGTGCGTCAACCGCGCGGTTGCCCGCAGGAGACCTGCTCCCATGGCTGAGCTGCACGCTGAAGAAGATCGCGACACCGGGGCCACGCGTCAAGCCAATGACGCCCCCGACGCGGACCGCACGTACCTCGTGGGCGTGTTCACGACGGAAACGCGAGAATCCGCGGAGGCCAGTCTCCGGGAGATGGGAAATCTCTGCCGAACCGCGGGACTCACCGTCACCGGTTCCGAGCTCGTACGCGTCCGCGTTCCCACGCCGGCGCTCTATCTCGGTTCGGGTCAGGCCGACCGGATCATCGCGATCGCGCAGGATATGAGCTCTCCGGTGATCGTTTTCGACCAGCCGCTGTCCCCCGTTCAGATGCGCAACTGGGCCCGCCGGGCTCAATGCGAGGTGTACGACCGCCACGGCGTAATTCTGGAAATATTCGCGCGCCGCGCCCGTACGAGGGAAGCACAACTGCAGGTGGAACTCGCCCGCGCGGAATACGCGCAGTCACATCTGGCCGGCATGTGGCAGCACCTGTCCCGCCAGGGAGGGGGGAGCCGCCTCGCCCGGGGTGAAGGGGAGAAACAGATCGAGATCGACCGGCGGCGCCTGCACCAGCGGGTCACCCGGGCTCGCCACGCTCTTGAGAAAGTGAGCCGGCAGCGTGCGCTCCGGCGGGAACGTCGGGACCAAACGACCCGGGTGGCACTGGTAGGGTATACCAACGCGGGTAAGTCTTCTCTTTTGAACTCTCTGGCAAATGCCCGTGTGCGCATCGCCGACCAGTTGTTCGCCACGCTCGATCCGGTGACGCGACGCTTGTCCGCAGACGGCCGCCACACGCTGCTCCTGACGGACACGGTCGGTTTTGTTAGAAATCTCCCGCCGGAACTGATAAACGCGTTCCATTCCACCCTGGAGGAAGCGTTGGAAGCGGACCTGATTCTACTCGTAGTGGACGCGTCGGATCCGGAAGCCCCGGTCCAGATAGAGACTACTCGGACGATTCTGCGGAAACTCGGGGCAAACCGCGTTCCGGTGGCGGTAATCCTGAACAAGATGGATCGGTGCGCCGACCGACACCGGGTAGAGCTCACCCTGCGCCGCTCGATCAACCGGGAGGATCGCGTTTTCTACGTTTCCGCTACCACAGGAGAGGGGATCGATCACCTCCGGCAAGAGCTGATCTCATACCGCTCGACGATGCGGTCCTCTTGATATACTACACTACCGGTGGTAGTGTTTTACCTGTGGAGTACCTGTACACCCACAAGTATACGTCCCCTGCGGGAGAACTCTTTCTTGCGGTGGACCGCGCCGGCAGCGTGCACCGCGTCTCTTACCACGATTTTCGGTCAGAGCTTCCTGCAGGAACGTGGGAGAACAACAAGTACGCCTGCGGAGACCTGGAGTTTCAACTCGATCAGTACTTCCGCGGTTCTCTTTCACACTTTTCGCTGAAGATCGCTCTCCACGGCACGGGGTTTCAGCAAGCGGTCTGGTCCGCGTTGCAGAAAGTCGGTTACGGGCGGACGATCACGTACGGGGAACTCGCGAGAAAGATCGGACGCCGTGATGCGGCCCGGGCAGTAGGCAACGCGGTGGGACTCAATCCTGTAGCGGTGATAGTCCCGTGCCATCGGGTGGTACGATCCTCAGGAGATACCGGAAATTACGCCGGCCGGACTCTTCCCGTACCGACGGGTCGGCGGATCAAACGGCGCCTGCTGGAAATCGAACGTAACACTGAGCATCTCCCGGATCTCCAACGGCGTGTTTGATTCAAGGACGTAAACTGATCAACCGATCTCCGCCACGGAGTTACTGCTTTGCCACGTAGACCTGCAGGAGTTGGACCAGGTAGTAGAGCTGTCTGTACATCTCCTCCATGCGCGACTTCAGCTCACCTTCCAGCGCTCCATCGAGTTCTTTCCAGTTTATTATCAGCTGCGGTTCCTTGCGATCGATATCCTCGATCAGCGCCTTGAGATTCTTGCCGATCACGATCAGGTTCTGCGCAGCTTCCGCGATCAACCGTTGTACGTTGTCATTTACCTGTTTCAGAAGATCCCGCAGTGGTTTTTGCGTGGAGGGGTCCCGTTCGACCACGCGACCGGCGGCACGGCGGAGCTTTTGCCCCAGCTCGCCTTCTTCCGCGAGACTTTCGTCGAGCTTGATGATCTGCTCCGAGATCGAGAGCACGCCATGATAGGCGTCGGAAACCTGCTGGGATTGTACACTGGTTACCCACTTGCCCCGGACTATCAGCAGATCCTGCACCACCTCCCGCACGTCCTTCTTGAAGTGGTCCAACAGATACGCTTTCAGGTAGTTCAACGCATCGGTATAAAGGTATCCCCCGACGTCCGTTTTCTGGAACACCACGTTCGCCTTGGCGGTATAGTTTTTGGTCCGGGTCACCACCGTCGTTCCGAATACCTGTTGTACGAGTTTCTCGATCCTGTTGTTGCGTCGCTCCGCGACCAGTTTCTGGAGAACCCCTTCGACGTTATTCTTGATTTCGTTCAGGTAGGGCTCGACGATCCGTGCGTTGTGAACAGTGGGCTTCGCGTACCACTCGGGATCCCCGGAGGCGTGCTGTACAACCCGTTCAAGCACCCGCGACTCCGCGACGCCTTTGAGCGTCTTATGGATCTTTTGCCATGCGTCACGGTCTACAACTTCCACCCCGCGGTAGGCTGTAAGCGTGTCAAAGAGGCGCGGCCAGTCGGCGTCTTCCGGGAGTGCGTCAAGCAGCTCCTGAAAGTCGCGAAGATCGTCAACCACGTAGTCGGCATTGATCGGCTCAAACTTGGGTTTGTAGGAGAAACTGTCCTCGCTGACGGCGGAGTCAAACTTCCGGAGCGTAAAATAATAATCAAACGAACAGAGCTGAACAAACGCCCGCAGCTCGTTATAGAGCGAGTTGATTCCCTTGACCTTGTTCGCGTCAAAGGTGCCCACGAAATCAAGCAAGGTGTCCCGAATCGACGCTGCCACCGTCTTGATTTCCTGCGATTTGGCGCGTTCCCGGATCGCCCGCTCTTCCAGGGTCTCCCGCAGCTCCCGCTGGCGATCGGTCAGGAACGACTCTATTACGATTGATTTCAGGACGCCCGAAGTATCCGTCGGTTGGATCAGCTTCCGCACCGCGTAGATCGACCGATATGTCTCGTGGAGCACTCGGGCGAGCGCCGGCTCTACCTGTGCGCTCTTCGGTTTGTAGAATTTATACCGGTCCTTGGACAGGGACTTGCCGATCGCCTTCAGAGCACGTCGTTTCTCCCTTTCCGGATCACCGAGACCAAAGAGTAGGCCCATGATCCTGTCCAGGAACCCCGCTTCACCGTTATCTTGCTGCTTGCCTCTATCGTCCTTCGCCACCAATCAACCTTACGCGATACTTACCTTTACCGTCAATTAAAATACCGATTATAGTCACCGTATGAAAGCGTCCGGCCTCTTGTTCCTCCCGTTTCTCCTCTTCACCACATCCTTGTTTCTTACGGGATGCGAGGGAGAACCTCCTCCCCTTGTGGTGTGGAGCAACGTACCGGATACGGCGTTCCTGGTGGAGCTGTATAACCGTGACCAGGAACAGCCGGTCCATTTCCGCTTTGTCTCGAACCTCACGGAGGAACTGACGCAACAACGGGTAGACGCGGACGTGGTGATCGGCCGCTGGGTGAATAATCCCCCCGCCCGATCGATGATGGCCGGAGGCGGTGCGGACGGTTCACCCTGGCAGCCCGTTGCGTTCAACCTGGGAGCTATCGTTTTTGACGGCGCTCACACCCGGCTTTCTCCTGATTTCGCCACCTCTCTGGCGGACGTGGGTCGCGCCCTTCGCCCGGTGGAGGACGTTTCCGCGGATGATCCGGAGCCGATGCGCTTCGTTCCATCTCTTTCCGGCGATCTTCTGTACTTGATGACCCGTATAGGAGGCCTGGTCCCGGAAGAGGATCCGGAAGGCGGCCCGCGATGGAACGCGGAGCAGTTTGACCGAGCCTTCGGTACGATCAGGTCCTGGCAGGAGCAGTGGAACGACTCCGTGGATGCGGAGAACGAGTACCGGGAACAGTACCTTTACGAGCCATGGTACCGGCTTCTGGAAAACCGACGCGTCCTTGCCGTGTATCTACCCTCGAACCAACTCCTCAGCTGGTCGTTCTTTGCAGGTACAACGCTTGACTTCCGGTGGCTCGCGACAGAGGAGCAAGCGATTCCGGTACTGGAAGACGTTGTGTACGCCGGTATAACCCGGGCAAGTTCCAACGGCACCGGTGCGCGAAGGTTTCTCCAGTGGCTGCAGGATCCGGAAAACCAGCTCGCTCTCGTGGAGTACAAAATCGAGCAACGGATCGATACGTTCGGCGTCTTCGGTGGTTTCTCCACCGTGCCGGAAACGAATCGAACGGTCGCGCGCGAATTCTACCCTGCCCTGCAAGGTCGAATCCCCGATCCGGAGACGCTGGACTTTCCGGGCCCGCGACCGCGCTACTGGGACGAGGCCCTGGCGGCGATTATCCGACCGTACCTGACGGAAGCCGCCCGTACCGGAGAAGCCGATGGCGAGCAATTGGGTCGCGTTCTGCGACGCTGGTACGACCAGCGTGGTGACTGACGCTTCGCCGGGTTGAGCGGGCTGAACATTTTCTCTAATAGATTTGACAGACGGTGCATCTGCGCCTAAACTGGTGAGCGATAAAATAATCTTTTGGAGGTGCCACATGGCAACAGTCGAGTTGAAGGATCTCAACAAGGTGTACGACAACGGTTTTCACGCCGTCAAGGACGCCAACATCAACATCCAGGATCAGGAGTTCGTCGTACTTGTCGGTCCGTCGGGTTGCGGAAAAACAACCACGCTTCGCATGATTGCCGGTCTTGAGGATATCAGCTCCGGCGATCTCACGATCGACAGCAAGCGGGTAAACGATATCCCCCCCAAGGATCGAGATATCGCGATGGTCTTCCAGAACTACGCTCTCTATCCGCACATGACCGTACACGACAACATGGCGTTCGGTCTCAAGATCCGTAAGTTCAGCAAAGAAGATATTCAGGCTCGCGTCAACGAGGCGGCCCGCATTCTCGATATCGAAGCGCTGCTCGACCGCAAACCGAAGCAGCTTTCCGGCGGTCAGCGACAGCGCGTAGCGGTTGGTCGCGCGATCGTCCGTCATCCCAAGGTGTTCCTCTTTGATGAGCCGCTTTCCAACCTGGACGCCAAGCTGCGCGTACAGATGCGCGCCGAGATCTCGAGTCTCCACACGCGCCTCAACGCCACAATGATCTACGTGACCCACGACCAGGTCGAGGCGATGACGATGGGTGACAAGATCGTCGTCATGAAGGACGGCGTGATCATGCAGATCGGTGATCCTCTGACGCTGTACAACTTTCCTACCAACCGGTTTGTGGCCGGCTTCATCGGTTCTCCCGCGATGAACTTTCTCACGATGAAGGTTTCCGAAGAGGGCGGCGCGATAATTGGTGACGAGGGCAACTTCAGGATCCGGTTTACCGGTAAACTCGCGGAACGCGCGAAGCCGAAGGTCGGACAGGAAGTGGTGTTCGGTATCCGCCCGGAAGATATGGTGTATGCCAAAGACGACGCCGCTCAGGATACGTTTATTCCCGCCACCGTTGAGGTGGTAGAGCCCCTGGGAGCGGAGATTCATCTCTACATCAACACCGGAAAGCACCAGGTTGTCGTACGGATCCCGCCGACGATCAGCGTCAGCGTAGGCGACGCAGTACGGTTTGTTCCCGATCTTGACAGGGCGATTCTCTTTGACCTGGAGACGGAACAGGCGCTCAACGTCGATATCGATCCGCTGAAGTCCTGAGTAATCGGCAGGACCACCTGTCGGTACCGTGGTGATACCAGAAACCGGTTGTCCGTGCGCGGGGCGATTGTCCGTGCGCGGGGCGACCGGTTTTTTCTTTCCCTGCAGTATCATTGCTGCCGGATCTCGCGATGAGATTGCGCCTTGCGGCTCCGAGGCGTTATGATTAACGGATATATGGACACGCTGCCCTTTGCGGAAACCTCGGACCTGGTCAGATCTCTGAAACAGATAGAAAGCAGCACGGAGGAGCTGTTCCTCGAGTTCGCCTACACGCTTCCGGAACTCGTAAAGGAGATGAAACAGAGCCTTGCATCCTCGGATGATGCGATTCACGCGATGGAACGAGGTGTCCAGGGAGGCGGTGTCGATGACGGCGCCGTTCATCGGTGGACCGACCAGTTCCAGTCGATGGCGGAAAGGGACTCGCATCTCTTTGATCAGCTGCGGGCCGCCGTGGGTAACCTGCAGGAGATTTCCGCGTCGATCGAACATATCCGCCTGGACAGCGAGGACATGGAGATCGTCTCTTTGAACGCGATGACCGTCGCTCTTAAAGCAGGCAACGCCGGCCGGGCGTTCAGCTATATCACGGAGGAACTCAAAAAGCTCTCCAACCGGACCGTCGCGCTCAGTGACGATGTATCCCGACGTGGTAACGCGCTGATCGAGAGTTTTTCGCACTTCGAAGCGGAACTTGAGCAGACTCGGACCGTTCAGGGGGAACTGCTCGATACGTTCCGGGAACGGATCACCCGGACGTTTGAGGACTTCTCCCGGGTCGTACAGACCACGATCAGAGAAACCCGGGATCTTCGCGACCGGTCAGGGACGCTGCAAACACCGATCAACGGAATGATGGAAACGATCCAGCTGCAGGACCTGATCCGACAGTCGATCGACCACATCATCCTCGCGCTGGAGGAGGTCAAGCCGGAAGAGGCGCTGAGTTCCACCGAGGAGGTCCTGGACGAGCTCGCATTCCTCCGGGACATCCCCCGCCTGGCTACGGCCCTGATCAATGATGTAGCGGAACAAATCGATGCAAGCACCGCATCATTCCTTTCTCTTACAGACAATGCTGAGAAGTGTCTCCAGGATCTGGAGCGGGAACGGCGACTGTTCCTCTCGGGAACGCGCAGCGCAGAAAGCTCTAGCGATAACGTCACCTTTGAAGCGCTGATGCGGGAAATGACGGCGATCCTCGAGGAACTGCTGCGCGATCTGAACCGGAACCTGAAGCGTAAAGAGAACCTCGTAAAACGGTCGGACGAGATCGCCGGAAGTGTCGAGGAGCTGCAGGACACGTTTCGCGTGTTTCAGACCCTGGTCAGTCGATTTCACAGTATCGATATCGCCGCCCGCATCGAGGTGGCCAAACAGAGTACCCTTCGGTCGATGGAGAACAGCACCGAGCAAATGACCCGTCTCACCAGGAAGATCGGGGACGACGTGGAGAGTTCGCTGGCAGTTACCCGCAGCTTCATCGACTCCACCGCCGTAGTGATGAATAGTTTCCGTGAAGCCCACCGGGAGGAGGTCTTGTTTGCCGGGCGTTTTCAACAGGACATGCAATCCTACGTGGATATGCTCCACACCGACCGGGACCACATAACGGGAATCGTCGGCAACTTCTCGCTTTTTACGGATCGGTTCTTCCAGGTATTTACAAGAAGCAAGGAAAACGGTAAAAAATTACAGGAAACAGCCGACGAAATAAGAAAACTTATAAAAAAGATAGATTCAATGAAACAGGATATTGAAAAAAGGTACCAGCAGACTCTTCGGGAAAACGACGTGTCCGATTGGACTATTGAAGACAACCGGCTGCGAGAGATCATCGAACGGTTCACGATCTTCACCCAAAAGCAACAAGCTGGAGAACTCGTGGGATTCGAAATCGAGCAAGGCACCGCCGCCGGCGATGTGACGCTCTTCTGAAGATGTACTCGCATTACGATCATCGATTCGACAAGCAGATTTCCATTATTCATCCCGGTGAATACTTCTCCAGTGATGAGGATATAATCATATCCACTATTCTCGGCAGCTGTATCGCCGTAGCACTCTACGACCCGGAGCATCACCAGGGTGGGCTCAACCACTTCATGCTCCCCGGTGAACTTCACGGCCGGCAGTTTTATCTGGAGGAAAGCGCCCGTTACGGCATGTTCGCGATGGAGCTTCTGATCAACGACCTGCTGAAAAAAGGAGCCCGGCGGAACAAGTTTACCGCAAAAGTGTTCGGCGGCGGCCACGTCCTCCGCAATACCAGTACCGGCAATATTCCGGACAGTAATATCCGTTTTGCCCTGGACTTTCTGGAAACGGAGAAGATCCCGATCGTCAGCCGGGACGTGGGGGGGACGGAGGCACGGAAAGTTCTCTTCTTTCCACAGACCTCCCAGGTTTTACTGAAACGGTTCCGCGGTCAGGACGTCAAACCGGTGGAGCGGGAAGAGTCGGCGTACCTGCAACGAATCAAGAAGAGCGCCCGGAAAGATACGACTCCGGAGGTAACACTCTTCTGATACGCTGCGGTAGCCCTACATGCCCGCTTCCGGTACGACGAACGAGTACGCCGCCAGGAGACGCAACGCTTCTCCCAGGGACCGCAGAAACAGGTCCGGTCTGTCCACCCCCGGCGACGCGTTAATCTCACCGAGGGCAAACCGGGGCACCAGGTCCCGAACAAGCTCCCACAGTTGCAACAGGACCTCCCCCGACGGCGTTCCATCATGAAGCGTAATCGCCAACTCCGCGAGCAAACGCTCCAGGTCGGATCGTCGCCCGGCAAAGGCAGTCGCCGGAACAGATCGGTCATCGAGAGAAAAACGGCGCGACTGACCGGCGGCGATCACCGTTTCCAGATCTCCTCCGCGAAGCACCTCAAAGCGGCCGCGCTCCACTACCAGATCCAGCGTCGCTCCGTTTGCTCCGCTCCGCTCGATCCGTAACTCGCCACGACCACGAACAGCCACCGGTCCCGCCGACACCACAAGATCCCGCGTGTCGTCATCGCCGGTTCGCCAGTATACGACGCCGACAGCGAGCTCGAACCGCTTCTGTCCGAGGGGGATCGCGTACGCCCCGGGAGCAAACTGCAGCCAGCCCCGGTATTCCGGCAGGCGGCGTACTTCCACGGCTCGACTCCTCGGCGCTACCAGATCGTACGTGTGAAGCACGAACGCCCGACCGACACCGGGTATATCCAGCGCTCCCGGGTACTCGAGCGAGCCCCGATGGCCGTAACGCAGGATCCGGATCGGCTCCACAGTCCCGCGACCACCTTCTGCTTCCCGGACAAACAGGTCCAGCTCCTGCAAGCGCGCCGGTATAGGCGGCGCCACTACCCCCGCCTCGATCCGGCGTCGGGCAGCGCCCGACTCCTGAGGGGAGAGAGTCCCCGGTAAAACGGTCAGGGTAAACAGCGCCAGGACAACCGCTGTACCCCGGGAAGCCAACGATCTATTCCACACCCGTGTGTCCCCTGTCCTCCTGTCCGTTATTTTCCTGTATCGCATCATCTGCTCCTGGTCGCGCGAGAACCGGCATCATTATAGGACGCAGCCCGGCGACCCTGGATCTCCTACCGCTACCATCGGCGTCTTTCCGTGGAAAATCGAGAAAATTCCGCCATACCGTAGCGCTCTCCATGCAAAGATACACCGGAGTATCCGGCAACGCCTCCCGCAGACGATCCCGCATGAACCGATACATCTCCGCCCGTACCGGCTGCAGGTAGCGAAACTTACCGTCCGCGCCGGGGACAAACTCCTCCCACGCGTAGGGTCTCCGCTCGATAGCGGAGCGTAACGTCGGAGGGTATCGTAGTGTCCCCAGGCTGATCCAGGCCGGATCGGCGGACCGGAACTCCCGCAATCGGTCGGCCACGGCACCGTAGGCGTCGCGCCAGTGTTCGTGCAGGATCAGCGGGTCAAAATGGAACGCCGGCCGGTACCCACGCGCCCACCCCCGCCGCGCCGCGGCGAGACGCTCCTCGAGCGTGGCCGCCCACCCCTCCTCGGTATCCACCAGGTGCTGCGGGTTCAACGAGAACCCCAGGACGAGAGTACTTGTATCGTGTCCGGATACCGCTGCCGGGAGGTGGTCTACGTAATCGGTCTTCGTTTTCAGCTCAAATCGGATGTTCCCGATCTCCCGGAATCGTTCCACCAGCATCCCGGAAAGACCGAAAAGCGGGTCGTAGAGCAGGCTGTCCCCGACCTCACCGGTACCAAGCCGGACGACCCGGTCGGGATGCGACCGGGCGAGCGTATCGATGCGTTGGAGCTGCTCCTCCGGCGGAACGAAAATTTCCAGCGTCCGGTTGCGGAGGTAGCTTTGCATGATGCAGTACGTGCATCCCAGAGTACAGCCGGCATAAACGTTGAGCGTCAGGTAGTTGCAACACCGGTGTACCCGCGTCCCGGGACAGATGCCGAAGTCGGAAGACTTACCGGGTCGCACCACGATCGTTCCCGCGTGCTCCAGTTCCGGTGGCACGGGAGATCGGCGGGGCAAATCCCGGGAATCGATTCCCAGGTCACAGCTTCTGATCAGGTGTTCTACGCGGTCCCGCACCGGCTGAACTGCCGGGGCATCACTCCAGAGTATCGTCGAGAGGGTCCTGGAATAGTATTCCCAGCAGTTCATCAAGATAGTTCTCCAGTTTTGCAGCAGCGTTCAGCCGCCGGCGCAGCTCCCCCGGGGATCCCGCTTCAAAGGTGATTCGATACCGCTCGCCCTCATAATTCGCCGGCGGCTGCAGGGTAACACCAGTTCCCCGAAGCACCTCGTGCCGAACCCGATCAACCACCGCGTCCATTCGTTCCCGCCGGGGTTTACGACGCTTCATCACCAGGTCGAATCGCTGTACGGGCGGAGCCGAGTTAAGCGCGGTTAAAAGCTCCTCCGGAGGATCTCCACGGTCAAGAAGATCACGGCAAGCCAGAAGATACTGGCGGCGCCGGCTGAACGTGAGGTCCCGCGCGGATTCAACGAGCGGTTCGATCACCGCCGGGTCGATCGTGGCGATCCGCTCCGCCGTGCGCACGTCCAGAGCTCCCGCGTCCAGGGCCGTTCGCAACACCGGTGACAACGTTCGGTATTTCCGCACCTGCGGCGTCACATCACGGTCCGGCTCAAGCAAGGGGAGGATCCCGGCGTTATCCCGGAAACCGGGGTCACACAGAGACTCAAAGAGAGCGAGGATACGATCGAGTTCGCTCCAACGGTACCGTCCGGCGCGGTTCTCCGTTGCCAGGGCAAGCCGCAGCAGTTCCAGCGGCGAGCTCGTCGCATCGACGATAACGACCGGTACGTTGCGGTGACGGTCTCCGTCACCGTCAGCGGCGCCGGAAAGCACGTGATGTCCCCAGACGAGAAACGCATCCGGCGCTGATGCGTACCGGGATTCGCCGCCGGTGGATTCGTTCGAAGCAGCGAGCATCACCGGAACGATGGCACCGTCCGCGAAGCGTCCCGCCTCTCGCTCAAAAAGGTTGAAGCGCCGGTCGCGGCGAGCGATGGAGATAACCTCTTCCACCGCCAGAATCATAACCGAGCTCGGTTCTATCATATGTGCCGTGCAGAATACCAGTACCGCTGTACGTTGACAACGCGGCCCCCCCCTTCGTACTATGCGCGCCATGACGGAAAAAAAGCGCTTGAACGTTGCGATCGTCGGTTGTGGCACGGTCGGCGGTGCTACCGCCCGCCTCCTCATTCAGGACCGGGAGTTGATTACTGAACGCAGCGGAGTCGACGTGACGATCAAGAAGATCGTAGGCCGCTCACTCGATCACGCCCGTTCGCTGGATCTTCCGGAAGATCTGCTGACAACGGATCTTGACCCGGTACTGGAAGACAAGGAGATCGATCTGATCGTTGAGACCGTGGGCGGTATCGACTTCCCCCGCGAGTTGATCACGCGCGCACTGGACGCAGGAAAACACGTAGTGACCGCAAACAAGGCACTTCTGGCGCTCCACGGCCGGGAACTTTTCGCACAGGCCCGACGCAACGGCCTCAGTATAGGTTTTGAAGCGAGTTGCGGCGGTGGTATCCCCCTGGTCCGGGCGATCACGGAAGGATTGATCGCGAACGAGATCGAAGCGATCTACGGCATCGTTAACGGGACGAGCAATTATATCCTCACCGAAATGATACAGAAGGGACAGACCTATCCCGAGGCACTGGCGAAAGCTCAGTCCACGGGGCTGGCCGAGGCTGATCCGAGCATGGACGTACAGGGTACCGACTCCGCTCACAAGATAGCAATTCTCAGCTCCCTGGCGTTCGGGATCGAGGTGGATTATCACAAGATACCCGTGGCGGGCATCGACAAACTTGAAGCGATAGACGTGGCGTACGGCCAGGACCTCGGGTACGTGGTAAAACTGCTCGCGGTAGCTCACCGCGACGAGCACGGTGTCTCGATCTGGGTCAGACCGGCGTTCATCTCTGAGGAACACCCTCTGGCGTGGGTCAGCGGCCCCTTCAACGCGGTCAGCATCTACGGCCACGCGGTAGGACACACCCTGTTCTACGGCCGCGGAGCCGGGGGCGAGCCTACCGCGAGCGCGGTAGCCTCTGATATCATCGGTATTGGACTGGGAACGGTCCCGACCGTGTTTGAGAAAACGGGATACTGGCCGGACCGGACCGACGGCGTGACCCAGCTTACCGAGGGCCGATCCTCCTCGCAGTTCTACCTGCGTATCATGGCACGGGACAAGCCGGGTGTACTCGCGATGGTCAGTTCGATTCTGGCAGAAGCCAGGATAAGTATCGCCAGCCTTCGCCAGAATGAGCAGGCCCTGGCCAAGGAACTGATCCCGGTCGTTATCACGACGCACGTCTGCCCGGAATCCGCTATACGGCAGGCCGCAGCGGAGATCGACGCGCTGGACGTTACCGGTGACGCCGCCGTGGTAATGCCGATCGTGGATGAGCACCCGGAGCGTGTCGGTTGACACGGTCCGGAACGGCGGATACCGTCTGGCCGAGATGAAATACATAGAATACACCGTTAACCCGCAGATACCGCGGGCCTTGAAACCGCTCGAAGAGATCGCCCACGACCTCTGGATGAGCTGGAATCATGACGCCCAGAATTTGTTCATGCGCCTCGACTTTGATGCGTGGGTTACAAGCAAACAGAACCCCGTGTTGATGCTGGGAATGGTGTCCCAGGAGCGGTTCGCGCAGCTCGCGGAGGACGACTCCTATCTGGCTGCGCTTAACAACGTTGTAGAACGGTTCCGTCGGTACAAGTCCGGCAAGGACACGTGGTACTCCGGCTCCCGAAAAAATACAATCGCCTATTTCTCGATGGAGTACGGTCTGGACGTGAGTCTTCCGATTTACTCCGGAGGCCTGGGCGTTCTTTCCGGCGATCATCTGAAAAGCTCCAGCGACCTGGGCCTTCCCCTGGTCGGGGTGGGGCTGCTCTACCAACAGGGATACTTTCAGCAGTACCTCAACGCCGACGGCTTTCAGCAGGAGCGCTATCCCGAGAACGACTGGTATAACATGCCCGTCTGGCAGGTGCTGGATAAGGACGGAAAGGAAGTCCGGATCTCCGTGGAGATGCCGGGGTCGACGGTAACCGCCCGGGTCTGGGAGGTACGCATCGGACGGATCAGCTTGTACCTGCTCGACGCCAACGTTGAGGAAAACACCCCGGAGAATCGGACGATAACCTCCTCGCTCTACGGGGGAGACCGTGAAATGCGCATCAAGCAGGAGATCCTCCTGGGGATCGGCGGTATCCGGGCGCTCCGGGCAATGGGGAAAAACCCCGCGGTGACCCACATGAACGAGGGGCATTCGGCGTTTCTCGGGATCGAGCGGATCCGCAACTACATCCTGGAACAGGGTCTGACACGACAGGAGGCGATGCAGGCGCTCTGGCCGACCAATATATTCACCACCCACACGCCGGTACCCGCAGGGAACGAGCGGTTCGGGATCGATATGATGCATAAGTATTTTAACGCGATCACCGAAGGTACGGGTTTTACCTGGGAGGAGTTTGTCGCTCTGGGCCGGGAAAACCCGCTGGATCACCAGGAACCGTTCTGTATGACTGTTCTGGCGATCCGGTTAAGCGCGTACAACAACGGGGTGAGCGAGCTTCACGGCACGGTTTCCCGGGAGATGTGGCGTCAGATCTGGTCCGGCCTTCCAGATCACGAGATCCCGATCGGGCATATCACCAACGGGGTACACTCCCGGAGTTTTCTCAGCCCCGAGATGAAGGAACTCCTGGACCGGTACTTCGGACCACGGTTCGATGATGATCCTACCCATACGGAAATCTGGAAGCGGATGGACCGTATTTCCGACGAGGAGCTCTGGCGCACCCACGAGATACGCAAGAACAAACTGGTCGCTTTTACGCGGAAACGGTTACGGGGACAACTGCAACGCCGCGGTGCGAGTCGTTCTCAGCAGTCCTACGCCGAGGAAGTTCTCTCTCCGTATACGCTTACGATCAGCTTTGCCCGCCGTTTTGCCACGTACAAACGGGCAACGCTGCTTTTCCGTGATCCGGAACGGCTGAAAAAACTGCTTACGAACCCCGACCGTCCGGTGCAGATCATCTTCGCGGGGAAAGCCCATCCCCACGATATCCCCGGGAAGAACCTGATCAAGGACATCGTCCATTACGCGAGTGATCCGGAAATCCGCAGCAAGATCGTTTTTCTCGAGAACTACGATCTGGAAGTTGCCAAGTACCTGGTCAGCGGCAGTGATATCTGGCTGAATACGCCTCGACGCCCGTTGGAGGCGAGCGGAACCAGCGGGATGAAAGCGGCGATCAACGGAGTTCAGAACTGCTCCGTCCTCGATGGCTGGTGGGCGGAAGGATACGACACCGAGGTAGGTTACGCGATCGGCGCCGGGGAAGAATATGCCGACGAGGAAATGCAGGACGATATTGAGAGCAAGCTTCTCTACGACCTGCTTGAGCGGGAGATCATTCCCCTGTACTACGATCGAAGTCTCGACGGACTACCCCGTGAATGGATACGCCGCATGAAGGCGTCCATGAAGAAACTGGGAGGGCTCTTTTCCACCAGTCGAATGCTCATGGAATACTCCGAGAATTTTTATCTGCCCGCACTCAAGAACTACGACCGGATGAAGCGGGAGAACTACTCGCAGGCCCGAAACCTGGCGGGTTATATCCACCGGTTGCAGGGTCAGTGGAAGGACATTACGATCTACGAGGTCTCCGGCGATAACGGCAACCTCAAAGTCGGTGACAGCTTTACCGTACGGTGCAACGTTCACCTTGGTTCGATAGCTCCGGACGAGGTCGCTGTACAAGTTTATACCGGACGTATCAACGCTGAGGGTAATCTGGAAAACCCCGAAGTCGTCAAGATGAAACCGGAAAAGCGCGACGGTAATGCGCACACCTTCCGCGCCCGCGTCAAGTGTCGGCAGGCGGGACGGCAGGGGTACGCGATTCGAGTGTTACCCGATCATCCGGAGCTGGTGCATCCCTACATTCCGGGATTGCTCCGCTGGCACTGAACTATTGCGATGCGGTCCCAAACGTGATACCGTCGCGATTGTGATGAAACGACACCCCTTCTCGACTCTCGTACTGCTCCCGATAGTTCTGGTCTTCACGATAGCGGTGCTATCCGGATGCCGGAGCACTCCGGGGGAGATCCCGGAGGATCTGAGCCGGATGGAGATGTTCCAGCGGGCGCAGGAAGCGGTCGACCAGGAGCGCTGGGAGCTCGCGCTGCGTTATTACCGTGAGTTCATTCGTCGGTTCCCGGATGACCGCGGGGCGATTATGGAGGCGGAATATGAGATCGCATTCATCGCGTACAAGCAGGGCGATTATGAAGTCGCCCACAATCGTTTTGAGGCACTCCTCGCAACGTACGAGGCGGACCAGTCCGGTACCTTGCCGGAATGGCCACGGGTGCTCTCGGAGCGACTCCTGGAAATCATCGCCGAGCGTACCGAAACATCCTGAGCCGGGCGTTCCGAGGCTCCCATGACGATCTCCTTCAATGAGTTCCTGGCTACGCTGCCGGACGGACGGCACCGCGTGGACGAACTGAAAGCGGAATACCAGGAGCACTTCGGCACCAAACCGGAAGTGGTGGCCAGCGCTCCGGGTAGAACAGAAATCATCGGAAATCATACCGATCACAACAACGGCCGCGTTGTAGCAGCAGCGATCACGTTGGACACCCTGGTTGTCGCCGGCCCCTCCTCGCCGGGAGAGTCCGGGCCGGACACCGTAATGCGCCTCATATCAAGCGGTTGGGACCGGGAGTTTGTCGCCACGCCGGGTACCGCCGACCATGATACGGAGAAACTGATGCTCGGTATCCGGGAAGGGTTGCTGAAGCAGGACCTGCCGGCGCCGGGATACCAGGCGTTTATGGCGAGCTCGGTACTCCCCGGCAGCGGACTCAGTTCTTCCGCGGCGCTGGAGGTAGCGCTGGCAGGAGTACACGCCACGCTCTCCGGAAGCGAGATCTCACCACTCCAGGCAGCCCGGGCGGGTCAGTACGCCGAGAACCACTTCATGAAGAAACCGAGTGGTCTCATGGACCAGTACGCATCCGCGCTCGGCGGGATGCAGGCGATCGATTTTGCCGATCCACGAGCTCCCCGGGTGCATGAGATCGAGATCGATTTTTCTGAGTCCAATCACCGGCTGATGGTGGTAAATACCGGAGGGTCCCACGCGGATCTTACCGATGCCTACGGGGAGATATCGCGGGAGATGCACGCCGTCGCGGAGGCACTGGGCGCACGGACGCTCGCCGAAACCGACCGCAGAAAACTACTCGCCAACCTTACAGCCGTCCGAAGGACGATCGGCGATCGGGCGGTACTCAGGGCATTGCACTTTTTCGAGGAACAGGATCGCGTCCTTTCCTTTGCTGATGCCGCCGATTCCCGCCTTAACCACGACATCCTGGAGCTGATGACCGAGAGCGGCGATTCGAGCATCCGGCTGCTTCAGAACGTTCACACCGGGTCCGCCACCGACCAGTCCCTGGCGTTGGGGATCGAGCTGACCCGGACGTACCTGCGCCAGCGCGGGGCCGTCGGTGCCTGTCGCGTCCACGGCGGCGGTTTTGCGGGATCGATGCTGGTGGCGATTCCGGAGGATCTCGTTCATGAGTATCGCGTAGCGATGCATCGCGCGTTCGGCGAGGACTCGGTGATCCCTCTGGAAATCCGCCGGCAGGGGTTGATTTCCGCTAAACTCCCGGTCTAGGCGGTTGCGCGAACCGGAACTGTCGCCTTGATCGACCGGAACCGTACTATAATGTATCCGTCGCGTATTCACCCGAGTCCACGATCGCGGCGGATCGTCTGCCAGGCCCGTTGTATTTCCTGGAACCGCTCTCCCGCGTACTCTACAAACTCCTGCGGCATTCCCTGGGCAACAATCCTGTCCGGATGGTACTCCTGCACGAGCTGGCGGTACGTCCGACGGATCTCATCGTCCGTCGCCTCCGGGGTGAGCCCGAGCACGGAAAACGCGTAATCCGCTCCACCAAGGTGGCGGTCGCGGATCGCACGATGTTCGGACGCGGGGATCCCCAGGATCGCCGCGACGGAGTTGATCATCTCCTCTTCACGGGGATGCAGCTCACGGTTTGCCAGGGCGGTCTCGTAGAGCATATCCATCAGGCTCGAACGAAGATCCTGCTGCTCACGAGTCACATCCGCAAACTGCCTGGCAAATTCTTCCACGGTATACCGCGAATCTTTTGCCTCGTTGAAAACACGGATCGCGAACGATCGCTGGCGACCGGTTACGCCCATTCGATCCAGGAAGGACACCACCGCCTCACCCTGCTCGCGTGTGATGCGGCCGTCCGCTTTGGCCAGTTTACCCAGAATCGAAAAGAGCGCCAGAAAAAAAGCCGCCTGACGTTCTTCGGTACGGTCCCGCGGTCCGGTCCGGCTGTAGTCTCCGGCCGACTGCTGTTCGCCGTTCCCGGTCCACCGGTGTGGTCCCCGGGCGGGGCCGGCTTCATTTCCCGGTTTCAGTGCCCGGGGTTGTCTGTCAAAGAGATGATGGCCGATCGCGGCACCGGCGATCGCTCCCAAAGGACCACCGATCGTCACCAGGCCGATCGTACCACCGACAATCTTTCCGAACCATCCCATCTGTCGCTCCTACCTGCCGGCGCGGATCCGATCCGCCACCACGGCCCCGCTGATCATGCTCATGGTCGTACCCGTCCCGGGAACTGTGTACTGTCCCGCGTAATACAGATTACTCACCTTTCTGGACCGGTTCGCCATACGGAACCAGGCGGTCTGAAACAGAGTCTGTCCTAATCCAAAGGCATTTCCCTTGTACGCGTGGTAATCACGGTAAAAGTCACGCAGGGACATGCTCTGTTGAAATACCAGATTATCCCGCAGAGGTTTTCCGGTCAACGCTTCCATCCGGTCCAGGGCACGGCTCAGGTACATCTCCCGTCGTTCGTCCGTGTCTTCCAGACCGGGAGCCACGGGAATCAGGAGAAATACCGCTTCGTGCCCCTCCGGCGCACAGGATCGGTCGGTCCTGGAAGGAACGTGAAGGTAGAAGAGCGGATCGTCGATCCAGCGTGGATCGTTGTACACCGCATCAAAATGCTCCTCCCAGGACGTATCGAAGAAGAACGTGTGGTGCTGAAACTCGTCGAGACGGCGATTAAAACCGAGGTAGTAGTTGATCACCGCCGGTGCCAGAGTTGCGCGGTCCCACCGATCATCCGAGACGGACTGATACTTCTTCGGCAGAAGGTGCTGTTCTACCCGGGGATAGTCCGCGTTGGCTACGATTATATCTGCTGCTTCCATCCGCTTCCCGCCCTGACCGTCCCGCACTTCCACCGCGATGGCGCGTCCGTTCTCGACAGCGATACCGATAACCTCCTGGTTAAAGAGAAAGGTCGCTCCCTGTGATTCCGCCACGCTCTGCATCGCCCGGACCACCGCGGAAAACCCGCCCTCCGGGTACCACGTACCCAGCTCAAAGTCGATGTGGTTCATGAGGGTATAGACGGCGGGGGTGCGGTCGGCACTGCTCCCGAGAAATACCACGGGAAACTCCAGGATCTTCCGCAGGTACGGGTGGCGGAAGAACCGACCGATCCGGCCTCGGTAGCTCTGGAACAGATTGAGACGTCGCATGTTGCGGATCGCGGTCCAGTTGAAAAAATCAAAGATCGAGTAGAAATTACGCCGGATAAAGGAGCTCATCGCTATCCGGTACTTCCCGGCACAGTCGGAAAGATAATCGTCCAGCGCGGCCCCGGCACCCGGTTCATACTGCTCAAAAACCGCTCGCGCTCCGGCGCGGTCCGCGGGAACATCGACGACGTTCCGGGACTCACCGGGGAGGCTGTCGCCAAAATACACCCGATAACTCGGATCCACGCGATGGATCTGGTAGAACTGCTCCCGGGGCATACCGAACTCCTCGAACCATCGGTCGTGCTCCTCCGGCATCCAGTACCAGCTCGGCCCCATATCGAAACGAAACCCGTCTTTTGCAAGATCCCGGGCGCGACCACCGACCCAGCCGTTCTTCTCGAGAACCGTCACATCGTATCCATCCCGAGCAAGATACGCCGCGGCGGAGATCCCACCAAACCCGCTCCCGATAATAATTACGCGTTTCATAATCCTCTTTCCACAGTTGTACCGCCATACTACTCGGTGCAATAGCAGCGGTCAACGAACAGTTACGCGCTGGAGAGCTCCCGCAATCGGGCTATCCGTTCTTCCGTGCCAGGATGTGTGCGCAGCAACTCGCCCAGGGCGGTGCGGCGGCTACCGTTTACGACAAAGAAGTTCCACACCGGCCGTCGAAACGACTCCAGCCGGGCCAGCGCCGAGGCAAGACCTTCCGGGTCGCCGGTCAGTTCCGCCGCGCCCAGGTCCGCCTGAAACTCCCGCGTCCTCAGGAGAGCAAACTGCACGAGCGCTGTGACGACCGGCGCTGCGGTCATGTAGAGCAGCGCTCGCAATGGAATCACCGGGATCCCCGCCAGGATCAGCGGAAAAAAGAGAATCACCAGGACTGTAAGAAACACACCGAACAAACGGGTAAGTCGTTGCATCGCCCCGGCCATCGCAAAGAGCGGCAGGTCGTGATTACGGATGTGGCTCACCTCGTGAGCGAGTACCGCCTGGGTCTCCCGGAGGGAAAGTGTATGAAATATACCCCGGGAAAGCAGAATACGCGTTCCTTTTCCGATACCGGTGGTGAGTGCTTCCGCGTTGGAGGACGGAAGCAGATAGATCGGCGGAACACGGTCAAGCCCGGCGCGCTCCACCAGTCTGCGCAGAATCCGATACACCTCGGGCGCTTCCGCCGGGTGCAGCACGCGGGTACCCGTGGGTAAGAGCAGGCGCTGTCCCGCCAGGGAATAAACGGTAATAATCGGAGCCACGAACACCAGGAGCCAACCAAAAAACGGCCCTACCACGATCGCGGCGGCCCGCGCCGCCAGGAAAACCATCCCGGTCATAAGCACGGTGGTCTGGACGAGACGCAGGACTTTCTGTCGATGATAGGTGTTCATCCCGGGGTGAATATACCAATCTTTTCAAGGCTCCGCCAAAAACAGATGTGCCCGCCCCTCTCCGGGGCGGGCACCGCTCGAGTCATAATCGAAACGAAGACTAAAAGAGACCCTTCACCCGACCGGTCTCGACGTCGATATCGACGCCGCGAAAGGCGGGGACGCTCGGCAGACCAGGCATCGTCCGAATATCGCCGGCGAGCACGTACACAAACCCCGCGCCCGCGCTGGGCCGCAGCTCGCGAATCGGGAATACGAAGTCCCGGGGTGCGTTTTTGATCGTCGGGTCATGGCTTAACGACAGGTGCGTCTTGGCGATACACACCGGCATCGAGCCGAAACCAGCTTCCTGAAACGAGGCGAGTTGCTCCTTTGCCAGGGGGCTGATCTCGATATCCCGGGCTCCGTAAACCTCGGTTGCCAGCGTCCGGATTTTGTCTTCCAGCGTAGTTTCGAGGTCGTAAAGGAAGCGAGGCTCCTTCTTCCGGGGCTCGTCGGCCACGCGGGCCACCGCCTGTGCGAGCTCCGCTGCGCCTTCCCCGCCGCGGGCGTGATGGTGTGTCACCACCGCGTCCGCGGCACCGGCTTCACGAGCCGCGTCGCGGACCAGGGCGAGTTCTTCCTCCGCGTCGGTCCCAAAAGCATTGACCGCCACTACCACGGGTACGTTGAAGAGGCTCGCGATGCGCACGTGGGCGCGGAGGTTTTCCAGTCCCGTCGTGAGAAGTTCCAGATTCTTTTCCTTGTAGACCGCCGGCAGAGGTTGTCCCGGCGTGACCTTGGGGCCGCCACCGTGCATCTTGAGCGCCCGTACCGTCGCGACCAGCACGACCACATCCGGGAACGTGCCGCTCACGCGACACTTGATATCGAAAAACTTCTCCATCCCGATATCCGCTCCGAATCCGCTTTCAGTCACGAGAAAACCACCGCGGGCCAGCGCGATCCGGTCCGCCACGACCGAGGAGTTTCCGTGAGCGATGTTCGCAAATGGTCCGGCGTGCACGAACGCCGGCTGGCCTTCAATCGTCTGCAGAAGGTTGGGCCACAGCGCGTCGCGGAGCAACACCGTTGCGGCTCCCGCAACACCCAGATCCTCGGTGGTTACCCGATTGCCCGACCGGTCCCGGGCAACCACGATCCGGCCGATCCGTTCCCGAAGATCCGGAAGATCTCGTGCCAGCGCAAGCACCGCCATGAGCTCGCTCGCCACGGTGATATCAAAGCCGCCCTGCCTGATCGGACCGTCCGGGAGTTCGCCCAATCCGGTGATCACGTTCCGGAGTGACCGGTCGTTGAGGTCCACAACCCGGTTCCAGGAGATATCGTAGGGGTTGATCCCGATCTTCTTTATCCCCCGTTTCTCAAAGAACGCGTCGGACCAGCGCGACTCGTGGTAAATCTGGTTGTCGATCGCCGCAGCTATCAGGTTGTGGGCGGCGGAGATCGCGTGGATATCTCCGGTCAGGTGGAGATTAAACTCCTCCATGGGGAGAATCTGGCTGTGCCCGCCACCGGCGGCGCCTCCCTTGATCCCGAAGGTCGGCCCCATCGAGGGCTGACGAATCGCGCACATACTGTTGCGACCGACCACCCCCAGTCCCTGGGTGAGCCCCACGGTGGTTGTGGTTTTACCCTCCCCGAGCGGTGTCGGCGTGATCGCGGTGACGTCCACGTACCGCGCTCGGGAGTCCCGCTCACCCTCGCCGACCGCCGGATTCACCTTTGCGACGTTGCGTCCCCAGGGCAACCACTGGTCTTCACCGAGTTCCAGTCCCGCGGCTATCTCGCTTATCGGTTTCAGCGACGCCGCCTGTGCAATGTCAAGATCTGAGAGATTCATGACTCTTTTGTACCATAAAATTTTTCACTGGACAAATAAAATTGTCGATCCCGTGGTTTTTCGGCTCTCCAGAGCACGATGCGCGTCTGCCGCATCTTCCAGGGAGAACCGTTGACGTACGGGTATCGTCACATTACCACCTCGTATAACATCAAAGAGTTCCCCCGCGTTCTCCTCGAGCTCCTCCCGAGTTCCCACGTAATCGAACAAGGAGGCCCGTGTCAAAAAGAGCGAGCCGTTCCGGGAAAGCAGCACCGGGTCAAACCCTTCCACCGCACCGGAACTCTGACCAAAGCTGACCATGAGGCCCCGTGGACGCAGACAGGCGAGACTGTCAAGAAAGGTATCGCGTCCCACGGAATCGTACACAACGCTCACCCCGGCGCCGTCGGTAATCTCCCGTACGCGGTCGACTACTGATTCTTTCCGGTAGAGCACGGGGTAATCGCAACCGGCCTCCCGGGCAAGCGTCGCTTTTTCTTCAGAACCGACGGTGCCGATCACGGTCGCGCCCAGGTGGCGTGCCCATTGACACATGATCAGCCCCACTCCACCTGCGGCAGCGTGGACGAGGATCGTTTCTTTGGAGCTGACCGGGTACGTCTGACGAAGGAGGTATCGCGCGGTCATCCCCTTGAGCATCATCGCCGCGGCCTGCTCGAAGTCGATATCCTCCGGGAGGCGTATCAGGCGATCCGCGGCGACCACGTGGAACTGAGCATACGCACCGGGAGGACCCGCGACGTAGACGACGCGATCGCCCGCAACCCATTGGGTCACACCTTCTCCGACTGCGTCCACCACACCGGCCCCTTCCACCCCGAGTCCGGTGGGAAGGTCCGGGACCGGGTAGTAACCCGTGCGATGGTACACGTCGATATAGTTCAGACCCGCCGCATGAACACGAACGCGCACCTCCTCCGGTCCGGGATCGCGGAGCTCAACCCGCCGGTACTGCATCACCTCCGGTCCACCCGGTCGATCACACTGAATTGCGAATGCCATTGTTTACCTCCTGTAGAATGTCAACCGTGAGCCGACGCGGGCTCGTAATCAAGATACGGCGTCCGATACCGCCGGGTCAAAATGGGACATAGAACCGGATCCCCAGGCCGGCACCAAAGTTCGGCGAGGTATCGGGAAGCAACCCGATCCCGGGAGCCAGCTCCGCGAAGAACTCCGCGGGGAAGTTGGTAAAGGGCAGAATCGAAAGCCCCAGAGGTACCCTCAGAGACAGACGGTGTTTTTCTCCCACGCGGTAGGACACTCCACCACCGACAAAAGGCGTCAGATACCTGCCCTGCGCGGTTTCGATGATCGCCAGGTGGAAGAGCGCGTTCGTGTGGAGATAAAGTCCCGGATCCTCGTGGAACGACCAGGCTACAGCGGTGTCCAGGGCAAACCCCGTCTCGGTGAACCAGAGTTTTGCCGTGACTCCCGAGGGCTCACCGACAACGATACCGCCGCCGATGATAGCGGGACCTTCCGAAAGGCGTCCCAGGTCGATGCGCTGTCGTTCGGTAGCCTGTCGGTCCGCCTGTGCCGCGACCGACGCAGGGACAGCAAATAGAATCAGAGTTAACAATACCCAGACACGTGGCAGTAAACCGGCAGTAAGCATGTTGGCTCCCGTCATATTTATTTCTCCCAGCGATACACCACAATAATACCAGATTTTCCGTACTTTCCCCACACCGATTCCCGGTGATACGATGATTGCCGATGGTGCTTCTCACTCGCCGGGACGTTCCAAAGCCTCCCGTTCCCTCCCCGGACATGGACGCTCTCGTTCCGATGCGCCGGGGAATCGGACTGACACTCTACGATCTGGTACTTCTCGTACCGCCGGGACGTTCCGATCAACAGGAGCACCGACGCGAGGTTCTGGCACGTGGCGTGTCGACGCTCCTGGAGGATGCCGGGTTCCGTACGGTCGCGGTCTCCGTACCGGGGGACGCGGAGGCACCACCGGATAAGGAACTCCAGGACCGGTGCAGCGACGCCCGGGCGGTGATCGTTCTCTGCGAGCAGGGTCAACCGGTGACCGGCGTCTGGCTTACCTGGATGCTCGGATACGCCGCCGCTCGGGGCCAGCGGTCCGCGGTGATGCCGATCGCGCAACGCGATCCCTGGTGCGAGATCTGGTCGCTACCGACCGCGCTGCAAAGTCTTCCGTACATCGGTACCGCCCGCGCCGTGGGAGATCGGGAGCAGTCGTTCTGGGTCCTGCCCCCCGACGAGCCCCCGGAGAGCCGGAAAGCGCTCAACATGGACTACTGGCTCCACTCGTGGTAACGGCAACGTATTTCCATTACGTTATATGTATGATTGCACGAATCGTCCGCGTAACGGTAAAGCCCGGTTACTACGAGCAGTTCGAAGCCGCCACCGGTGAAAACCACCGGGCATCGCTCCAGGAGCCCGGGGTGGTGCAGTTCGACGTTCTGAAAGACGAACAGAACCCCGGCGAGTACGTTCTGTACGAGATGTACCGTGATGCCGAAGCTGCACTCGCACACAAGGAGACGGAACACTACAAGAGGTGGCGTGCCACGGTGGCGGAGATGATGGCGGGGCCGCGACAGGGCGCGGATCTGCGCCTTCTCTTCCCGGACCCCTCAGAGGTGTAACGCGGTCCATCAACGGGTCTATCCTCGACTGAATACGGAGCTGACCCGGTGTCCCGGAGCGATCTCGACCATCTCCAGTTCGGAAGAATCCGTCACTGGAGAAACGGTGAGATCCGAACGGGAACCGAAGTCCGAAACTCCGCCAACCCGAGGAGTCGCTCGTTCTCCGAGGACGGGCAGAGAGTCAAAGAGATACTGCGTGTACCGGTGGTGTCGTTCCGCCAGGAGTGTACCGGCCGGCGCCTCCTCCAGCAGCACCCCGCGGTACATAACACCGATGCGGTCGCTCATGTACCCCACTACAGCCAGGTCGTGAGCTATGAACATCATCGTCAGGTTTCGTTCTTCCCGGATGCGCAGTAAAAGGTTCAGGATCTGACCCTGGATCGAGACGTCCAGTGCACTCACAACCTCGTCACAGATCAGTACCTCCGGCTTAGTGATGAGCGCCCGGGCGATCGAGATGCGCTGTCGTTGACCGCCGGAGAAGTCCGCGGGCCGACGATCGAGATCACCGGTACGCAAACCCACTTCCTGAATAAGACGCCGTGCGTCCTCTTCCGCCTGGGTACGGCCGGGCCAGGACGGCGAGTAACGATAACCCGATAACAGTACCTCCCGGATCGTAAGACGCGGATTGAGCGAACGAGCGGGATCCTGGAAAACGTACCTGATCCGATTGCGCAGGTTACGGAGCTGGCGACGGTCGATACGTGAAAGCAGAAACTCCTTGCCGTCGCGACTCCGGAACCGGATCTCCCCGCCGGAAAGCCGTTCCATCCGAACCAGCAGACGGGCGGTCGTGGTTTTTCCACACCCCGACTCGCCCACCAGACCGTAGATCTCTCCCGGTTCTATCCGTAGCGACACCCCGTTTACGGCGTATACAAACGCGTCCGTCCGGGCGAAGAAACCCGCTTGCAGGGGATAACGTTTCTCCGCGTTCTGGAGTTCGATCATCGGCTAATACTCCCCCGCGCGGGTCGACGTGGAGAAAAGCTCCGCGCTCTTGGTTCCCGGGACGATACAGCGGTACCGGGTACGATCCTCCCGTACCTCCGGTATGCCCGATCGACACTCGTCGCTCGCGAGGGGGCACCGTGGCGCGAAGGGACACCCCGGTTCCGGATCGAGGGGATCCGGCGGGGAGCCCGCCATGATTCGCAACGCATCTTTACTGTAATGTGATCCGAACGGTACCAGACCGGCGATAAGACCGGCCGTATAGGGGTGTCGCGACCGGCGCAATACCTCCTCCACTCCTCCCTCTTCCATGACAAGTCCGCCGTACATCACGACCAGGCGGTCGGCGAAGCCGGAGATAAGGGCAAGATTGTGGGTGATGAAGAGTATCGCCAGATTTCTCCGACGACGCAGCTCGAGCAGCAGATCGATGATTTCCGCTTGTATCGTTACATCCAGTGCCGTTGTCGGTTCGTCCGCTATCAACACCGCCGGCTCGCCGGCGAGAGCATGGGCGATCATTATTCTCTGTAATAGTCCCCCGGAAAACTGGTGAGGGAAATTGTCGAGCCGTCGTGCCGCGTCGGTGACGCGCACCTCTTCCAGGAGGCGTATCGATCGGTCGCGCGCCTCCTCGTCGGTGATCCCCAGGTCGTGAGCCCGGAGCGTTTCCGCCAGAGAACGCCCGATCGAGTAAATGGGATCGAACGATCGACCGGGCTCCTGGAAGATCATCGCCACCTCCCGTCCGCGGAAACGGCGTAATGCCCCCTTGTCCATAGTCGTTACATCCGTTCCACGGTAAGCCACGCTACCGGAAGCGATCCTGCCGTTGGCTGCGAGAATTCTCATGATCGCATGGGCGGTCACGCTCTTCCCGCTCCCGGACTCACCGACGATACCCAGTATCTCACCTTCTTCAAGGTCAAAAGAGACTCCGCGCACCGCGTCCAGAATACCTCCTTCCGTGGCAAAGTCCACGTGGAGATTCCTCACCGCCAGAAGCGGCGCATTCTCCGACGTTCGGCCCGGTTCGCCGGTCTCTCCGCCGGGAATCGAGGATTCACCGTCGCGGACTCTGTTCCACATACTCACGAGGACAGCTTCCTTTCACGGTAGTAGGGATCAAGTACGTCACGGAGCAGGTCCCCCAGGAAGTTAAATCCCAGCGTAGTGAAGAGTAGAAGCAAGCCCGGGTAAAGGAACCACGGGAAGTTGCGCAAGTTGGACAGAGTCGTGACCTCGCGGTTGAGCAGGCTTCCCCAGCTGACTGCGGGATCGACAATGCCCAACCCGAGGTAACTGAGAACCGTTTCTCCCAGTATGAAACCGGGAATACCGAGGGTAATGCTCACGATCAGAATCGATGCCATCTGCGGGATGATATGCCGGAAAATGATCACGAGCGGAGGAATACTCTCGAGCTGCGCGTTCATAATGAAGTCTTCCCGTTTGATTGAGTGCACAAGCCCCCGGATCAAACGCGCGCTCCCGGGCCAACCGACAAAGGAGAGGATAACGGTAATGAGTATGAACGACTGTCCCGAGTCCATATCCCGTGACAACAGACTCCGCAGGAAGAGGATCATGTACAATCCGGGGATCAGGATCACGAACTCCGCTATCCGCATGATCAACCAGTCGATCCAACCCCCGTAGTATCCCGCGAGCCCTCCCAGGATAATCGCGATCGTCAGAGAGATCGATATGCCGATAAAGCCGATCGTCAACGAAATCCGACTGCCGTATAACACCCGAGAAAAAAGATCCCTGCCAAGATTGTCCGCACCCATCAGGTATACCGGATACGTTCGTCCGCCCGTCTGCCAGTCGGCTCCGCGGTGGTCGTAGGGCTCGTCGGTTCCAAATAGATGCACGTCCCACGGTACGATACCCCACAGCCGATAGGACGGACCCCGGACAAAGAATCGAATCGGCACATAATCATCCCGGATCGGTACGTACCGCCACGTGGAGTGGTCCACCAGAGCGTGCCGCTGGATCTGCGGCCGGAAACCAAGCTCCTGCGAGTAAAGACGCACGTTTGGAGGATGGTACGAGTGCTCCCGGAATACCGTGGTAGCCCGGTAAGGCGACAGGTACTCCGCTAGAATCATCGCGCCGTACAGGACGACAAGAATCAGGAATGCCACCGTCGCCGCGGGGCGTTTAAACAGGGCGCGTCGGAAACGTCTCATCGGTCCGCTCCAAACCGGATCCGCGGATCGACGATCGCCAGGAGTATATCGCTTACAATCATGCCGAAGAGCACGAGAAAACTTATAAACATCATGTTTGCCAGAACCAGGTTGACGTCTTCCTGTCGAACCGCTTCGTACATCAATCGGCCGATACCGGGATACGAGAAGATGATCTCGAGAATCAGGGAGCCGGAAAAGAGACTCGCAAACAGGTTTGCGCTGGAGGTGATGTACGGATTGAGCGTGTTGCGGAACGCGTGGGAGAAGTAGATGCGATGCTCACTGATCCCCCGGCTGCGCAGACTCGTCACGTAGGGTTGCCCCAACTGGTCGAGCATCGTTGCGCGGATCATGCGCATCGTCCCGCCTATTCCCCCGAGAAATGCACCGATCAGGGGCAGCAGGATATGGTAGAGGTAGCTGAAAGCAAAACGTAAAGGCGCTTCAGACCGGGGAAATCCGGGATACGCCGTTATCGGAAACCAACCGGACACCGCGGCAAAGAGCTGCAGCAGGATCAACAGAAGTATACCGGGGAAAGCGTGTAAAAAAAGTGCGACCACGGTAGCAACGACGTCGGTCCGGGTTCCCACCTTTGAGCTGAAGTAGATTCCCGTGGCAAACGAAATTATCGTCAGAAAGAAGAGCGAGATCAGATTCAGCACGAGACTGTTCATCATGCGGTCCCGGATGAGAAACAGCACCGGCGCGCGGGAAATGAGCGTCCGCCCCAGATCCCGGTCAATTATCACGCGACGCAGCCAGTTCATATACTGAATGTAGAACGGCTGGTCCAGGCCCAGGCGGGCCTTGGCCGCGGCGATCGCCTCCTCGGTATACTGGTGATCCGGCTGACGGAACTCCGCCTGCATCATCATCTGGCCGCGTACGTATGTATCCACGATATCGCCGGGGGTCAAAGCCATCAGACCGAACACCGCGAACCCAAGAACAAACAGGATAGTAAACAGCGAAACCACGCGTCCCGCGATAAACGCGGTCAGGGGGTGTCGTTCCCGGAAAACGAGAACAGGCGCGGCTGCGGAAACGATAAATCGACGCACCGGGTTCATCTTTGTGACCTCACCGATATTACGGCTCCAGAAAAAGGAACCTGCTGTCCATGCCACCCAGGGTGTCGTAAAAAACGTTCTGCCACCGATCTCGAATAGCGTAGAACGACAGGGGGTGCACGATGTAAAACAGTGGCAGTTCCGTGAGGACAATCTCCTGGAATTCGTTGTAGATCTCCCATCGCTCGTCCTCGTCGATCGTAAAACGGCCTTCGTTGTAGAGATAATCCAGGCGCGCTTCCCATTCCGTAGCGGGACTCGACTGCAGAGGATGCCAGAGGTGGAAGTTCCCGCTGGATTGCCATACGTTGCTCCCGCTCTCGGGCCAGTAATTCGCTCCGAGCGCGACCGTCGCGACCTCCCAATCGAACGTGGTGGTCAGACGATCCACAAGGTTCTGAAAATCGATCGGCCGGACGTTGGCGGTAATCCCGATCTCACTCAGCTCATCGGAAAAGATATTCGCGATATCGATGCCAATCGGATTCTCCGCTCCAAGATTGATCGAGAACTCGACGTGGTTCCCCTCGTCGTCGTACATCAGCCCGTCGGACCCCGGTTCGATTCCGATCGAAGCCAGTAGTTCTACGGCCCGTTCGGGATCGTAGGTAAACTCCAGCTGGATATCCTCGTTAAAAAACGGGTTGGGTCTTGCAAAGAAGTGAAGCGCCGGTGTCGCCAGACCGCGATAAACCTGCCGCACGATACGAGGCCGGTTCAGGACCGAGCTCATGGCCTGACGGAATTCCCGCTGTGTAAACCATCGATGCTTAACCGGGTCGAGGTTCGAGGGGTTCTGGTTGAAAACGAAGAAAGCGGAACCCAGAGTGTCGCCACCGTTGTAAACGGAAAAGTCCGGATTCTGCACGTTCAGGAGTTCGTCCAGCTGTTCCGGACGGACGGAATGGCCATCCTTGGTACCTTCACGAAAGAGCAGGTACGACGTATTGTCGTCCGGTACGATACGGTAGATCACCCGTTCAAAATAGGGTAATGAAGTTCCCTCATCGTCGGTTTTCCAGTAATTTGGATTACGCTGCAGCACTACGCGCACGCCCGGTGTGTACTCCACGATATGGTATGCCCCGATACTCGGAATCGTGCGTACATCCGTATCGACGCTATGAACGTTGAGCAGCGCTTCGCTTCCGCCCTCGCGTTTTTCCGGTTCGTAAATATGTCGCGGCCAGACACGCATATTCGCGTTAAGAATAGGATTTGCCACGATTCTGGGATAGTTGAACGCAACGGTGAGTTCGTCCAGCTTCTCAATCGTCACGCGGGCACGGGAGCCGTCAGGCATTTCCACGAACTGGCCCGGGTACGCCGGTAGTTGCAGATCCGGATCTCCATCGATTTCGTCGTACCAGAATACTAAATCGTCCGCCGTGACCTGCACCCAGGTGGAGGGATCGGAGTCGGGCGTTGTCCAGTACAGGTCGTCCCGGAGGGTGAAGATCACCCGCAACGTGTCTTTCTCCTCGTTCACCTCGATCTCGAACGACGCCAGGTTCGGTTTGAACTCACGCTCGTAGACGTCGTACTCCGCAAGATAGTCACTGAGCGTGTCAACGATAGTACGAGTATCACCGTCGCGGGCGGTCAGGTCGTTGAACGTCTTCGGGTCGCTCGTAAGAGCGGAAACGAACGTTCCACCCACCGTACCCGGACGATACTCCGGAGGGCCCGGTCGGTATACGGTCCGATCGAGCAGCTCGCTGCGACTGACGTCTCGACGAGACTCGGCTTCCTCCCGAGTTACCTCTTCACGAGCACCACAGGCCGATAATATGGAAACCCCTACAACCGTCACGAGGATCAGAAACGCTCTCGCCGTTACCTTCATGGGATCTAAATATACTGTCACACCAGGCGAACGTCGATACCGTGCTCCTCGAGGCACTCCACGTATTCCCACGGTACTTCCCGATCGGTCACGGCAAAACTGATCTGATCAAATCGTGCTATCCGGTTGAAACAGGACTTGCCGAACTTGGTCGAGTCAGCCGCCAGAACGATGCGGTCCGATACGTTCACCATAGCCTCGATCAGCGGAACCAGGCGACTCTCAAAAACGGTTACACCCTGGGTAGCGTGGATACCGTCGGCGGAAAGTATCATCGTGTGCTGGCGGTGACAATCCTGGAAGTAACCGCATCCCACCTCGGGACCCACTACATACTTGTTCCAGACCTCGCCGCCCAGGACGACCGTGCGGATATTCGGTGCCACGCTTGCTTCAAGTGCCAGCTCCAGCGAACTGGTGATTATACGAAACCGCCTGTCCTCGATGCCGCTGATTATCTTCCCCGCAAGGAAAGTGGTCGTCCCGGGGCCGATCAGGACGTCGTCGTGGTCGCGGATAAGCTCCGTACAGTGTTCAGCTATCCGAATCTTCTCCTCGACACGACGACCGATGCGGCCCGGGTCCACGGCGCCCGTGTGTTCGGTCTGGTATATGACACCGCCACCTACGGTCTGAACAACCTTGTTCTCCTCCTCCAGTCGTTTTACATCTCGTCTTATTGTCGCGGTGGAAACACGGAAGTACCTCGCCAGCTCGTCGAGCGACGTCTGTTGTTCGACGCGGACCTTGTTGAGAAGTTCCCGTAGGCGATCGTGCCTGCCGCGAATCATCACCGTGCGTTGCTATCCGTTGAGGTATTCCACGATCTTCTCGATATCCCGCTCGAGTCCTACTCCGGTCAGAAACGATACGGAGTGGATGACCGGAACCTCTCCCGTACCGGACACGAACGTGGTGGTAACCACCAGGTCGTGACCATGAACGCGGGCAGGTACTTCCGCCGCCTTGCACTGTGTAGTCTCTATCGCGATACCGCGCTTACCCAATTCTTCTTCGATCTTTCTTGCCACCACTGTTGACGTAGCAATAGCCGTGCCACAGGCAACGAGTATCTTTTTCTTATCACCCATGTTGCTTCAGACTCCTTCGTATCATCATCGCCCGTAATGTCATCCCCGTCCAGTCTCGACGGACAAATTTCCGCTCCGGTAGCGGGAAAACCGATATTCCAGTAAAATCTTCTCCATGGAAGATTTAGTTGTAATAGCAGGTTGCGGTCCCGTGATGGGCCGTGAGATCGCCCTCGCTTTTGCCCGCCGCGGCGATCGCGTCGCCATGATCGCCCGAAACAACGCGACCCTGGACCCGATCGTCCGGGAAACACGGGAAGCGGGAGCTCCGGACGCGTCGGCGTACACCGCCGACCTCACCGATCAAGGGTCGGTTCAGGAGGTGTTCGAGACGATCCGCTCAACCCAGGGGGAACCTACAATCCTCGTCTACAATATGGCGACCATGGTAAAGACTCCGCCCAGTGAACTCAAGGCGCAGGAGGTTCTGGAAACGCTTCCGGCCATGTTTTTTGGCGCGATGTACTGCACCGCCGAAGTTCTTCCGGCGATGCGGACCGCCGGTAAAGGGACTCTCCTCTATACCGGTGGTGGATTCGGGATAAAACCCGCCACGTTTACTGCTTCGCATTCGATCGGAAAAGCGGCGCTCCGGAATTACGTGCAGAACCTCCACCAGGAGCTCTCGCCGGAAGGGATCCTGGCAGCCACGGTGACGATCACGCGGCCGGTTCAACCCGGCACGGAGTACGACGGGGGCGATATCGCCCGGCATTACGTATCACTCCACGAGCAGGTATCGTCCCGCCCCGCCTCGGAGTGGGAATGGGAGATCATTCACCGGGAGCTGTAACACTCGTCGCCGACGAGCCACGGCATCCCGGGACCGTACACACCGAGCTGCGCCTGCACTTACTCCGTGAGTTCGTTTCCCACCTTCCTCGCCCGCTGGGGTTTGTCCAGGTCTATTCCTGCGGCAAGCCCCACCTCCACAAGGAGGTTCCACCCCGCCGCCAGAAGCAGGTACGGAGTAAGCTCACCCGCGTCGGGTACACGGATCGTCGGAAAGATCGTATCCCGGGGGGCGATCGCGATCACCTTCATTCCGACGCCGTCGCAAAGCACCTGTCGGAACTTCTCCTCCTGCGAGGGATAGGGGTCCACCAGAACCACCGTTTCGTCGGCGCGCATCACCTCTTCCACGCCGTGAACCGCGTATGTTCCCTCGAGAAAGTCGGCGCGTTTCCGGGTGATCTCGTTCGTCTTGAGCGTCAGCTCTTCCGCCACCCCGTCGTTGCGTCCGGCAAAGTAGACCAACGGCGCCTTCACCATGGGTGTCACCAGCGACTCCGGAAGATCGCTCCTTAGTACCTCCCCCATTAAATCGGCCAGGGAGCTCCGCTCGGGAGGGGGAAATCCCAGGATGTTCCGGAACAACAGGTCGTATACCAGGGCCTGCTCCATCACCGACTTCGTAGCCGCTACCGCATCTTCCGGCCCGCACTGCAGCACGATCCGGCTGTCCGACTCACGGACGATCGGCGTGTCGTCGTGAGCGGCGATGCCGGTGATCGCCGCGGGAGCCCCGGACCGTTCATCTGTTGAGTCCTCCGACCGGAGGTGCCGGATCAGCCCAACCCCCTCGGCGGTTCGTCCGGAGTTCGACGTTACAAAGACGTGGTATCCCCGCAGGGAATATTCCATCGCCTGCAACGCCGCCTCGGTATATACCCGGACGGGCCAGCCGCCGCGCAACGCCTGCGCCACCAGCCGCTTTGCCGGGAAGATACGACTGGAACCTTCTCCAGACAGCAGCACCCGATCCGATTCAAGTCTTATCTTCTCGATCTCCGCGGTATCGAGTCTCCGGATAACCGCGGGCGTCTCCAGCATCTCCCGGCACAAGGCGTACCGATTATATCGTTCACTCTGGTTCATTATGCTGTTCCTCCGTGAACGCACAAGCTCGCATCGAAACCGGGAGGTGTCAAGACAGTACCGGAACCTCGGTTTCCCCACCCCCCGGCCCTTATCCGGGATGCCCTGATCTGGTATGATCGCGGTATGGCCAAGACAGTCGACGAAAAGCGGATAATCTATTCCATGCACGGCGTGTCCAAGACACACGGCACCCGGCAGGTTCTGAAGGATATCGATCTCTCCTATTTTTACGGCGCCAAGATCGGCGTGATCGGTCTGAACGGTTCCGGTAAGTCCACGCTGCTGCGTATTCTCGCCGGTGTTGATACGGAATTCTCCGGCGAAACCTCCGTATCACCGGGGTTTTCGATCGGGTACCTGGAGCAGGAACCACAGCTCGAAACGGGTCGGACCGTCCGGGAGATCGTCTCCGAGGGAGCGCAGGAAACGCTGGACCTGCTGGCGGAGTTTGAGGCGGTAAGTGACGCGTACGGCGATCCCGACGCGGACTACGAGAAGCTCGGTAAACGTCAGGCGGAGATTCAGGAGAAGATCGACGCCGTGGACGGGTGGGATCTGGATTCCCAGCTGGACCTGGCGATGGATGCGCTGCGCTGTCCCCCGGGGGATACCTCGGTGGACGTCCTGTCCGGTGGTGAACGTCGCCGGGTAGCGCTTTGTCGACTGCTCCTGCAGAAGCCGGATATCCTGCTCCTGGACGAACCCACAAACCACCTGGACGCGGAGACCGTGGCCTGGCTGGAGAAGCACCTGAAAGAATATCCCGGTACGATCATCGCGGTCACGCACGACCGGTATTTCCTCGATAATGTAGCGGGATGGATCCTGGAACTCGATCGGGGTGAAGGGATCCCCTGGAAGGGCAATTACTCGGAATGGCTGGAACAGAAGCAGCAGCGTCTCGCCCGGGAGGAGAAGGGAGAAAGCGAACGGCAGCGCACGCTGAAACGCGAACTGGAATGGGTTCGAATGACCCCCAAGGCGAAACACGCCAAGTCCAAGGCGCGGATCAATAACTACGAGCAACTCCTTTCGGAGGGCGGACGGGAGAAAGTCCGGGAAACCAAGCTCTCCATCCCGCCGGGACCGCGCCTGGGAGACCTCGTTATCGAGGCAACCGGGGCGAAAAAGGGCTACGACAACAAGCTGCTCTTTGAAGATCTCTCCTTCTCGATCCCGCCGGGAGCGGTGGTGGGTATCGTCGGTCCCAACGGTGCGGGAAAGACATCACTCTTCAAACTGATAACCGGCGAGGAGAAACCCGACGAGGGTACCTTGCGCCTGGGTGAGACCGTTAAACTTGCGTATGCGGACCAGATGCGGTCGCACCTCGATCCGGACAAGACCGTCTGGCAACAACTCTCCGACGGGCAGGACCTGATCCGGCTGGGAAGCAACCGAGAGGTTAACTCCCGCGCCTACTGCGCGTGGTTCAACTTCACCGGCGCGGACCAGCAGAAACAGGTGGGCGTTCTGTCGGGCGGCGAGCGGAACCGCCTGAACCTGGCGATGATGATCCGGGAAGGCGGAAACGTTCTGCTTCTGGACGAACCCACCAACGACCTGGACGTGAATACTCTGCGCGCCCTGGAGGAAGCTCTCGACGAATTTGCGGGGTGCGCACTGGTGATCAGCCACGACCGGTGGTTCCTGGACCGGATCTGTACGCACCTGATGGCGTTTGAGGACGACCGCGTGGTGTGGTACGAAGGTACCTGGAGCGAGTACGAAGCGGACCGACGGAAGCGTCTCGGGTCAGCCGCGGACCGGCCGCACCGCTACGTTCACCGCAGCCTCACGCGCTGACGATTCAGGACGCTCGGTGCATCATCCGATGGTGCACCGAAACTCCGCCTGCATGTCCACCCCGGTAATACCGGTAACAACCGCTTCCACGAGAGCCCCCGGTCCGATCGTCCCGGCAGCGTTCGCGCCGTGAACCACCACCAGCCCGTCCACGTCGGGCGCCTGCATGCGGGAACGGCCCAGGGCGATCTCCGTCCCCCGAATCGACTCCTCCAGGAGAACGGGAACGGTCCGATCTTTGAACCGTTCCAGGCGCCGCGTCGTGATCGGCTGCTGCATCTCCTCCAGGACTTCCCGGCGACGACGTTTTTCCGCTGCAGGAACACGACCGGTCCTGCGATCACCCGCGGGCGTCCCGGTCTGGGGACTGAACTCGAATACCCCGACCCACTCCAGTTCCGCAGTGCGGACGAAGTCCAGGAGCTCCTGAAACTCTCTGTCCGTTTCGCCGGGAAACCCCACGATAAAGCTGGACCGCAGGATCACGTCGGGGTTGATCGCGCGGATCCTGCCGATCAGATCGAGGTAACGTTCAGCGTCCCCGGGGCGTCCCATTCTCCGAAGGATCTCGATCGATCCGTGCTGAAAGGAGAGATCAAAATAGGGAAGCAACCTCGGGTCATCGACGCTCCGGCGCACCACCTCCAGGGGGAAGGTATCGGGATACAGGTAGAGCGGGCGCAGCCAGAAATCACCGGGCTCTCTCAGAAGTTGATCGAGCAGCGAGAGGAAACCCGTTTCCCGGGACTCTCCCGTCCAGGCAGCAAGATCCTGCGCTACGAGGTTGAACTCCCGAATACCGCGACTGCGCAGCTCCCGGAACTCCGCCAGGATCGACTCCGCGGTGCGCACCCTCTGGAGCCCCCGGATCGACGGTATCGCGCAGAAACTGCAGTGGTGGTCACAGCCTTCTGCAATTTTAACGTAGGCGGTCCCCGGGTGTGAGAGGAGCACGCCGCGCCGAGGTTCAGCCGGCGTCCTGGCGCCTTCCGGGAGCCACACCAGGGGGCCGCTATCGTGGGATTCCAGTCGCCGGAGAAACTCCACGATCCGGTCCGGCTCACGGTTACCAAAAACGCCGGCCAGCTCCGGGATCTCCGCGGCAAGGTCGTCGGCGTAACGCTGGGCGAGACATCCCGCGAGCGCGACCGGTACATCCGGATATTCCGAGAGAATTGCCAGCGTCGTGTCGATCGATTCCTGCTGCGCGGGCTCGATGAACCCGCAGGTGTTGACCAGGATCAGGCTCGCCTCGTCCGGGTCGGTCGTCCAGGACCACCCTGCGTCTTCCAGGCGTGCCCCCATGATTTCGGCGTCCACCTGGTTCTTTGCGCAGCCGAGATTCTCGATATAGACGCAGGGAGAACTCTTCATCGATTCGGCTTGCGCGCCGTCAGTAAAGCGGGAGTTGTTCGATCGCGAGCGATCCGTTGGAAACCGTTCGCCGCAACACCAGGGACACGACTTCACCCTGGCTACCCAGGTCGAGCGCCGCACCGGCTACGTTCATACGGACGTTCCCGGCGTTGCTCACCCAGAGGCGAGCCAGTTCGTCCGCGGTAAACGTCAGCGATTCTCCATCGCTGAGAACCTGCTCCTGCCGGTCAAGACCATCCACCTGGTATCGGAATACCGTGAGTCCGAGGAACTCCGCTTGCACCTGGAAAGGAGCATTCTGCTCGGGGCGGACTACGACACGCGGATTCCGCTCGCGGGACTGTTCCAGGGTATGACCGATCGCTATACCGGCACGATCCTCCTCTGACAGGACGGTCGTCTCCGGCTCGCCGGCGACCGTCGCCGGCTGGAGAACGCGATCGATACGGGCTACCGCCGCGGGCGGTACTTCGTCGGGATAGATCCTGCGAATCGCCACACGGATATCCGGCGAGCCACCACCGGTGATATCGAGTAATCGCTCATCGCCACCGGAGAGTTCTACGATACCCGCCTCGCTCCCGATCGCCACGCGTTCGCCGATCGAGACAAACTCGAATATCGCCTCCAGCTCACCAAGCGGCACCGCCACGCGGTTACCCTCGTTGAACCGCTGTTCCACGAACTGGTCGGAGAGACGGAGCGCCACCGCCTGCTCCGCGTCTTCCGCCGCCGACTGTTGAAACGAGAGCAACCGTAATCTTCCCGTAGCGAAAAGCGTCACGATCCCCCCAACAACCAGTACGAGCACAACCAGCAAAAGCGGTATCAGCGGGAGTTTCCGTCGGGGTTTGCGATCGAGAAGTTCGTTGATCGGCGCCGGTTGCTCCTGAAGCTGAATATTGCGGTACAGCGTAACAACGTCGTTCGAATCAAGGCCGAGATAAGACGCGTATGAACGGAGAAACCCCAGGAAGTATGCCTCACCGGGGAAGTCGTCAAAATCTTCCGACTCGAGCGCGGCGATGTACCGTTTGGAAATATGGGTATCGCGCGCGGCCTGCTCGAGCGAAACACCTTTGGTCTCACGCGCTGCGATCAGCTTCCCGCCGATTGATTCCAACGGTTATCCCTCGCCTTCGAAGAGAAAATCGTAATATATATTGGCCGACGGCGGCCGCTGGTAGTCAAATCTGCTCGCCGGAACTCCAGGATTCAGTTCAATATTCCGGAAATCGAACTGTACCTCCCGATAGTCAACGGTGACACCGGCGATGCGACGAATCAGCCGGTCCTCTCCCACGGAGATCACCAGCTGCCGATACCCCTCACCGGTATTGCGCCAGTTCAGTCGCAACTTGGTAACCATCTCGCCGGACTGGTCTTCCAAAGGAACCATCCCGGGCGAATCGAGGTACGCGATGCTGTAGTTCCGACGAAGCAGCTCCAGACCGCGCTCTCCCGCGAGCGCCGCCATCGCTTCTTCGCTCTCTTCCCGTAACTGCTGGCTGAGAACGACGTTGAACCGGGGCATGTACACCTGCAGCCGTGTACCGTCGGAGACGATCACCTGATCCTCCGGTTCTTCAAAATTTATCCGTATCTTGTTTGGCGACCGGTAATAGAGCGTCCCATAGGAACGACTTCCGTCATTGGTTATCGTGACTTGCGCGGTATAATCCTCAATCTCGCCGTACCGCTCGGAAACCTGGTCAAAAAACGCTGTAGCGGTGAGCAGCTCCTGTGCCGAGACAAACCCCGCAAGGAGAAGAAGCACCACGAGCGTCATTATTATTCGTGTAATCCTACGCATTTCCATTCTCAGTGTAACTACTTACAACTCTTTGTCAACCAGACCTGTATGAACGCCAGGTTTGAACGGACAGACCGCGGGTTTTCTGGTACAGTACAGGTATGTTCGTCATATCACTCGGGGGATCGATCGTCGTTCCCGACCAGGTGGACTCCGCTTTTCTGGCCTCGTTTCGGGATATCCTGTCGGATCATCTCGAACGAACCTCAGAGCAGATGATCCTTGTTATCGGCGGAGGTGCTCCGGCCCGACGGTACCAGGAAGCGTACCGTGCTCTCGCACGACAGGAACACGAACGGGATACCACCCTTGTCCAGGACTGGATCGGGATCATGGCAACCCGACTCAACGCGGAGCTGGTGCGACACGCTCTACGACCTCTGTGCCAGGATCCGGTCGTATACGATCCCACCGGGGAGCTCCCCTTCACCGGCCGGGTCCTGGTGGCGGCGGGATGGAAACCCGGATTCAGTACAGACACCGTGGCAGTACACCTGGCAGAGCGGTTCGGCGCGGATACAGTGATCAACCTGAGCAATATTGCCCAGGTTTACACCGCGGATCCCCGGGTAGACCCGGAAGCGCAACCCCTCGAGGAGGTGTCCTGGGAGGAATTCCGCGCGATCGTCGGCGACGAATGGACACCCGGGAGGAATCTGCCCTTCGATCCCGTGGCAACGCGGCGTGCCGCTGAGCTGGGTCTCCGGGTGATAGCCGCGGACGGGAAGAACCTGGAAAACACGAGAGCTATTCTGAACGGACAGAAGTTTTTCGGAACACGAATCGGACCGTGACCCGAATCACTCGGTGAGCAGGCGCTCCAGATCGGTCACCGCCGCGGGGTTGGGCCGGTGCGACGCGGGGATCCGCGCGAGTACCCGCGCCCGCTCCGGAGGGCTCGCATCCAGCAGAATCGTAATAGCCCGATCGTAGTCTCCGGTAGCCACCCAGAGTCGACCAAGGCGATACGCTACGGACACGGGGTCTCCCGCCGCTGCCGGGGGAACCCGCTCGATCCGGGAGATCCGTATCCGGGCCTCGTCGGTCATTTCCCGAGCAACGAGCATCTCGCCCACCGTGGTGTTGATCACGGCCAGTTCATCCGCAGACCGGATCAGACCGCGCAACCGCGTTACCTCCTGGGCACGATCCGCCACGATCAATGCCGTATAGAGCGTGGAAATCACGTCCACCCTGATCGGTGAAGGGAGCTGAGAAACCGAAACGCGCCCGAGAAGATCGGCGATGGTAGCCGAGGGCGACCAGTCCCGGTCACTTTCCACGCGCAGGAGGGTTATTTCCGCGACCGTACCTGCCCGTATCGAGGGATCATCGATCGAAAACGCGATCGAAAAGGCTTCTTCGAAATACCCGCCGTACGGCAGCATCCGGTCTCTCTCGGCGGAAGCCGCTCCCAGTGCAGCGTAGGCGATCGCCCGGGACGACACGGGAGCGATGTTTTCCACGATCACCTCGGCACCAGGCCGGTCTCCCCGATCGACAAAGAGCTGCAGCACGCGCTGTATCGCCGTACGGTCCTCGCCGGAAACAAGCAATCCTGCTTCGGCTCGGCGAACCGCCTGATTCTGCAGCGCACGGACATCCCGGGCGTTGCCCAGAACCTCGCTCAGCTCCGAGAGGCGTGCGTTGAGTATCACCGCCGCCGTCGGGAACGTCACCACGGGGACGATCGCGATCGCCTGTTGCACCACCGGGTTCAGGGCGGAACGGCCTCCCTCCCGACGGACCAGGTCCGCTGCTCCTACCAGAGCGCGTGCTCGAACCGTGTCGTCCCCGATCAGGTAGAGTTCGTCCAGGTTACGCCGGACCGACTCCTCGTCCACGTTATCGTTCTGCAGCTGAGCATCCAGGAGTTCTACCAGCAGCGGCGCAGCGATTTCCTCCTCGGGATGTCGACCCATCCGTGATGCGACTTCGCGACTGACCCGGCCCGCTTTCAGGGCATGCTCGACATCTCTGGAAGCCAGAGCGTTCCACATTACCGCCCAGTGCAACAGTTCCTGCAATGAGGCGGTATCGGACTGTTCCATGTATACATCGAGTCGACGAGCCAATCCCGGCGCGTGTTCCAGGCCGTCGGCACCATCCTCGAAGGCGCCGAGGTTTTGTGCGGCCCGGGAGTACACTTCGGTACGAGCCGGCGCCGGACCGTCGTGCACCAACTGTAACGCCACGTCCAGGTGCCGAACGAAGGTCACCGGCGGTTCGACGATCTCAACTGGAGCCGGCGCGGTACGACAGCCGATGACGAGCCCCGGTACTATCAGAATAAAAGAAACGACACCGGTCACAAAACGGTGCCCTGGTGAGTGCGGAAAACGCGCCGGGAACATCAAGTTTGCAACATAGGCAATTCCAATGCTTTGGTCAACGCGCTATAGTAGGAGCACTATGTATCGTTCCCGCACATTTCTTTCGCAGTGTCGACGAGTTTCACCGGACGAAGTTCGCCCCGAGGCCGGCCCGTCGCCACTGGAGGACTTGTTTCTGCGCAATCTGCCGCCCTTACCGAGCGGCCTGGGAGCGGAGCTCTTCGTACACGTAGCGGAGTCCCAGGATCCCGTCGAGGAGATCCCCCAGCGCCTGGCGGACATGGTTGACCTTTTCTGGATGCAGTACGACGACGAAGCGGATCCCCTCTCCCGGGAGGACTGGTCCGTACTGCGGGACCTCATCGATGAACACGCCCAGGAACTGGAGCTTTCCCTTGTCCAGTACGTGATGGAACGGGTGGTATCTCACAAAGCGTTATGAGCTGAGCGGCGACAATGGGAACGGTATACCAGATCCTGTATATAGCCGGAAGTCTCGGTCTATTGGTTTACGGAATGCGGGTGCTCAGCCAGGGCGTACAGCGCGCCGCCGGTGACCGCCTGCAGTCGATACTGGATCACCTCACGACGAACCGCGTAGCCGCGGTCTTTACGGGGTTCATCGTCACGGTCCTGGTGCAGTCCTCCTCGGCAACCACCGTCATGATCGTGAGTTTTGTCAACGCCACGCTGCTTACGCTCAAGCAGGCGGTGGGAGCGATCATGGGAGCCAATATCGGCACCACCGTGACCGGGTGGATCATCGCGGTCCTGGGATTTTCCTTCAACATCACCGCCGCGGCGCTACCCGCGGTCGGACTCGGGGCGTTCCTGGTATTCAACCGCCGCCTGAGAAAGACGGACACCGGGGAAGCGTTGATAGGATTCGGACTTCTCTTCATGGGACTCGGGTTTCTCAAGGACGCAGTACCGGACGTCCAGGCTTATCCGGAACTACTGGAACGGATCGCTTCGCTCTCGGGGCATGGCATGGCCTCGATTCTCCTCTTCGTGGTAGTTGGAGCAGCACTGACCGTCCTGGTGCAGTCCTCCTCCGCAGCGGTGACGATTACGCTTACCATGGCCTACTCCGGCTGGATAGACTTTCCGATCGCAGCGGCGATCATCCTGGGGGAGAACGTCGGGACAACGATCACCGCCAATCTCGCCGCTATGGGCGGCTCGGTGAACGGTCGCCGCGCGGCGCGGGCGCACCTGCTCTTCAACGTGACCGGCGTCGTCTGGATGCTGGCGGTCTTTCCCTGGGCGCTACGGGGGATAGACGCGATCGCCGGAGGCTCACTTCTGCCGACACGACTCGCGCTCTTTCACACCGCCTTTAACGTGACCAACACCGTTCTGTTCATCGGGTTCGTACCGGCGATCGCACGGGTTGCCGCCCGACTGGTGCCGGATGAAGGCGATCCGGGTCTCGCCGGACCGTACCGCCTTCCCATACCCGAGACGTACACCGAGGGGCGGGCGGAACTATACCTCCTGGAGCTCCGATACGAAGTGGTACGCATGGCGGATATCGTCACGAAGATGCTCGACGATGCCTGGAATTTTTTCCGGAGTCCCGAAACGGTTTCCGGGGAAATCCTGGGGCATCTCGAAACCCGGGAGAAATACACCGACCAGATGCAGGAACAGATCTCCCGTGCTCTGGCGCTCTCCTCGTTTCACTCCCACCGCGATTCCACGGCGGCCACGGCAGTGGCATTTCTCCGCATCGTGGATGAACTGGAGAGCGTGGCAGACAGTTGTTACAACATCGCGCTCGTAGCGGACCGGCGCAAGCGCAAAGAAGTACCCATCGCTCCCGAGGCGATCATGGAACTGTCGCCGTACGCGGACCTGGTCCTGGAGTTCGTGGGATTTGTGGATAGAATCCTCACGGAAGCATGCCGCGACGAGGATCTGCGGCACGCCCGGGATCTGGAAGAACGGATCAACGCGATGCGCAACCGCCTGAAAAAATCGGCTCGGGAACGTATCAGGACGGGCTCGGATCTCAAGGGGGAACTGCTGGTGCTGGATGTGATAAGCCATCTGGAGCACATGGGGGATTACTCGTTGAATATCGCCGAGGCGATCCGGCAGATGAACCTGCGCACATCCCTCCGGGAGCTCCAGGGAGGTATGCAGCAGCCTGTTGACAAACCGGATCCATCACCTGCCGACGCATAGGGCCACGTTTGCAAACACGTCTCGAGTAGCGTAACTCTCGTTCCTGCACTTTTATAGAATACCTGGATTACCCGGTTTCTGGGGGTATCTCACCGGCTTTATCGAGCGCATGCTTCGCCAGAATCGGCCCGATCAACTCGAAGAAAATCGTCGCTGCAGTGACTGTGGTGATTATGACCCGCGCGATCTCCGCGCCGGCATCCCCGATACCGCCAAAGCTGCCGTGGGTTTTCAAGGCAAGGCCGATAGCAACGCCCGCCTGCGCGAGCAACGCCATACCAAGGTACCGCCGAACCCTGGAATCCGCGCGGGTTCCCACAGCTCCGAGCCAGGTTCCTCCCACTTTTCCGACGATACGCGTCGCCAGGTACGTGAGCCCTACGAGGCCCATCGCCGGCAATCCCTCCAGATCAAGATGGCTCCCGGCGAGCGCGAAGAACAGAACGAATACTACCGGGAGCGCTACGGAAATGCCTTCGCCCACGCGACGCACCATCTCGCTGGTCTGCGTGTTGGTAACCACCACGCCCATTACCATCGCCACCATGATCACCGATGCGTGTAAAAGAACCGACAGACCGGAAGCGACGAAAACGACACCTACGGTCAGCACGAACAGATCCCCCGACCGCAGGAGTGGTCGCGCCAGGAGAACGAACAAAACGCCCAGACCGATACCGAGGACGACGCTCACGCCGATCTCGACCAACGGCACGAGCAACGTCGCTCCGATGCCGGCGTGTTCGGGGGCGATCATCGCCAATGCTGCGGCGGAGGCAAAGGCGTACAAAATTATAGAAAACGCGTCATCCAGACCAACAACAGCGTACAACGTCGTTGTCACCACACCCCGCGCACGGTACTCCCGGATCACCGCAACCGTACCGGCAGGGGCGGTAGCTGTAGCAATCGCACCAAAGACGAGCGCCAGTGGAACGTTGCCGGTCAGCAGAGCGATACCTGCTGCAACGAGGATAAACGTCGTCAATGCCTGCGCAACGGTAATGACCACGATCCGTCGCGTATCCCCGCGAATCGCACGACGGTTCAGTTCCAGTCCGATTGCGAGCGCCACGAATCCGAGACCTATCTCCTGGATGAACTCAAAATTGACCTGGATACTCTCCGTGATAAGGCCGATCAACGTCGGTCCGAGCACGATCCCGACCACCATATACCCGATCGGGGTGGGCATACGGAGACCCGCGGCGGCGCGCCCGGAATACACACCAAGCAGTATGATAATACCCGCGACAAAGAGCGGTGGTAACTCGATCCCGGTCACGGCTACGTCTCCAGTCCGCCGTGAGCCACCAGCAGCTCTTCCACGGTAACCAATATTCCGGAACTGTGACCGGCCCGGTCGCTGACGCGTCGTGCCAGTTCATTTGCGCGGTCCCGGTGGATAATCCCTTCCAGCACGTGTATGCTCGTATCCTCCCGTGGGGACCACAGACCTGCGAAGATCGGCAGATTTCCCAGGTACGACGCGACGTTCTCCCCTTCAAACACAACCATCGATCCCGCGCCGAACGCCGAGAGATCCTCAATCACATCCTGCAGGAGCTCCGGGTCCTGAAAGAGAACTCGAAACCGACACGGTTTCTGCTCGTGCTGGTGTTCCGGTAGCGACAATCTCGTCTTGAGGAGTTCCGTGAGATCCCGATCGGTCCCAGCGTTCCGAAGACCCTGGCGGAACGATTCGTCCCGAACAGCCCGGGAGATCGCGGCCAACACCTGCAGGTGGACGGTACGGGCATTGGAGGGACTCACGATGAAAAAAAACAGATCTACCGGCTCGCCGTCAGGTTCCTCGAAAGAAACCGCGGGACGTGCCGCTACCAGCCCCACTACGATCGTGTCCATGCTATCTACCATGCAGTGGGGGATCGCCACGCCGTGACCGATCGCCGTGGAAGCGACGTCCTCACGCTCGCGCAGGCGCCGTAATAGATCCTCCTCGTCGAGGGGAACCACATCCACCGCGCTCGCTGTTCGTGCGATCTCACGCAGGACGTCCCCGGCTTCCCGTCTTTCAAGTATGCGGGCGGGTTCGCAAAACTGGATATTCATCCCTGAACGATATAGCAGTCGCCGTGATTATGAGAAGCGGCCCGTACGTGCCGCACAGTGTTATCGAGCAGAATACGCCACCACAACCTAGGAAAGAAGTAAAATCGAGACGTTTTCGGCGGGCTTGCGTTCGTCGGATCTTCTCCGTATGGTGAGCGTCGACGATGACGGTGCTCAATCTGTTTCGCGACCGGGAGCGGCGCTACCTTTTGCTGTCCGGCTCCCTTACATTTCTGGTGCTGGGATTGTCCCAGGCAATGTACGGCCCCTTTTATCCTCATTTTCGTGAGATCTATAGTCTCTCCGCGTCTGCTACAGGGATGATCGCGTCGTTTCATTTTGCGGGCGCCACCGTCGCGGTGGCGATCTCCGGTGTCGCAGCGGGGCGGTTCGGGTTTAGGCCCGTGATCACCGCGGGAGGATTGCTTTTTACAGGGGGATTCCTCGGCGTAGCGTTGTCCGGGGTATGGACCGGGATCCTCTTCTCGGCGCTACTGCTGGGATTCGGGTTTGGAACACTCGTGGTGTACAACCTCTTTGTGGACGATTACTTCGGGAGACTCGGGCCCGCCGCGCTGAACCTTATTAATATGTTCTTCGGGATCGGATCTATCCTGAGCCCGATCCTTGCCGGCGTCTCAATGTCGCTGGGCGATCATCGGCTGGGTTTTCTCGTCGGGGGAGCGCTGGCGATGACAGCGTTCGTGCTCTCCCTGCGCCTGCCCCGTCGCACCCCTCCACAGGAGACGGACCAATCCCGCGCCGGCGTCGCCATGATGGGAACGGGAACGTTCCTGCTGCTCTTTGTTCTGTACATCGGAGCGGAGTCCACCTCGAGCAACTGGATTCCCACCAGCCTTGCCCGCCTGCACCCGGCCGCCGTGGTGGCGTCCGTGACCTCGCTGTTCTGGCTCGCTTTGAGCGCGGGACGGCTCGTGGCGATGCCACTGAGTATCCGCATCACACCACCGGTGATGGTCATCGGTGCGGGGAGTCTATCCGCGGCGACGGCTCTGATCGCGCGGATCGATCCCCTGGCGATTCCCGCGTATATCCTGACCGGGTTTTTTCTGGGTCCGTTCTTCCCCGCGGCGATATCCTGGATCCGCCGATCCTTTCCCACCCGCGCCGCCCGGATAACGCCGCTGGTGCTCGCCGGTGGCGGAATCGGAGGTATCGTCTTCCCGCCCCTGGTGGGGACCACGGTGGACCGGTTCGGCGTTCCAATCATTCCCGTGGCGCTCGGAGCGATCCTCATTCTTGGTATGACTACCGCCCTGGTGATCGCACGGTACTTCCCGGACCGGGTCGGCACGATGTCATCGGTACGATACACGGAAGGAGAAACATGAGATGAAACCCGATACGGTCATACTGAACGCCCGGCTGCGACGCGACACCGACGCCTCGCGCGTCTCCACGGTCAACAGTCGTCCCGACCCCAGGGTCACCTCCACGCCGGTGAATCGCCACCAGATAGCAGCGATCGCGCTGCAGGACGGCTACGTAGCAGAGATCGTTCCCGATGGTGAGAACACGACGAATCCCTGGCCGGAAGCAAGCACCACGATCGATGCCGGAGAAGGATTCGTGACCGAACCGTTCGTCAACGGTCACCTGCATCTATGCAAGGTCTATACCCTGGACCAGCTCGGTGACGCGGCGCTGCTCGATTACCACGGCCAGGGAATGGGCGGCGCCATGACCGCGATCGAAGCCGCTGCGGCGGTGAAGAAGAACTACAGCGTAGACGGTCTGCTTCCGGGAATCCGCCGGGCCCTGCGCCTGGCGGTGATCCACGGAATCAGCCATATACGGGCGTTTGCCGACACCGATACGACCGCGGGACTCGCCGGGATCGACGCGGTTATGAAGGGGCGTGACGAGTTTCGCGACCGTGTGGTTGTTCAGGCGGTGGCGTTTCCGCAGGACGGCATCCTCCGGGACCCCGGTGCGGACGATCTGGTACGACGGGCCCTGGAGAAGGGAGCCGACGCAGTGGGCGGAATTCCCTGGATCGAATTGACCGACGACGACGCCCGGGAACACGTGACCCGGATGCTGGATCTGGCGGTGGAGTTCGACCGCGACGTGTCGATGCTCGTGGACGACGCCGGCGACGCGGGGCTGCGCACGCTGGAGACGCTCGCGATCGAGACGGAACGACGCGGGTTGCACGGGCGCGTTACCGCGCAGCACGCGCGGGCGATGGCGCTCTACCCGGAGCCGTACTTCCGCAAGCTCCTGGCGCTGCTGAAACGCGCCGGGATCGGCGTGATCAGCGACCCGCATACCGGTCCTCTCCACGCGCGCGTACGAGATCTCCGGAACGCCGGGATCCCGGTCGGTCTGGGACAGGACGATATAACCGACGCGTACTACCCGTTCGGTCGGAACAACATGCTGGAGGTAGCGTTTCTCGCGGCGCACCTGCTCTGGATGACCTCCGCGGTGGAGATGGAGGCGCTTTACGATATGGTAACGATCGAGGCTGCCCGGGTACTCGGTATCGAACAGTTTGAACTCGCCCCGGGCAACCCTGCAAACCTGGTGGTCCACGAAGAGGGAGCGGTTCGGGAGCTCCTGGCACACCACAAGCCACCGCTGTGGGTTCTCCACCGGGGGCGCGTTGTGGCGCACGCGGGAGAACTCGTCGGCTTGTGATCCCGTCAGGTCCCGATCCGGGCCTTCTCCTGAAACGTCGCTACTATCCCGGGCGTTATCTCCTGGTACGCCGCTACCAGTTCAGGGTCCGGAGCAACTTCCGCCCCGGGCGGCACCAGGTCGGCCCGAACCTCTTCCAGTCGGGCATCGCGCCCCTCCGTATCGCACAACGTCTTCCACGCCGACAAAGCGCTCCCCAGCGCGGCGCCGGAACCGCCGAGCACAACCACTGGTCGCTGGAATACTGCGGCGACGCGCGCCCGTATCGACGGGCTGGCGGCGGGGCCCCCGGTAAGCGCCAGGGGACCCGCGTCGCTCTCGCGCTCGAATCCCCGGGCGTAGTGCCGGGTCAGGACGAGCGCGGAATCGACTATCGCTGAATACAGCCGGGCGAACTCATCCCCGCTTCCGGCGGCGGAGCCACTGCGGGCAGCCCTGCTTCGAGCGGTCCCACTCCGGACGGCCTCGTTTTCTATCGGCGGCGCCACGGGGTAGCTCTCCGCGTAGGGCTGCCAGATTTCCACCAAGCTTCCCGGGGCAACCGCCCGGAGCGCGGCTTCCGCCTGCTCCAGGTCCGCGCCGTATGTCGATCGGAGCCGATCCCAGACCATCGCGCCGTTGGTTCGACAAGCAAATACAAAGGGACGCCCGATACCGTCGTACATACTGTTGGCAAATCCCTGCAGGTCGACGCGGGGCTCACCGGTGTCCACCATGTAGACAAAGCTGGTTCCCAGCGAGAGGAGGTCCCCGTCGATCATTACCTTTGACTGGGGATTGTCTCCGCTACCGGCGTTCACGACGCACCCGGGGTCAAACCCGTACTTCTCCTGGAAATACGGCGCGATCCTCCCCACCGGGAAGACCGGGGCCGCCAGTCCGGGAAGCACTTCGCGCAACCGTTCCGGTCCACCCGGGAGACCCTGCGCGACGGCGGTCACCAGTTCCGGCGACCACTGCCGTTCCCGGTAATCCATCAGGGTCATACCGGACCCGTTACCCCAGTCGATCGGGCAATCGGGATCTCCCGTCAGCACGGCGGAGAACAAGCTGCTCAACAGGTGGACCGTGGCTGTCGCTCGCCACGCGTCAGGATAGCGACGGGCGGTTCTCCGGATCACCGCCCCGGTAAATCTGGCGGGACTGTCGGACCCGGAAAGGTTCACCACCGTTTCCGTTCCGCCCACGCCGGCGCGGATCTCGTCCGCCTGCGGTTGCGAGTCGGCGGTCTGCCAGATCGGAGCTGTGCCGTACGCGAACGCTCCGGTGAAGCGGGTCGGCAGATCCGAGCCGGCGACGTCAGCGGCTGCGCCGACCATTCCTGCCTCTTTCCGTGGCTCCGCCAGCGCAGAGATAGCACGCCGTCCCTGTTCGTTCAGGTATACGTGACCGTGCTGCTGCGCGCTTACCGACACCGCCCCGATACGCTGGATCTCGACCCCCTCGTCGGCCAGGTCCTGCAGGATCGCGTCGAGTCCGGCCAGGAACATCTCCGCGGGCTGGTCCGCCTCGCCCGAAACGCGAGGCGGCACCAGAAGTGAATCATGGTTAATCCCGAAACGGTTCAGCCGCGGATCGTCACGATAGGGAATGCTCCGTTCCGCCACGACCCGTGCCGGAGACGCCCCGGGATCGAGGACCGCCGCGGAGATGCTCTGAGTACTGATATCGAGACCGAGCGTCCAGGCGTTCGTGTTCATCACAGGAACCGGTTTATCAACGATTCCAGGTATTCCTGACGGCCGGAGGCGGGTCGGTCGATCTTGCGATCGAGAGCCCATTCTTCCAGGTCCTTGAACGAGACGGACCGGCCGGCGATCTTTCCGCCGATGCCCGACTCGTAACCGCGGTATCGTTCCGCGATGAACTCCGGCAGCTCGCCGTCGTCGATGATCGCCTGCGCCGCCACGAGGCCCCGGGCGAACGCGTCCATGCCCACGATGTGTGCCTGCGCGAGGTCCTCCACGGTGTAGGAGGGTCGTCGCAGCTTGGCGTCAAAATTGAGACCACCGCTGTGCAAGCCACCGTTGAGCAGGATCTCGTACATCATCGACGTCGTGACGTACAGGTCAGTAGGAAACTGGTCCGTATCCCACCCGAGGAGGGTGTCGCCCTGGTTTGCGTCGACGCTCCCGAGGATTCCTTTCACCCGGGCAAAGTGCAGTTCGTGCTGGATCGTGTGTCCCGCCAGGGTGGCGTGGTTCGTTTCGATATTCAGTTTCAGGTCGTCCAGGAGACCATATTCCTGCAGGAAGCCCCAGATTGCTCCGGTGTCGGAATCGTACTGGTGTTTGGTTGGCTCCATCGGCTTCGGCTCGATGAGGAGTTGACCGTTGAATCCGATCTCCTTCTTATAGTCCCGTGCCATCTGCAGGAAGAACCCCATATTGTCGAGTTCGCGCTTCATGTCGGTATTGAGCATCGTTTCGTAGCCCTCACGACCGCCCCAGAACACGTAGTTGAGCCCGCCCAGGTCCTTGGTCACTTCAATCGCCTTCTTCACCTGCCCCGCGGCGTAGGCGAACACCGACGGATCCGGTGATGTAGCGGCACCGTTCATGTACCGGGGATGGAAGAAAAGTCGTGCCGTACCCCAGAGGAGCCGCGTGGGATAGTCCTTCATGAGCGTCTTGATTTCTCCGACGATCTCGTCCAGGTTTTTGTTTGCCTCGCGCAGAGTCTCGCCGTCGGGAGCGACGTCCCGGTCGTGGAAACAGAAATAGGGTATAGTCAGCTTGGTGGTGAGCTCGAACATTGCACGCATCTTGGTACGGGCAAGTTCCATAGGATCGGTGATCGAGTCCCAGGGGCGTACCGCCGTGGTGGTGCCGAACGGATCGGCGCCGCCTCCGTTCATCGAGTGCCAGAACGCCATGGAGAAGCGCAGGTGCTCCGCCATCGTTTTTCCGCCAACTTTTCTGTTGGCGTCGTAGTACCGGAACGCCAGGGGATTCTTCGTATCCGGACCTTCAAACTTGATCGTTGGAATGTCAGGGAAAATTTCTTTCATCGTTATTGTCCTCCGAGATTATCGTACTCCCGCGAGCATCCTGATGACATACTGGTTTTTGATATCAAGAACCGTCCTTTGATGGTACACTCTCGGAACGAGCGGAACGAGCGGAACGAGCGGAACGAGCGATGCAGATTGAAGACGTAGTATTTGTATACCGGCTGTCGTCGCCGGAACTGGTGCGCTGGCACTCACGACGCCACTCTCACGGCCCGGAAGAGTACGAACTTCACTACTTCCTCGGCGGCGACGGTCGTTTTGAGAATGGTCGCGACCGCTACGTGATCGCACCGGGTACGCTCTTTTTCTCGCCGCCGGAGGAACGCCACGCCGTCCAGCCCGGGGACGTGCGCAAGCCGGTCTCCTACTTCGCGGTGCTCTTCTCGCTCTCGAGGACCAATCCGCTTCGGTCGGCTCTGGATGCCGGAAATTTCTACCGGTCCTTTCCACGGCGAGCCGGGTCTCGCCACCGTCTGCTCTTTGAAGACCTGAAAACCGCGTACGGCCATATCGAGCCGGCGCGCCGCAACGCCGCTGAACACAAGCTGCAGGCGTTTTTATGGGAGCTTATCGCGGAAGCGGGCACGGAGGCGGGGACAGCGGGCACGGAGGCGGGACCGGCACCACCGCAGAACCCCGCGACTACGGATTCCGGCTCCTACAACGTCCATATAGACCGGGCGCTGCAGATCTTCGAAGCGAAGCTCAGCGCAAACCTGGCCGTCCACGAGGTGGCGGACGCGCTCGGCGTCAGCCAGGCGCACTTGACGCGCCTTTTCACGCAGCACCTGGGGGTCTCTCCGTTGCAGTACTATCGCCGACTCCGCATGGACGTGGCGGCGTCGATGCTGCTGGACACCAACCGCTCGATCAAGGAGATCGCCTGGGAACTGGGTTACTCCAACGCGTTCCATTTCTCCCGCAGCTTCTCCCGGTACGCCCGGATGAGTCCCTCCGAGTACCGCCACCAATACTACCGGAACAACCCCACGGAATACGCGTCCCGGGTCGTGACGACCCCGCCGGGACGCCGCTGATCGCGGAAGACCACCGACTCCACCTCCTGGTGTTGTACCGGTATCCCTTGACCGGAACTGAATACGCCGGGAAGATACGGCGATGAGCGTATCGATAGCGGGAGTCGGGTGCTCCCTCATGGACTACCTGTTCACGGGCGTAGACTTCGATGGTCCCGCGTTCTCGCGGTATCGTTCCCGCGCGGCCGGAGACGGAGGGCTGGAACCGGGGCACCTGGTTTTTGCGGAGGACCTGGAACGCTTTTCCGGACGATCTTACCGTTCGGTCCTGGAGGAGATAACCGGCGGCGAGTCCTCCGCGTCCAGAAACCTTGGCGGACCGTCGGTGGTGGCGCTGGTACACGCTGCCCAGGTGCTCGCCGGTACGGACGCGCCCGTGACGTTCCACGGCGTACGGGGCGACGATGAGACCGGAGCCCAGCTCGCCGACTTACTTCAACAAACCCCGCTCCGGTGGGAACGGTACGAGCAGGTCCCGGGCGAGACGCCGTTCACCCACGCGCTATCGGACCCGGACTATGACGACGGCGCGGGCGAACGGTGTTTTATCAACCGCGTCGGTGTCGCCGGCGACTTCAGCGCCGCGGACATACCCGACAGTTTCTTCGACCACCCGATCGCCGCGTTCGGCGGAACCGCGCTCGTGCCGACGCTCCACGCGGAACTGCACCTGCCGGTAACCCGGGCGCACCGCGGAGGTACGCTCACGGTGATCAATACGGTCTACGATTTCCTCAACCAGTCCCGGCACCCGGAGAACCCCTGGCCGCTGGGTAATTCCGCTGAGACCTACGCCGCCACGGATCTTCTCGTCGTGGACGCTGAGGAAGCGCGCCGTCTGAGCGGAGTCGAGGACCCGCGGAGAGCGATGCAGGTCTTCCGCGACGCCGGTGTCGGCGCGGTCGCGATAACCCGCGGACGCGATCCGGTTCTCGCAGCGGCGGGTTCGGGACGATTCCGCGAGCTTCCCGTGACGGAATTCCCCGTTTCACGGTTGGTCACGCAGGAACTCGCCGGTGACGCGCGGTCCGCGGGGGATACCACCGGGTGCGGAGACAACTTTGTCGGGGCCGTTCTCGCGTCGATCGCGGAACAGATGCTCGCCGGAGAACGTCGTATCGACCTGGCGGAAGCGGCCACGCGGGGAGTTGTCGCCGGTGGGTACGCGTGTTTCTTTCTCGGGGGTACGTACCTGGAATCCCGACCGGGCGAGAAACGAACACGCCTCGAACCGTACTACAGGGCATACCGTGAGCAAGCCGACACACCCACGAAACAGTAATCCCGGGTCGGCAAAAAGCGCGACCGACGGTACCGGCGTGAATACGAACACCGACGGTACCGCCGCGGGCACCAACACCGACCACGAGCCGATCGTAATCTTCGGGGCCGGAAACATCGGCCGGTCCTTTGTGGGACAGATCTTCTCCCTCGCCGGATTCGTTCCCGTCTTCGTCGATCTCGATACCGAACTCGTACAGGAACTGAACCGACTGGGCCGGTACACGGTAGTTCACCGCCACCCGGACGGCCGGGAAGATCGGTTGGAGATCGGACCGGTCCGGGCCGTAGACGCCCGGGACGAGGAGTCAGTGCGGCAGGCTCTCGCGTCGACGCGGTACGCCGCAACGTCCGTCGGTGCCGGTGCGCTGCCGGCAGTACTCACGGTGATCGCCCGCGAGATGGAACGCCGCCGCGCGGCTCAGCACGGCACGGGATCAGGGGAGTCCGCGGCGAGCCGCCCCGTACACGTGCTGCCACGGGGTAACAACACGGTTGCGAGGTCCTCGCCACTCGATATCATCCTTGCGGAAAACGTCCACGGCGCAGGGGAGATGGCCCGGGCCGCGGTTCCCGACGCGGGGGTCGTCGAGTGCAGTGTCGGAAAGATGGTTCCCCTGATCCCCGCGGAGATCCGCGCGAGGGAGCCGGGAACGGTCTACGCGGAGGCGTTCAATTCACTTATCGTCGATCGGGACGGATGGAAGAACCCGATTCCCCCGGTTCCTGAACTCTACCCTGTCTCTCCGATCGCTGCCTGGATCGACCGTAAACTGTACATCCACAACCTGGGCCACGCCGCGACGGCGTACCTGGCGTACGCGGAGGATCCGGCGATCCGGTTCATCCGGCAAGCGATGGAAGACCGGGGAATCCGCGCTCGGGTAAAGGGCGTGATGGAACGGTGCGCCGACGGGCTCCGTCGGGAACACCCCGGCGTTTTTTCCGAAGACGACCTACAGGAGCATATCAACGATCTGTTGTACCGGTTTGCCGGCAAGACCCTGGGCGATACGATACACCGGGTAGGACGGGACCTGACGCGCAAGCTCGCCCCGGGTGACCGGGTGATGGGAGCACTCCGCATGCTGCAGCGGCACCATCTCGATACGACGCCCCTGGAAGAGGTCTACCGGGCGGCGCTCCGCTTTGACGCCCCCGACGACGAGGGGAACGTGTATCCGCCGGACAGGTGGCTGCTGGACCGGGCCGCCGCGCTCACCGGCACTGCCGCTGCGCCGGCCGGCGCCACCGCGCTCACCGGTGCGGCCGCACCGACCCCTGCCGACCGACCCCGGGCGTTCTCGTTACTGCAGGAGATCTCCGGGTTTAACCCGGAAGACCCTGAGGATCGAGCGATCCTCGAGCGGCTGATACGGGCGGAGACGTAACGCGACCTCCTGCCTCCACTCCTCGGGTTTTCGATTACTCAGTACGTCGTTTACTCAGTACGTCAAGACCCCGGTGCGGGTGCTGTACGACCGCGATACGGTCCACCTTCAGTTCCCGCAGCGCTTCCTCGATCCGCTCCCGGAACGCCACCGCGTCCCGTACTCGTAGCTGGAGTGGATGAAGTTGACCCCGGAGTCGACCGCTTCTTCCAGCGCCCGCGTAGCGGCGGTGCTCTGGTCGTCGTGCTCACCGGTTTTGGACGCGTAGCGCATCGTACCAAAGCAGATTTCAGAAACGTTAAGATCTGTATTGCCGAATCACCGGTATTTCACCTTACGCCAGGCCGGCCTTGCGTCGCGTGTAGATATCGTAGAACACCGCAAAGAGCGCCACAAGCGCCTTCACCACGTACTGCCAGTCCGCGCCGATATTCATCAGGGACATGCCGTTGTTTATCACCCCCATGACGAGCCCGCCCACGATCGCTCCGATGATCGTACCGATTCCGCCCGATGCGGATGCACCTCCGATAAAACACGCCGCGATCGCGTCGAGCTCAAACATCTGCCCCGCCTGGGGAAGCGCGGAGTTCATGTATCCGGCGAAGACGAGGCCCGCAAGGCCCGACAGCGCACCCATCATGACGTGTACGACAAACACGACCATCTCCGCGTTTATACCGGAGAGCTTTGCCGACCGGGCGTTTCCACCAACGGCGTAGATGTAGCGGCCTATAACGGTCCGGTTGGCGACAAACGTCAGGATGCCCACTACAACCGACAGGACCACGACGATGATCGGTACGCCGCGGAACCCGGCGAACTTCCACGACAGAAGCGCGATCATGCCTATGATGAACGCGTTCTTCAGGATAAACGCGGACATGGGAAGGATCTCGAATCCCTTCTTGATCTTGTTCTGACGCGCCCTGACCGCGGCGACCACTACGAGCACCGCTATGATAGCACCTACGAGCCAGGCTAAGTAGTGCTGACCACCGATATGCAACCCGTCCACCGAGATGAATCCGGAAGTGATCTGTCGGAATCCCTCGTCCCGGAGCGATATCGGTGTAACATTGGTGATCACGTAGGTGAGTCCCCGGAACATCAGGAGGCCCGCCAGGGTCACGATAAACGCCGGTATTCCCACAAAGGCGATCCAGAACCCCTGCCAGATCCCTATCACCCCACCGACAAGCATCGTCAGAACCACCGTAATCGGCAGGTTGAGTCCCGTATTGTAGATCATCGCGGCGATAGCCCCGGTAAAGGCCACGAGAGACCCCACGGAGAGGTCGATATTCCCCACGATGATCACCAGCACCATCCCCGCCGCCAGGATCAGGATGTAGCTGTTCTGCATGAAGATGTTCGACACGTTCCGGGGAGAGAAGTTAATCCCCCCTGTGAAGAACGAGAACACCGCGAAGATCAGTACCAGCATGATGAACATCGAGTAGTTTCGGATGTTGTTCTTGATCAGCTGGTGAAGAGGTATTGTCTGGGATTTATGCTTGATATCCGTCATCGCTTTCTCCGGGTTATCATTCCAATGCCATGTGCATGATTTTTTCCTGGGTTGCTTCGTCACGATCGAGGCAGCCTTTTATCTCTCCCTCGTTCATAACGTAGATCCGATCCGCCATACCTATCGCCTCGGGCATTTCCGAGGTAACCATGATGATACTCTTACCCGCCGCGGCCAGCTCGTTCAGAATCGTGTAGATCTCGTACTTGGCTCCCACGTCGATACCGCGGGTCGGTTCATCGACGATAAAGATATCCGGTTCCGCCAGGAGGCACCGCGCCAGCACTACTTTCTGCTGGTTCCCGCCGCTCAGGTTCCGCACCATCTGCGTGATCGAGGGGGTTTTGATATTGAGCGACTTCCGGTAACGTTCCGCGGCGTCTACCTCTTTGAAGGAGTCCATCACGCCCCATCGCGAGAGCTTGTCCAGGCTGGAATTGGCGATGTTGGTCTTCACGTCCTGGATCAGGATGAGACCCAGGCTCTTACGGTCTTCCGAGACGTACCCGATCCCCTTGCGGATCGCGTCCCGGGGTGAGGCGAATTCCACCTTCTCTCCATGATGGTAGACTTCGCCTTCCGACCTGGAGCCGTAGGATCGTCCGAAGAGGCTCATCATAAGTTCCGTCCGGCCCGCACCCATGGGACCGCAGAATCCGAGAATCTCTCCCTTCCGAAGTTGGAACGACGCGTTGTCCACCACCTTCATATCGTGGTATTCCGGGTGGTACACGGTCCAGTTTTTCACCTCGAACACCGTGTCGCCGATCTTCGGCGTCTTCTCGGGATAGAGATGCGTCATGTCCCGGCCGACCATGCCTTTGATAAGCATCGCCCGCGTGACCTCGTCGGTGTGGGTATCCCAGGTCTGAATCGAACGGCCGTCGCGCAAGACCGTGATCGAGTCGGCTACTTTCAGCACTTCATTCAGTTTGTGGGAAATCAGTACGCACGTGAGCCCTTCCTTGCGAAGCTCCATGATCAGCTCCAGAAGTTTCTCGCTCTCCTCGTCGTTGAGCGATGCCGTGGGCTCGTCCAGGATAAGAATCTCCGTGTTCTTGGAAAGCGCCCGCGCGATTTCCACGAGCTGCTGCTTGCCGACGCCGAGCTTGCTCACCACCGTCTCGGGACGGTCCTTCAAGCCTACCCGCCCCAGGTACGGTCGCGATCGCGCCAGCAGATCGTCCCAGTTGATGATACCGAACCGGGTCCCCGCGTGGCCGAGAAAGAGGTTCTCGTAGATCGAAAGGTAGGGGCTGAGTGCCAGCTCCTGATGCATTATCGTGAGGCCCACTTTCTCACTGTCCCGCACGCTGCGGAAGTGGACTTCCTGACCATGTATCAGAACCTCTCCCTCGTAGGTGCCTACCGGAAGCACGCCGCTGACTACGTTCATCAGGGTGGACTTACCCGCACCGTTCTCACCACAGATTCCGTGGATCTCGCCCTTTTTTACCCGGAAACTGACATCGTCCAGCGCTCGCACACCGGGAAAATCCTTGGTTACGTTTCTGACTTCCAGGATATAATCGCTCACATCGTCCGTCCTCGTAGAACCAATACCCCGGCCTCGTCCGGCCGACCGGGGTATATCGTAAAAATCGTGACGTCAAACGTTCCGTCAGTCAATATCGGACGCGGAGTAGTATCCGCTGTCGATCATCACCTCGCGATAGTTGTCCACAGTAACGTTGATCGGTTCCAGGAGGTAGGAGTTCACTACCTTGAGACCGGTGTCGTATGTCTCGGTATCGAGCCGTGCACCGTCGATCGCAGGGGTATCCTGCCCGGAAAGCAGCGCGTCCGCGAGCTGGATCGCCGCCGCCGCCAGGTTGCGGGTATCCTTGAACACCGTCATGTACTGCCGACCGTCACGGATAGCCTGAACAGACGCGATCTCACCGTCCTGTCCGGTAACTACGGGCAGCTTCTCGGTGGTGTCGTACTTGGCGTCCGCCGCGAGCGCTTCGATGATCGCCCGGGCGAGCGTATCGTTCGGAGCGAGTACAGCGTCGAGCACTACGTCGCGCGCGTCGGCGCTCAGGAGGTTCTCCATGCGCGCTTTGGCCACGTCGGCGCGCCAGTTTTCAGTGGCGATCCGGGTGAATGCGGCATCCGAGGAGCGCAGCGGCGCGGGACCGACGATCTCAAGAGCTCCGCTCTCGACGTAGGGTCGCAACACCGACATCGCACCATCAAAGAAAAAGTTCGCGTTGTTGTCCGTGGGCGATCCCGCGAACAGCGTTATGACCTTCGGATCAGAGGCGGAAACGTTGGGAAGATCAAGTGCTTCTTCAATCGCGCGTCCCTGAAAAACACCGACCTGGAAGTTGTCAAACGTGATGTAGTAATCGTACGCGTCGGATCCGGTAATAAGCCGGTCGTAGGCGATCACGATGATCCCCTCTTCGGCCGCTTCCCGGACTACGGAGTTAACGCCCTCGTTGATGTTTCCAATAATCAGCAGCTTGACGCCCTTGGTGATGAAGTCCTGGATCTGCTGGTTCTGGCGTCCCTGGTCGGCATCGCCGTAGGTGACTTCCGCGCGGTAACCGGCTTGCTGCGCACCTTCGAGAAGGGCAGCGCCGTCCATCTGCCAGCGTTCCACGTGCGTCTCAGGCATCGCGAGACCGATATCCAGTCCGGCTGCTTCTCCCCGGCCGCCGGCAAATACCATGCCCGCCGCGAGTAGAAGAACGAGTGACAATACAACAATTCGTCTCATAAAAACACTCCTTTGTGTGTGATGTATCAGATTGTCACCCGGCCCGTACGCGGACGCTACAGGAAAATGGTGCAATGAATCGCACGGAGTTGAACAGCCTTCCCGTTCCGGCTGTCGAATCAGCACATAGATGACATCAATTTTGTCCAGATGTCGTCCGGTACACATCGTCGGCGCTGTGAAATCCGTCGCGGATGATCGTCTCGTCCATATTCCAGGAGAACACCGCTCGAGGCGCCTCCATATAGAACGGTATCGGCGTATCGCTGCTGTTGTCCTCAAACCGATCCGGCGCGGGGACCTTGTCCCGGGCGATACCTACCGCCACTTCGGCAGCACGGGTCGCCAGCCTCTGGATCGGTTTGTACACGGTCATGAGCTGCAGCCCTTCCACAACTCGTTGGCTGGAGAGCAGATCCGCATCCTGTCCCACCACGGCAACTTCACCGGCCATGCGTCGCTCCGCGAGAAGCTGGATCGCCGCGTTGGCGATCTGGTCGTTGCCGGCAGATATCGCGTCGATATCGGTGGTGCGCTCCAGTACCTCGCGAATCCGTTCCGCGGCCTCATCGGAACTCCACGCCTCGAGCCAGATCTCGTCCACGATTGAGATCTGTCCGGAATTGACGTAGGGACCGAGGACCTCCCACAACCCGCTGTTGACGCGGTAACTGTTGTCATCCCGCACGGATCCGTTAACGATCAGGTAGTTTCCTACAGGCACTTCCGCCGTGAGGGCCCGCCCAAAAAGTCTTCCCACTTCCTCGTTGTCAAAGGAGATGTACGCGGTTACCGGGACTCCCTGGATCAACCGGTCGTAGCTGATCACCGGCACCCGTTTCTCGTTGGCCATCCGGACGACGCCGGCAAGCATATCCGTATCGTGCGGCAGGATCACCAGCACGTCGATATCCTGGTCCAGGAGGAAACGGATCTGGTCGATCTGCGCCTGGGTACCACCGGCGGACATCTGGAGGATCACATCCGCGCCGAGTTCTCCGGCGGCGCTGGTGAATATCTTGATATCCTTGTTCCAGCGCTCGATGATGAACGTGTCCGTGGCCACGGAAAACCCGATCGTGATCCCTTCTTCGCGATCCGCGGGCTCGCCGCCGGCCAATCTTCCGCTAGCGACCATCAGAACGATCATCGTAGCGATACCCCCTGCCAGGATCAGGCCGAGTACAAGCATCGTTTTGCGTCTATTCCGCATGGGCTCCCTTTCTCGAGAGATAGGAGGTTGGTGATAATCCCTTGTATTTCTTGAAAATCCGGCTGAAGTAGTTGGGATCGTTATATCCTGTCCGGTAGGCGATTTCCTTGACCGAGAGCTTCCCCTCGACCAGGTAATGTTCCGCCGCTTCTATCCTGGTGTTATTCAGATAGTCGTTGAACGTCGTATTCAAGTGCTCCGAGAATAATCGGGAAAGGTATCCCGACGACACGCTGCAGTACTCGGCGAGACTCTTGAGGTTGATCTCCCTCTGGAACTCCGAGTCGATGTACGCTATCGCGGAACGCAGGGGCGCGGGATACCTGTCGAGGGACAGCTTCGTGCTGTACTCCAGCAACAGGCGCAGCGCTCGACCCGCCCAGGCGTCCCAGTCGCGGCGATTTTCGATCGCGGTGATCGCGCGGGCGGGATCGCCGATACGGCGGAGAAGGAGATCCGCCTGCTCCCGCCCGGACCGGACCGCCAGGTCTTCCAGCAAGAGCGTAAAGAGCACGATCATGCGCGACCGGGCAACCGGAAATGGCAACCGTACGAACTCCCGTTCACAATGCTCGCGACACCGTTCGCAGAGATCACCATCGGCGTGCGCCCGGGCAACCAGGTAACGCATCTGCAGGAAGAACCGGTCTTCCTCCTGTTCCGGGTCCCCGGCGACGCGGGCAATCTCCTGCAGAGCGTGCTCGTAGGAGAGGTATAGCTCGTTGTACTGTCGCCTGTCACCAAGACCGACCCTGAACCGAAGGTTCTCCGTCGCGAGAGGGCGAATGCTCTCTCGTACATACCGGTCGAGTCCTTCCTCGGTGTCGGTCGTCTCCGGGATGAACAACAGGAGATACCCCATATGATCCGTGAAAAAAATGCGGAATCGCCGCTCGAGTTTGCCGGTAATCCGCGCCCGCGCTTCTTCGCGCGACTGCGATTCCGGCACGTAGTCAAGTGCGATCACCAGGACCCGGCCGAAGTCGGAGGAAAACCGCAGCATTTCACGGTATCGGTTCCATTCCTGCGGATCGAACGTTTTCCACGTGAGCAGGAGTAAAAAATCTTCCTCATCCCGGCCCACCTCACCAGGAGTGACGTCCTTCCGCCGTTTCTCCAGGACTTCCGTGGCGTGGATCATCGTCTCCAGGAACCGCCGTCGCGAGACCGGTTTCACCAGGTATTCGAAGACGCGCAGTGGAATCGCCCGTTGCGCGAGGTCGAAGCGTTCGTACGCGGTGGAGAGGATGTAGAGCGCATCCGGGTACATCTTCCGCAGCTCCCGAATCGTGTCCAGACCGTCCATGCCGGGCATCGCGATGTCCATCACTACGATATCGGGACGGGACTCGCGGGCGAGCGTTATCGCCTCGCTGCCGGAACGGGCGGCACCGCACACCTCGAGATCGAGATCGCCGTTCCGGATCATGTAGGTATAACTCTCCAGAACCGGTTCTTCGTCGTCGACGATCAGGATGGAATACACGCTTCTACCCTCGTATCGAGTCGGATCCGCACCTCCGTTCCTTCGTTCGGCTCACTATTGATCGCTACCACGTCCGGCAGCGCTGGAAAGAAGAAATGCAGCCGCTGTATCACGTTTTTCAAACCCATAACCTTGGAGGTATGGTCGGGGTCGCGAGCATCGCGGTGAAGCAGTCGATCCGCTACCGCCGCAGGAATCCCCACGCCGTTGTCGCGCACCGAGAGAAATACCACATCCTCTTCCCGTCCAACCCTGATCTCGATCGCTCCATTCCGGTCGATCCCCTTGAACGCATGAATCACGGAGTTCTCCACCAGCGGCTGCAGGATCAGGGCAGGTACGCGGCACGAGTCGAGCAGTTCCTCCGGAACTTCCAGAGTCAGTTCCAGCGAACGGGGAAAGCGAATGCGCAGAATATAGAGGTACGATTCGAGCCCCTCGATCTCGTGGCGCAGAGGAACCACCAGGTCCCGCACGCGAATGTTGTGGCGGAAGAACTTGGCAAGATTCTCCATGAAGTCCGCGGTCTGTTCCGCCTCCTCGGTGATCGCCAGCTGGACACCGGTGTTGAGCGTGTTGAAGAGGAAGTGGGGGTTCATCTGCGCCTGCAGGGTGTACATCTCCATGCGCTTGAGCAACTGTTCCATCTTGAGGTTCCGCACTTTCTCCGCGAGGTATCCCTGTTCGATCTGTTTCTGCTTGTTGATCTCCGCGATGTACTGGCGGATATCGTGCTTCATAGTGTTGAACGCGCTGATCACCGTACCCACCTCGGTAACAGCCTTTACGCGTATATCCTCTACGTCAAAGTTTCCCGAGGAGAGCTCGCCCGCCATCTGTGCAAGACGCTGCATCGGGTCGGTTATACGTTTGATCGCGATAAAAATGAGAAACACCGCGGTCATGAACGCGGAAACCAGAACAAAGAGGTTCCAGAATAGCAGCTGCCGTGACGTTTCCAGGAGCTGTTCGTAATTGGTGAGCTCCCGGCGCAATCCGTAAAGGCTGACCCGGTCGATCTGCTCAGTGATGTGCATATTGAGCTGGTGCATCGTCTCGTACAGCGCGGTGTATTCTTCGATCGCTCGAGCCCGCTTCAGGGCGATCGCCTCGTGCATCATGTCCAGGTACGACTCCAGCAGAAAGAAGATCTCCCGACTCGAAAGAGTGAGGAGATCGTCCGCGACGGCACGCTCCTCGGGAATCATACTGCGAAGGATCTGCTCCTCCACGAGCAGGTTGGCCAGCGCCGCGGAGGATCGGCTTGAGAGGTACTCCACCAGCGGTTCCCGGATAGCGACCACCTCCCGCTGGAGGTCCTGAAAGTATCGCTCCATCCGGAACTGGTCGTTCACTACCTGCTGAAACCGCAGCGTCGCGAAGAGAACGTACGTGGTGGAGACGATGATGAACGCGAGTCCCACCACGGAGGAGAGCAGCAACCGCGTTCGCAGAGAGTTCCGGAACCGGGTCACGGCCGCCCCCGTATGATCTCAACGCCGGTGTCGATGTACCCCGGCGAGTGCCCTTCCCGGATCAGACCGCTCAGGGCTTTCACCGCTTCCGACCCGATCCGCACCGGATTGACAACGATCGTACCGACCAGGATACCGCGATCGAGGTAATCCTGAATCGTCTCGGTGATCCCGAAACCGACCACGCGGACGGTACCCACGAGGTTCAGGTCGATGATCACCTGGATCGCCGCGAGCGTGTCCGCCGTATCGGTGAACGCGATCGTGTTGACGTGGGGCATCGTCCGCAGTATCTGGTAGGTAAGGTTTTCCGCGTCCAGCGGGTTGAGACCGGTGGACTTCCGGATAACCGGAGCCGCGAGCCGCGCCCCAAGAACGGTATTTATCCCCAGCTCCACCAGTTCTTTCTCGGCGATCACGCCGGGCGATTTCTCGCTGTAGACCACCGCCAGGTGCGCGGGGTCGTCACCACCAGACGCGAGTTCGCCGATCCGTCGGCCCACGTCAAAGTTATTGGTTCCCACGAACGTCCAGGGTGACTCGTCCGCTACGCCGTGTTCGATCAGAACCACCGGAATACCGGCGCGGTGCAGTTCGTCCAGGCGTCGCCGCGTCTCGGCCTCCCCCATGGACGGGTAAAGAATTGCCCCGTCGATCCCGGAATACTTTGCCATGCGCAGCGCCAGCGCGTCCGCGTCGATCGCGTGTACGGTAAGCGCCACACCGTGTGCTGCCGCCGCTTCCCGGGCGCCGGTAATCACGCGATCGATAAACTGAGCGGGGGCTTCCGGAATGAATACCGCCACGTGCAGATCCCGGGAATCCGAGTCCATTTCCGCGGAGGAAACAGTTCGGGAGAGCGAGAGCGTCGTCTGCACCGAGTAAACGAGACTCACGATAAACAGCAGTCCAAAGACGACGGCCAGGATCCGGGGAATCCGTTGCACAGGGTATTCCTCTACCGGCTCAAGCCGATGCGCCGGCTCCCTCCCCACCGGCGGCCGCGTAGATCATATCGATCATCACCTGGTTGTCCCGGGAGAACTCCAGGGTGCAGGGAAAGGGATCACCGTCGAGAACGCTCCGGTTGAACGCCTCGATCTGCCGCAGGTAGTGCTGGGCGTTGAGGAACCGTCTGGTCGTGGTTATTCCATCATTGCGGCGGATCTCGACCGTCTCCCCGTCGTAAAGGCCGGCGTTGAAGGGAGCGGTCACGCGGACAAAGCCCTCATCTCCGTGAAACACCATCTCCTGCCGGGCGCCGAGCCGCATGGAGCAGTAGAACTGCAGCGTGAAGTCCGGGAACCGTGCCAGTACTGTGGCGGTGGCGTCGATACCCCGGTCCCACTCGATCGCGGATTGAACGTTCAACGGCTCCTGCCCCGTTACAAACCGCGTCGTCACGGAGGGATACACGCCGATATCCCGCAACGCACCGCCGCCCACATCGGCGCGGTTGCGGATATTGTCCGGTTCGGCGGCATTGTCGAATGAGAACGCCCCCTGCACAAACTGGAGGCGTCCGATCGCGCCGCTGCGCACCTGATCCCGCACGAAATGCCATTGCGGGTGGTGCGTCACCATGAACGCCTCTGCAGCAACCAGGCCGGTCCGATCCCGGGCGGCGATCAGCGTATCAATCTCACCCGCCTGGAGCGCGATCGGTTTCTCGCACAGAACGTGCTTACCCGCGTCGAGCGCTTTCTGCGTCCATTCCACGTGCATGTTGTTGGGTAGCGGGATATACACCGCGTCGATCTCCGGATCCGCCAGAAGGGCATCGTAACTCTCGTGCACCTTCAGCCCGGGATAGCTGTCCATGAAGGGCTGCGCTTTGTCACGCGACCGCGTCGCCAGCGCGGAAAACACCCCACGCTCGCTCAGGTGAATAGCCGGACACAGGTGTTCCCGGCCGATCTTTGCCGCTCCGAGAACTCCCCATCGAACGATCGTGCTCATAAGATTACTCCTCACGCTCGATTCTACGTCCTCCGGAGCGGTTCGTACAGCACGAGTTTGCCGCTGCATAAGCGCGATCGCAAACCGGGACGCCTATTTGCCCAGAAGTGCTGCGGGTACAACCGCAATTCCATCGTTCCGTCGATACGCTGCGGGGCCAGTTGTAATGACCAGACAATCGATCAGCTTATCCCCCAGCTGATCGCGCAGCCACAAGAGGTTCCGAACATCCTCATCGTCGATTGCGGGGCTGAGCTTCACCTCAATAGCGATCACACGACCGTCACCGCGCTCGACGATGCAATCCACCTCCCGACGTCCACTGTGCTGGCGAAAATGGTAAACCCGCGCCTCCGCCGCCTGAGCAAAAACGCGTACGCTCTGGGTAACCAGTGATTCAAAGAGGTTGCCAAGCAACGCCCCGTCCCTGGGTACGATCGGGTCCTGGGTCTTGCCCGATAGAAGAGCCGTTGCATCGAGTCCGAGCAGCCGGACTGCGAGACCCGGATCAGCCAGATGGTGCTTGGGCGACTGGGATAGACGGTGCAACCGGTTCCGTGACGGCAACCATGCAGCGAGATCGTCCAACAACCAGAGACGTTCAAGAACGTCACGATACGGCTGTGTTGTCGTCTTTGCGGGTTTTTCTCCGTGACCTGCTGTTGCGGCGTCTCGAATTTTCTCAAAAGATGCGGTGGTCGCCGTTGCCGCCGCAAACGCTGTCAACCAGCGGTACAACGTCTCGCGACGGCGCACCACAACCCCCTGTTCCTCGAAGTCTGTATCTATGACCCGTTGAAGATAGCCGTCCATCTGCATACGAAAAGCACGTCCCGTAAGCGGACGAATACCGGGGAATCCGGTAGCTACCAGCTCATTCACGTATTCCTGCAGCGTTAACTCAGTTTGCCCGCCGATTTCGACACCATCACCCTCCAAGAGTTGCATCAAGCTCACGGAGGGAGAACTCAATCCTCGTTCAAAGAGGTTCATGGGGCGCATTCGCAACTGGACGATACGTCCCGCCCCGGAATGAGACGGAGCAGTGGCGGGCCCGGACGAGCCGGTAAGAATGAAGCTTCCCGGCGGAGCCCCACGGTCCACAGCCCGCCGGACCGCATCCCAGATCGTTGGAACGCGTTGCCATTCATCGATCAGGACAGGTGGATCCCCTTTGAGGACATAACGCGGATCGGCTTCAACGATCGCCCGCTGTACCGGATCATCGAGATAAACCGCCGTCCTTGCCCGTTCGTGCGCTGTCGCGGTCTTTCCGACGCCCCGTGGACCTTCCAGTGCAACCGCCGGTAGTTCCTGAAGAATCTCATCCAGTTCATCGTCGACAACACGTCGCTGGTAGTTCATTTCGTCCCTCGCTACACTACCATTCCGCCACGATTTACGCTACCATTTCGCCAAAGTTTACGCTACCGTTTCGCCGCATCATCTCGTATGTTTGCAGGTTCTACGTCCTCCGGAGCGGTTCGTACAGCACCGATCGT
>SLRR01000247.1 GCA_007130865.1 Spirochaeta sp. | reverse complement strand
TGCGTCTCAGTACAGATCCATCTGGTACCGTTTCTGTGACCGCAATTCCTGGAGAAACTCCGCGGCGCGTTCCCGGGAGAGTCCTCCCTGGCGCGCCAGGATATTCTCCAGCGTATCTTTTACGTCTTTCCCCATGGACCGCTTGTTTCCGCAGAGGTAGATATACGCACCGCGCTCGGAAAGCCACCGGTACACCTCCCGGCCGGCCGCCTCGAGCCGATGCTGCACGTATACTTTCTCCTCGGAATCCCGGGAAAATGCGGTGTCGACACGCGTGAGCAGACCACTTTCCAGGTGCCTTTCGAGGTCCCGGCGGTACAGGTAGTCGCTCGCTTCCCGCCGATCTCCAAAGAACAGCCAGTTGTCGCCGGAGGCGCCGCGACGCTCCCGTTCCTGCAGAAACGCCCGGAACGGCGCGATTCCCGTGCCGGTGGCAACCATGACAACCGGTGCATTATCGTCCCGGGGCAACCGGAACGATTCGTTGGGATCGAGGAAAACCGGAACGGTATCGCCCTCCTCCACACGGTCGGCGATGTAGGTGGAACATACGCCGCGGTGCAACCGGTCATCCACGGGGTACTCCACGAGAGAGATCGTCAGGTCCACCCGGGGATCCACGGGGTTGTATATCGACGCAGCAGAGAAGAGCCGCGGCGCGAGCTTGCGAAGCGTGGAAAGCAGGTCTTCCGGGTCTTCCGGCGGCGGGAACGACTCCACCAGGTCCACCACGTCCCGGTTCCGGCAGTAATCATCGAGACGGTCCTCAGCAGCGATGATCTCGACCAGGCGGGGATCACCGGTGAGTTCCGCGTAGGCTCGTACTACTACCGGGGTAAGTACCGTGAGCTCGTATTCCGCCAGGAGAGCTTCCTTGAGCATCTTCAGACCGTTCCGCGTCTCCACCGGGTGGGATGGATCGTACCGGGCGGACCGGAGCAAACGATCAACCAGGAACCGAGGGTTGTGAAGATAAATACCGAAGGAATCCCCCGGCAGGTAAGAATCGGGAAACCCTTCCAGGTCCAGGGAGAGGTGGATCGTGCGTTTCTCCGCGTCCGGTTCGGTGAGGAGACGCTTCTCCAGGACGGGCGCAAAGAACGCGTTCTCAAAGTCGGAATCCCCCGTTTTGAGTTCGAACGCGAAAGGCTTGTCGCCGGCTTCCCGTTCACGAGGAAGCAATTCCCGAAACGTCTCCACGGATCGCCGCACCCACTGCCGGGCGTTTTCTTCAAAGTCGATATCGCATTCCACTAGCGGTACCGTTTCATCGGCGCCGAGTTCAAGAAGCCGGGTCCGGATATCGTTTCCGGTTTTGCAGAAGTCGCTGTAACTGCTGTCTCCCAGAGCAAGAACCCCGAATCGGGTCCCCTTCATGGAATGACCGTTGGTGTCGTGCAGGTCATGGTAAAACATCTCCACCGCCGCCGGCGGGTCCCCCTCCCCGTGGGTGCTGACCGCAATGAGTACGTTTTTCCACGTGAGAAACTCATCGATTTCCACGGAGCGCGTATCGTGCAGCTCCGCCGCGAGACCCAGGTGGCGAGCATAATCGCGGGCAAGATCGGCGGCGGCGCGGGCGTTGCCGGTACGGGATCCGTAGAGAATGTTCAGCGTCGTGTCGTCCGCCATAGGCTACCGCTCCCGCGCCACCGGTGTACCCCGGGTTTCTATCTGTGACTCCGCCGGAATCTCCTGGAGTTGATCGATCCATGTAGCGTCCTCTTTATACTCCGTGAAGAACGGGCGGAAGGTCCGCAGATAATCGCGATGGCGTACGTACTGCATCATGAAATATCGCTCCGCCGTGGCGGGATTCCGGACGATCCCCATGATCTGGACCTTCCCCTGGGCGGCGGACATTACCGGGCCCGTGACCGTCTTGGCAAAGCTCCCGCTCTCCCGGACCGCCTCGGTAAACATCTCATACACGCGCGCCAGAGGCAGGCTGAAATACTGGTAAGGTCCCGTCTCGCGCTCCACGAACATATAGTACGGGATCATTCCGAGCTCGACCTGGGTTTGCCACATACCGGCCCAGATATCGGCGCCGGCGTTAATATTATTGAGAATCGGTGACTGCGTACGGATCTCCACTCCGGAAGCGCGGATAGCTGCCACCGCCCGGCGGACAACGGTAGTTTCAAGTTCGTTCGGGTGGTTGAAGTGCGCCATGAAGGAGACGTGCATTCCATTTTCCACGATCCGGCGCAGGATTCCGAGCATATCCTCCGCTTCCTCGTTGAACTCCGACAGAAAGGTGAAGGGCCAATACGCCAGGGATTTGCTCCCGAAACGTATATTCCGCAGGTGAGGAATCTTTGCCGCGAGAATCGCGTCCACGTAACGGGAAAGTTCCGCGGGGCTCATTACCATGGGATCACCCCCGGTGAAGAGAATCTCCCGGATCTCACCGTTCCGTCGGATGTACTCGATCACCCGATCGATCTCGCGCATGGAAAACTTGAGATCCAGATCCTTGACGAACTGGGGCCAGCGAAAACAGAACGTACAATGGGCGTGACAGGTCTGCCCCTGGCTTGGAAAAAATAGGATCACGTCCCGGTACTTGTGTTGTGCGCCGGCCAGCTTCTCCCCGTCCAGAACAGGGATATTGCTCTGCTGCTTTGCCGGGTGAGGATTCATTTCCAGTCTCACCTGGTTGATCACAGCGATTATCTCCTGGTCGGAATAATCGCCGCTCATTGCGTGTTCAACCCGTCCGTACTGATTTTCGGTCAGCATCCGGCGATTGGGGAAGTTCAGAATGTAGATCGGGTCGTCGGCGTAGTTCTCCCAGTCGATCAGGTAATCCACCACGTAGTTGTTGGTCTTGAATGGGATAACCCGGGATACCACATCGATTTCCCGTCTCGTATCGGGCGGCAGGTACCGAATATACTCAATCTCGCGAAAATTCTTCGCGTTATATGTGATAAAACGCATCGCACCTCCTGGTTTTTCTGAGTGATTATATCATGTTCTACCGTATAGTACCCGGAGGTCGGGAGGACTTCAACGGACCGTGAATCGTACTCGTTTCAGTCGTAAAATGGAAATGTCAGAGTAAACTGCGTACCGCCGACGCGTTCGATGCTGATCGTTCCGTGAATCTGCCGGGCCAGCGTGCTCACCAGCGTCAATCCGAACCCCTCGCCGGAATCGATCCCGATCGACTCCGGGAGGCCTTTCCCGTCGTCGCCAACGACCACTTTCACACGTTTCCCGTCGTGACAGGCCGCGTCCACCTCGATCATCCCGTCATCGCGACCGGTGAACGCGTGTTTGATAGAGTTCGTAACAAGCTCGTTCGCAATTATCCCTAAAATCGACAGGACTTTTACCGGTACGCGACAATCCTCCACCCGGGTATGGACCGCGATGCGAGTCTGAGTCGGGAGCACCCGGACGATCTCATTCACCAGCGAGGGCAGGTACGAATCCAGGGAAAGCTCGTCGATGTTTTCCGCGCGGTACAGCTTGTCGTAAAGGACTTCCATGCTCTGCAAGCGGCTCCGCGCTTCGATTAACGCCGTGGACGTGGCGGCATCCTCCACGGTCTCCGCCTGCAACGAGAGGAGGCTCGCAACTGAACTCATGTTGTTCTTTACACGGTGGTGTACTTCCTGCAGGAGCGCTTCCTTCTCCGTCAGGAGGTCCTGGATCCGACGTTCCGCGACTTTACGCTCCGTCACGTCCCGGATGATTCCCATAAACCCCACTAAATCACCATTGCCGTCGTAGATCGGATGAATCCGCTTCTCCCCGTTAAAAGTGCTTCCGTCGCGGCAACGATAGACTATCTCGTGGAAAAAACTCTCGGCGCTGTCGTCCTTGCGAATCCGGCTTCCCAGGGAACGGAAATCCTCCTCCCGGTCGAAGAGCACCCTGGTGGACTGTCCGCGGATTTCTTCCGGAGTGTATCCGAGGAGCTTCGTAAACGCGCGGTTGCAGTCAACGACCGCACGGTCGGTATCGGCCAGAACTATGGCGTCGCCGATATTATCAAAGAGAACCTCACATTGCCGCTCCCGAAACAACTCAAGGAGCCTGGACTGACGTTTCTCGTTTACACCGTCGAGCCGCATGCGCGTGTATTATACCATGTGTCCGTATCAAAATGCACAAGAATTAGCGCATAGCACAAAAATATCGTGATAATCTAACCCCGGGAGGATCAATGAACACACTGGTAGGCTTGGAATACCTGGAGATGAGACAGCTCAGGTCCGTCCTGACGAGGGACTTCACGATCGACGTGCCGGCGGAAATGAAACGCCGGATCGTCGCCAACCGGCGATACCTGGAGCGAAAGATCGCCGACCCGGAGGCCCGGTTTTACGGTATCAACACCGGTTTCGGATCGCTCTGCAACGTAAAGATCTCGCGGGACGAACTCGACCACCTGCAGGAGAACCTGGTGCTCTCTCACGCTTGCGGCATGGGTGAAGAAGTGCTGCCGGAAGTCGTGCGACTCATGGTCTTTCTCAAGATCCGTTCCCTCGGGCTCGGTTTCTCCGGCGTTCGCCTGGAGACGGTGGAAAAACTGGTAGAACTCTACAACCGAAACATATTCCCCGTGGTGTGGGAGGTGGGATCCCTGGGAGCCTCCGGGGACCTGGCTCCCCTGGCTCATCTGACGCTGCCTCTGATCGGTCGGGGTACGGTGCGTTACAACGGCGAAAAACGCCCGACTGAAACGGTGTTCGACCAGCTCGGCATCTCTCCTGTTACCCTCAAAGCAAAAGAAGGACTGGCGCTGCTCAACGGCACACAGTTCATGAGCGCCTGGGGGTGCTGGTCGATCCTGGAATCGCGCCGGGTTACGCGCCTGGCGGATCTAACCGCCGCGATATCGATCGACGCGTTCAACGCCTCCACCGATCCCTTTCACCCGGCGATCCAGCGCGTCCGTCCGCATAAAGGCCAATTGGAAGCCGCCGCGGACGTACTCCGCTTTCTCCAGGGCAGCGAGATAACGGATCAGCCGAAACACAACGTGCAGGACCCCTACTCCTTCCGCTGCGTGCCCCAGGTCCACGGCGCGGTAAACAACGCTCTGGACCACGTGGAACAGGTTTTTGAGGTTGAGATCAACTCCGTCACGGACAATCCCCTGATCTTTGAAGAGGAAGATCTCATCCTCTCGGGCGGCAACTTTCACGGGGAACCTCTGGCCCTGGCGATCGACTACCTGGCGATCGCGATGTCCGAGCTTGCAAGCATCTCGGAGCGTCGCACCTTTCAGCTCGTCTCGGGTAATCGCGAACTTCCACGGTTTCTGATCGAGCACTCCGGTCTCAACTCCGGGCTTATGATTCCGCAATATACCGCGGCCGCGATCACAAGTATGAACAAGCAGCTCGCTACACCGGCTTCGGTGGACAGCATCACCTCCTCGGCGGGACAGGAAGACCACGTGAGCATGGGGGCTAACGCGGTAGTGAAGGCGTACAAGATCGTCTATAATATCGAGAAGGTTCTCGCCGTGGAGTTCATGACCGCTATGCAGGCGCTCGACTACCGGAGTCCCCTGAAGAGTTCTCCCTATATCGAGGATCTGCGATCCCGGTACCGGGAGATCGTTCCGCACCTCCAGCGGGACCGACTGCTCTACGACGATATCCAGGTAACGGTGGACTTCATGCGGGAGATCGACCTGCCACGACGCCCGGGCTGAAGGACGGACTTAAACCGAGCGGACGCGCGCCGCCCGTGGCCGCTTGTGCACATTGGCACAGTTCCAGTTCGCCCTATCGGGAACTGTCCTCGCTGATCCGGGCGCGATACCGGGCGTGCAGCGTCGCCAGGGCGATCGAGTCGACCCGGGACTGCAGCGAGTCCGCCCGGGAGGTAAGCACGATCGGCGCAGTCGCGCCCAGGATGATGCCCGCGTTCTCGGCTCCCGCAAGAAAAGCGAGCGCCTTGTAGAGGATGTTACCCGCTTCGATGTCGGGCGCTACCAGAATATCCGCCCGGCCCGCTACGGGATCATCGATGCCTTTCAACTCGGCCGCCCGGGAGCTTACAGCGTTGTCCAGCGCCAGAGGTCCGCTCACGATACATCCCGGGATCTCGCCGTTTTTCCAGCGCTCCTGCAACTCCCCCGCCTCGACGGTGGCGAGCATCCGGGGTTCCACCTTTTCCTTGGCACACAGCATCGCTACGCACGGTTCCGGTACCTCCAGGGCGTGTGCAACCTCCACGGCGTTGAGAATGATCTCCTGTTTCTGCTCCACCGTGGGAGCGATATTCATTGCCGCGTCGGTCACCAGCAGGATCCGGGGATAATCCCGCACCGCAAACGCCGCTACGTGACTGAGAACGCGGCCGGTCCGCAGGCCCTCGTCTGCATCGAGTACCGCCTTGAGCAGCGCTGCGGTTTCCAGCGATCCCTTCATGACCACATCCGCGTCGCCACCGCGCACGAGCGCTACCGCCCGGCGCGCCGCTTCCTCCGGCGAGTGCGCCGCGACTACCTGAGCGTCACCGATCGATTCTCCGGTCCGGGCGACCGCGTCCTCGATCCTGGAGCGATCCCCCACCAGGACGGGCACGGCCAGCCCCTGCCGCGCCGCGGCCAGTATCGAGCCGACCGCCTCTTCGTCATGAGGCCAGGCAACAGCAACCCGGCCCGAACCGGCCGACCGTGCGTCGGCGCGCATCCCGTCAAACCGGGATTCGGTCTTAAGATCTGCCATACCGTTTCCGCCTTGCTCCAGCTACACCGCTGCGTGAACCGCTTTGCCCGCTTCCACGCCCCGTTCGAGTGCTTTCCGGTTGATCGGAATAAACTGACTCTTTGCGGCGCCGAAGGTCTCCTCCAGAACGTTCAGGATCTCCTCCGGGTCGAGCAATCCCTTCAGCTCGGCGTACGCGCCGAGCATCACGATGTTGGCTGCTTTCAGGTTGCCGATCTCGTTGGCGATCTCGTTGGCGGGAATCGGCGCAAGCCTGATATCCTCCCGATCCGGCGCGGTCTCGATCAGCGAACTGTTGTAGATCATCAGTCCCTGCGGTACCAGTTCTCCCTCAAACTTGCGCATGGACGGAAGGTTCATGGCGAGTACCGTATCGGCATTCCTGGAGATCACCGGCGATCCGATCGGAGAGTCGGAGATTACCACCTGGCAGTTGGCGGTTCCACCACGCATCTCCGGGCCGTAAGAGGGCAGCCAGGATACCTCCATGCCGCCGCGCATCGCCACCGCGGCGATGAGACGGCCCATCAGCATCACGCCCTGGCCACCAAAGCCGGCGCAGATTATCTGCTCGTGTCTCTTTTCACGCATCGTTACCTGCCTCCTTCTCGGGATGCCGGAAATTACCCAGTGGATAGTAGGGCATCATCGTTTCCTTGAGCCAGTCCAGTGAGTCCAAGGGCGACATACCCCAGTTGGTGGGACACGTGGAGAGAACCTCTACGATCGAGAAGCCCGCCTTCTTCGTCTGACACTCAAATGCAGAACGGATCGCTTTCTTTGCTTTCCGGATGTGGGCGGGATTGTGTACCGATACCCGTTCCACAAAGGCTGCACCGGTAATCGTTGCGAGCATCTCCGATACGCGGATCGGTTGCCCCGCCAGGCGCGGGTCCCGTCCCAGGGGCGAGGTGGTAGTACGCTGCCCCACCATCGTGGTCGGCGCCATCTGACCACCGGTCATCCCGTAGATCGCGTTGTTGACAAAGATAACTGTTATGTTCTCCCCCCGGTGCGCGGCGTGTACGATCTCCGCGGTTCCGATCGAGGCCAGATCGCCGTCGCCCTGGTACGTGAAAACCGTCTTCTCCGGCAGAACCCTCTTCACGCCGGTAGCCATCGCGGGAGCGCGGCCATGCGCGGCCTCGTGCATGTCACAGTTGAAGTACTGGTACGCCAGGACTGCGCATCCCACGGGAGCAACACCGATCGTGTCTCCCAGGAGATCCATTTCTACAAGTGTTTCGCCTACGAGACGGTGAATTATGCCGTGGGTACACCCCGGACAGTAATGGAATTCCTTCTCGGTCAATCCCTTGGTTCGTTCAAATACTACCGGCATTACTGCACCTCCTTCAGCGCCTTCCGGCTCGCATCGGTGACTTCCTGCTGCGAGAAAACCATGCCTCCGGAGCGTCCGAAGAAACGCACCGGAAACCGGCCGTTGACCGCAAGCCGTACGTCGTCCACCATCTGGCCACAACTCAGTTCCACCGCCAGCACGACCCGGACGGAATCACCAAGCGCCTCAAAGGGCGCGTCGGGAAACGGCCAGATAGTTATCGGCCGGATTAATCCCGCTTTTATCCCTTCCTCCCGGAGGTCCGCTACTGCGTTCCGGGCGATCCGTGACGATGTCCCGTACGCTACAAGAACGATCTCCGCGTCCTCCACGTGAAGTGTCTCGAACCTGCACTCGTTCTCGCGCATCCTTCGGAACTTCTCCTGCAGGTGGACGTTATGTTTCTCCAGATCCGCCGGATCCAGGTGGAGTGAACTGATCACGTTGGGTTTCCGCTTGCCTTCGGTTCCCGTGGTTGCCCACGTCTTGGGAGGTTGTTTGCGGCGCGCCGGTTCGCGAAACTCCACCGGCTCCATCATCTGACCGATCATACCGTCACCGACCACCATTACGGGATTGCGGTAATAATCGGCTACCTCGAATGCCTCCGCGGTCAGGTCGACCGCTTCCTGAATATTGGCCGGCGCGTAGGCGATCATCGAATAGTCACCGTTACCGCCACCACGGGTGGTCTGGTAGTAATCTCCCTGCGACGGCTGGATACCCCCGAGCCCCGGACCACCGCGCATGATATTCACTATCACGCAGGGGATCTCGCTCCCGGCGATATAGCTTATTCCCTCCTGCTTGAGAGCGATGCCCGGAGACGAGGAGGAGGTCATCACCCGCGCTCCCGCGCCACCGGCTCCGTACACCATGTTGATCGCGGAAACCTCGCTCTCCGCCTGGACAAAGCAGCCTCCCGCCTTCGGCAGTTCCCGGGACATATATTCCGGGATCTCATTCTGCGGCGTGATGGGATAGCCAAAGAAATACCGACATCCTCCCTGAATCGCCGCCTGGCTGATCGCTTCGTTTCCCTTCATCAGTACTTTTCCACTCATACTGAACTCCTCACGCTACTCGTTCGACCCGGATAACCAGGTCCGGGCAGATCATCGCGCAGTTGCCGCAGGCAATACACTTACCCGGATCGGTAACCGTGGCGGGGTTGTACCCTTTTTTGTTGATCCGCCGGGTATCGATCACGATGATATCCACCGGGCATACCGTGGTGCAGAGCTCACACCCTTTGCACCTATCCGTATCAAAGGAAACAGATCCCTGTACTCGTGCCATAATTCCTCCCTCTTTCACCCTCAGGGGGTAACCATCCAGCTTTCCCGCAGGTACATCTCGATCGGAATCATCCGACCCGCTACTTCGTCGTTGTCCAGCTCGACCCACCGGGGGACTCCAACGTACCGCACGGGAATCTCCGTGCGTTCGCGGATCTCCCGGCACAAGCGGTCTCCCTCGAGGATATGATCCCGTCCCGTGTGCTCCAGCATGTGGGTATTGTTCACCAGCCCCGTCACGGCGAGACCCGCTGCCGCTTCGATACTCCGAATCATCGCTATCGCGCGCTCCGCGTCGGATGTTTCCGGCCGTGAGCCGTTCACCACGCAGAGTACTTCCGAATCGAACGGATCCAGGAGTCGGCGAACCGTTCCCAGGAGACGCGCCCCCACGGGATCTCCGCCGGTGTCCAGGATCAACCGGACGTATTTGTCACGCACCAGGCTGTAAACCTCGGGTGATACCGAGGGGAGATCCACTCCACTGTCGATTCCAAGCTGGTTACCCACCACCCGGATACCATGGGATTCCAGGAGTGCCCGCTGTTCCCGCGAACGGAAATAGGGATTTACCACGTCCACGTCGGCGAGGGCCACGGTTAATTCGTTCGCTGTGTCCTCCGCCGGGGCGTGTCCGTTCCCGCCGGATGACAGTTCTGCCCGATAGCGTAGCGCCAGATTAACGGAGAACTCGCTCTTGCCGCTCCCGTAGTGGCCGGTAACGATCGTTACACGCTTGCCCGGTCCGTCACCGTTTATGCCGTTCATCGTTGTCACTCCAGAGCTCCCCGGTACTCCCGGGGTTTGTCCTCACCCATGAGAACGCGGAGCGCGCCTTCCGCCAGAGCGATCATCTCTCCTTCACCGGGGTGTCGTTCCACCGGTGCGATAAAAGCGACTCGTTTCTCGATCCATCGACAGAACTGTTCGTTGTACGCAAGTCCGCCGGTGACGAGGATCGCGTGGACCGCGCCTTCCAGGACGGCAGCCATTGCTCCGACTTCCTTGGCTACCTGGTACGCCATCGCGTGAAATACCTCCCGGGCAACATCGTCGCCGGCGTCGACCCGTCGGGCGATCTCTCTCCCGTCGTTGGAACCAAGATACGCTACGAGCCCACCGTGACCTTTTATCTTTTTCCTGATCTCGGACTGAGTGTAATCTCCGGAGAAGCACATCTTCACCAACGGCAACGCCGGAATCGCTCCGCTGCGCTCCGGGGTGAACGGACCCTCACCGTTGAGTCCGTCGTTCACGTCCACGACGCGGCCTTTCCTGTGGGCGCCCACGGTTATTCCCCCGCCGAGGTGAACAATGATGAAGTTATAATCCTCGTACCGACCGCCCCTGGACGCGGCGGCACGACGGGCTACTGCTTTCTGATTAAGTGCGTGAAAGATGCTCTGTCGCGGCAGTTCCGGCACTCCCGAATACCGCGCCGGCGTGTCCAGCTCGTCCACTACGACAGGATCCACGATAAAACTGGGGATTCCCCGTTTCCGAGCGATCTCCCAGGCGATGATCCCGCCCAGGTTGGAGGCATGCTCCCCGAGAACACCCACGCGGAGATCTTCCAGCATCAGCTCGTTCACCGCGTACGTCCCGCCCTGGACGGGGTGAATGAGCCCGCCTCGACCCACCACGGCGTCCAGACTATCTACTCCGATACCGGCGTCGTCCAGAGCTTTCAGGATCGCCTCCATTCTCGGCGGGTACTGGTCGCTCATGCGGGGATACTGCTCGAGTTCTTCCGTAGGATGGTGGATGTTCAACTCAAAGACGCTACGGTCGTTCCGGAAGACCGCGGTTTTGGTCGAGGTCGACCCGGGATTAATCACAAGTATCGTGTAATCACGTTGCGATTCACTCATAACGATAAACTATGAGCAATTTCCGTGCCAAAGTCGTCGCCGGAGAAATCACCGCCCGGTTTCTACCGGTTCTCCCTATACGTTCAGAACCACAGAATCATCCGGCGTCGTAACCATTTGCGTTATAGACAGTTGGTTAATTTATACTGTTTCTGTCAGTTTTTAACGCTGCGCCGGTTTCTGTATGAGCCCGGTATCCGCCGCTCACATTTCTCAATCCGTAGCGAGTTGCGAAATATTTTGCGCGCAGCATCTTGCACTTCAATGGCAAATAGCGCAATTAATTGCGGCCCAGTCCGTGTTCTCTGATCTTGTATTGCAGACTGCGGACGGATATCCCCAGTCTTTCCGCGGTGTGCGTGCGATTTCCGCCACAGAGTTCCAGCGCTCGGGCGATGTGACGCGCCTCCCGTTCCGAGAGCACCTCTCGGAGGGGCGCGATCCCCGGTTCCTCCGGGTCGGCGCATCCCGGGCCCGCACCGAGACCCGACGGTTCTCGGTCGCGGGGCAGAGCCGGCAAATGGTTTTCGCCGATGATCGCCTCGTAGACCCCCATGTTTATGATCGCCTGGCGCAACACGTTCTCCAGCTCCCGGGCGTTTCCCGGCCAGCTGTAGCTCATCAGGCGGCTCATTGCCTGCGGCGCGATACCGGAAACGGCACGTCCGTACTCCTGGTTTATCCGCTTGATGAAGTGGGACGCGAGCAGTGGAATGTCGGCGCGGTGTTCCCGCAGTGCGGGAATCTCCACGGGGATTACGTTGAGTCGGTAGTACAGGTCTTCCCGGAACTGTCCTTCCTGCATCGCCTGGAGCAGATCCACGTTGGTGGCGGCCACCACCCGAACGTCGATCGGCGTGGTGGTGGTTCCCCCGACACGACGCACCTCGCCTTCCTGCAGAACCCGGAGCAGTTTTGCCTGCGTGGAGAGTCCCATCAGCCCGATCTCGTCAAGAAAGATCGTACCCCCGTGGGCTTCCTCAAAGAGACCGATCTTTCCGCCCTTCCGGGCACCCGTAAACGCGCCGTCTTCGTAGCCGAAAAGTTCGCTCTCCAGAACTCCCTCGCTCAGGGAGGCGCAGTTGACCCGAACGAACTTGGCCGCGTAGCGGTCACTGGCGTTGTGGATCGCGTGGGCGAGCAGTTCCTTTCCAGTTCCACTCTCCCCCTGTAGCAATACCGTGGCGGGTACGGTGGCGGCAACCCGTGCTTTTTCCATGGCGTGCTGGAATACCGGTTCTTTTCCCACGAGATCCTCAAACTCGTACCGGGCTTCCAGCTTCCGGATCAGTTGCTGCGCCCGACGGAGTTCCGAGGTAAGTCGCAGAATCTCCGACAGGTCCTTGATCACGGCGACGCTGCCCCGGACCTCACCATTCACGACGATCGGTGCCGCGTCGACGATCACCTCCTTGCCGTGCGGTCCCACTTTAAGCCGCACCCCGGTAATCGGCTTCTTCGTGGACAGCACCCGAAGGTGGATGCTCTCTCCCTCGGCGATGTCTACCGTGCAGGGCTGGCCGATAACCCCATCCTCGGGAAACCCCGTTACGCGCGTATAGGCGGGATTTACCGAGACCTGTATGCCGTTCGCGTCTACCACGGAGATCGCATCCTGCGTGGAATTGAAGATCGCCTCCCACATGATGCGCATTTCCCGGAGGTTGGTTACCTCCTCGGCCAGTTCCACCACGTGCGTCACGTCCCGGAATACCGCGAACGCACCAACAGTATCGCCGGCGTCATCCACCATCGGTATCCGTGTCGTAATGATGCTGGTGTGATCCAAAGCGTGCTTCCAGTTGAGCTCCGCTTTTCCCGTGGCGAGTACCACGGGCAGACGCGTGGAAGGGACAACGTCCCGGATCCGGCGACCGATCGAGTCGGAGGCACGGCACCGGATGATCTCCTCCGCGGCGCGATTGAAGAGCGTAATCCGCTCCTCGCGGTCTACCGCTATGATCCCATCGTGAGTGGAGTCAAAGATCAGTTCCAGCTGCCGTATGGTGTCACCGGTTTCAGAATTCGTCAAACCACGATTCATCCAGGCTGCCGACACCAAAGAAGTTTATACTTCCCACCGACTTCGCTACCTCCGACGGCATATCCGCCAGATCGATCGAGTGTCCGGGACAACCCAGGCGGGCGCAGACATAGACCTTGCTCCGGCCGTCCGGTAGATTGAGCAGGATCGATCGCTTGCAATCGCATCCCTGGATATCACATTCCCGATCCGCCATGAGCGAAGCCCCTGTTTCCGGAACAAACGCATTCACTTCGGCGTTTTCGTGGGCGTCGTCCGGAACGAAACTATAAAGCTTCGCGTGACTTCCCCAGAACGAATCAACGAAGATCATCCCCGTTCGGTTACCGATCGTCACACCCAGTCGCAACGTCGGTTCACCATGGATATGTACCGAACGGGATACCAGGTCCTCGCCGTTGGGCCCGAAGACGCTCTCCACTACCATGAACTCTTTCCCATGGCGTTTCACGATCTTGATGCCTTCCGGTAACCGTTGCAGAAACTCTACCGGGATCTCTTTGTGCTGGAGTTCCATTCTTCCTCTCCTGTTTTCAAGACTCAAATCATCGACACGTTTCAGTATACTCCCGCAGCGATCACCGCGCAATGAAACCGGGAGTTGACGACGGACATACCTTGGTCTATCGTGGATCGCGTGTTCGCCCAGGTCTTCACCGTCTTTCTCACCGTTCTCATTCTCATTGATCCGATCGGCCTGATCCCGATCTTTCTCTCTCTCACCGACGGGATGGAGCGGGAGCGTCGCCGGAAGACCAAAGTGAAATCCCTCCTGGTGGCGTTCTTTATTCTGGCGTTCTTCATCGTCGCCGGAGAGACGATTCTCACCTTTCTCGGCATCCTGCCGGGGTCGTTTTTCATTGCCGGAGGCATTCTCTTTTTCATAATCTCACTGGACTTGCTCCTGGGGCATCGACAGCGCACAAAAACCTCCCGCCGGGAGTCGGAGCCCCGGGAAGATTACAGCGTCTTTCCCCTGGCGGTTCCGATACTGTCCGGCCCCGGTACGATCACCACGATCCTGATATTCTCGGTGGAGTCCACGGATACCTATTTCACCGCGGGGATTCTTCTCCTCGCGGTAGCGGTAGCACTGTTCGTATGCTTTATCACAATGTCCGCGAGCACGGTAATACTCCGTGTTCTTCGGGAGACCGGGGTATCGGTGATCCAGCGTTTGATGGGACTGATTCTCTCGGCCCTGGCGATACAGTTCATATACGACGGCCTAATAAAGCTGAATATAGTCGGTTGACCAATTCATCTCAGGAGGAATAAACGATGAAAAACGAGATTCCGCCGCTTGCGCGGGAATTGAACGAGATTCTGGAAGGCAGCGTGATCATGGACCTGCTTTCGGACTTCGGAAAGCGATTTTACTTTCCCAAGGGAATAATTTCCCAGTCCGCCGAAGCAAAAGAGCACGCCCACCGCTTCAACGCTACGGTCGGCATGGCGTACTCCGGGGGACAACCGATGTTCCTGCCCTCGGTACACCGCCACCTTGCCAACCTGCAGCCCGAGGAGATCTACTCCTACGCTCCCACCGGCGGCGTCCCGGAGTTGCGCAAGCTCTGGAAGGAGCAGATCATCCGGAAGAACCCGGCGATAGCGGACAAGAACGTATCTCTTCCGCTGGTCGTACCGGGACTGACCGCGGGTATCTCGGTCCTGGCGGATATGTTCGTCGAGGTAGGCGCTCCGGTGGTCGTAGCGGACATGTTCTGGGGGAACTACCGCCTGATCGTCGCCGGTCGCCGTCAGGGAACGCTGGCCACGTTCCCGCTTTTCAAGAAGGGCGACGGTGCACCGGGCCTGGATCTTGATGCACTGGAAACGACGGTGCGCGAGTCGGTCCACAACGGACGGGCAACGCTGATCCTCAATTTCCCCAACAATCCTACAGGATACTCTCCCACGCAACAGGAAGCAGCGGCGCTGCGCGACCGGCTTCTGGCGATCGCCGACGAGGGCATTAAACTACTGGTGATTCATGACGACGCCTACTTCGGCCTCTTCTACGAACCGGGAACCTACACCTCTTCGCTCTTCAACGAGCTCGCCGATGTGCACCCGAATATCCTGGCTGCAAAGGTCGACGGGGGAACCAAGGAAGACCTCACCTGGGGTTTCCGGGTTGGGTTCATCACGTTCTCCGCCGGCGGAGCAACCACCGAGCAGTACGAAGCTCTGGTCAAGAAAGGCATGGGCGCGATCCGAGCTGCGGTTTCCAACTGCAGTCGTCCCGGGCAGAGCCTGATGATTCACGCGATCAAGAGCGAGACGTACCAGCAGGAGAAACAGCTCGCGTTTGATGAGCTCAAGAAGCGATACCTGGCGGTAAAAGAGATTCTGGCATCCGCGGAACTACCTGCGAATGTCCGGGTACTCCCCTTCAACTCCGGGTACTTCATGGCGTTTGAACTGTTGGAGGGTGGCGCCGAAGCGCTTCGCCTGAAGCTCCTCCACGAGAAAGGGATCGGTACGATCTCGATAGAGGACCGGTACCTGCGCGTGGCCTTTGCCGCCATCGACCTGGACAAGATCCCGGAGCTGTACCGTGAAATCCTGGCGTCCATGAAAAAGACCGGATAACCCGGAGCCGCCGATGAAATGCGAGGAGGGAGCCCCGACGCCTGGCCTGCGAGCCGTGCTGCTCCAGCCGGACATGGTCAGAGTGTTTCTCGCCTCCCTCTTCATTCTGAGCCAGGTGCTCGTGTCGTTCTCCCTGGTGCCGCTGTACATACAGTACCGGGGAGGCGACACGTTTACCGTGGGACTGCACACGACGATCTTTGCGGTCTCCGCAGTGATCCTTCGCTTCTATTTCGGACCACTGGCGGATGTTCATGGGCGTCGGCTCGCTCTCGCTGTGGGAGCGTTCGCGTTTGCTTCCGCCAACATTCTGCTGCTTTACGCACCAAACCTGACCGTTATGGCCCTGGTCCGTGTATACCAGGCGATCGGAATGGCCTCCTACCTCTCGTCGGCGAGTTCCCTCGTGGCTGACCTCGCCCCGGAAGAACACCGCGGCAGTGCGATCGGTGCATACCGCGTGATCATGCCGATCGCCTCGCTTCTCGGCCCTTTTACGGGGAACAATCTGATCAACCGATACGGGTTCACTACGTTCTTCCTGGTGATGGCTGCGCTATCCACGATCTCGTTCGTGCTCGTGCTGTCCCTGCGTTCGGGACGCCGTGACCCCGTGATCACCCCGGTTCGCGTGCGCCCATCCGATATAGCGGCGCTTTTTACCGTTCGTGATCTGCGGGCGGCCTATACGGCGATACTCGGCATCTCGATCGGCGGCGGCATCGTAAATACGTTTGTCACAACTTACGGAAATCCCTGGTTCTTCAATCCCGCGGTGTACTTCGTCGCCTACGCGGTGTCCGGTGCGATCACCGCGGTGGTACTGGGACGCCTCTCGGATCGACACGGCCGAGCAACGATGATTCTTCCGATATTTTTCTCGATCGGCGCCGGCCTGGCCATACTGTTCCTGATCGATTACGCTCCCTGGCCGGTATTCCTGCTGAGCGCGGCTTTGACAGGGATCGGTTTCAACGCGGGACTCTCGGTATTCATCGCCTGGGTCGTGGACAGTACACGCCGGGACCTCCGCGCGACGGCGCTCTCTCTGCAGGAAAGCTGGATCGACGGCGGGTTTGCCGTGGGAATCTTTCTCTTCGGAACGTTATCCGCGCAGTTCAGTATGGCCCCGGTTTTTCTGGGAACTGGTCTCGTTCTTCTGGCAAGTTCGGGAATCGTTTGTATAATGGCGGGACGACAGGAAGGTCGATTATGACACAGACCGACGAGCACAGAGGCCCCGTGGCAAGCACCGTGGTTACCGCCGCGAAAATACTGGAATATATCGGCGATCGAGGCCGGGTATTACCCCGTGATCTCGCGGTGGACCTGGAACTGAACCGGTCTACGGTTCATCGCATGCTCTATACCCTGGAGCTGCTCAACTACGTGGGGCGCCTGCCGGACGGAACGTATCGCCTGACGTTCCACCTCTTCGAGATCGGCAACTCCGTACCCCACAGCCATAACCTGATCGACAGCGCCCGACGGGAGCTGTTGCAGCTATCTCATGATACGGGATTCACGGTAAACCACGGGGTCTTGTACGACGACCAGGTCCTGTACGTAGACAAGGCTACCCCTGCCACGCACCTGCAACTGGACCGATCCGTAGGAGAGTCGGAACCGCTCCACTGTACCTCCGTGGGTAAAGTGCTTCTGGCGTTCTGTAACGAGCACGAGCGGGAGGATGTGCTGACCCGGCTGAAGCTTTCCACGTTCACGCCCAATACTATTGGCACCATCGAAGCGCTCCGGGCCGAAATCGACAAAGTGCGTGCCCGCGGTTACGCTGTGGACCAGCAGGAGCTTGCTCTGGAGGTGCGCTGCCTGGCGACACCAATCCTTGACGAGAACGGACTGGCAATATCGGGCATCAGTATTTCCGGCCCGGAGGATCGACTCACCGCCGAGGTGATCCCCATGCTTCTACCCCGCCTGAAAGCCGCCGCGGAGACGATTTCCGGAAACATGCGGAATCGATAACAGTTCCTTCCATCCCGGATGTTCTCTTTTTCTTGACAAATGAAACCGACCGGGCGACAATTGCCCTAGTGTTGCAACATACTAACATTGGTTCAAATAGTAATACAGCTACGTATAAACCCACGACGACGGTTCTGAAGGCGTTTCACGTTCTGGAGTTTATCAGCACCAATCAACCGGTTAAACCGGCGGAGATCGCCTCGCGTCTGGGCCTGACGAGGACCAACGTTCACCGTCTGTTGACGACGCTGATCGAGATTGGCTACGTCACCCGAGAGGAGAATCGCGGGTACCGGCTGACGTTCAAGGTGTTCAAACTCGGCAGCCGCGTACCTCTGAGCCAGGACCTCCGGGAGATCGCGAAGCCGCTTATGGTGGACTTATGCCGGGCCGTAAACGAGAACGTCTACCTTACGGTCCTGTACGGGCATATGGTGATCGCGATCGAGGAGGTGAAAAGCAACAATCCGTTGTCGCTCAATCCGGATGTTACCTACACGTATCCGATCCATTCCTGCGCGTCGGGAAAGAACTTCCTCGCCTGGCTTGAACCGGAGGAACGGCATCGCCTGATCGAAGCGGTTCCCCGGGAGAGGCGTACGGTCAATACGATAGTGGAGAACGAGGATCTGCACCGGGAGATAGAGAAAACACGGCAGCAGGGTTACGCCACAGAGCTAATGGAGTTCAGCGACGACCTCAACAGCTACTCCGCTCCGATCTTTGACTACCGCGGGAAGATCGTCGCCAACATCAGCGTTTCCGGTCCGTCCCTGCGGGCGAATCGGGACAAGCTCGAGCAGTATCTGCAACACCTTCTGGACACAGCCCATTCCATCTCCCAGCAACTGGGACGGAAGGACACATAAGAATGACCAAATCATCAACAAGGAGGCAACATGCCCGCAGCGTTTGAAGCACAGGAGTACCGAGACCGGGTAGAACGGACTAAGAAAGCGATGCAGGACCGCGGAATGGATCTACTCGTAATCAGCCACCCGGCAAACATGAACTACTTGACCGGGTACGACGGGTGGAGTTTTTACGTCCACCAGGTCGTGCTGGTCTCGCTCAACCAGGACGAACCGATGTGGCTCGGTCGTGGCATGGACGCAAACGGCGCTCGCCTGACTACGAGTCTCTCCGAGGACAATATTCGGGAGTATGCCGACGACTACGTCCATTCCCTGGTTAAACACCCGATGCACTTTGTGGCGGACGTCATCAAAGAAAAGGGCTGGGATAAGGGCTCGATTGGTGTAGAGATGGACCAGTTCTACTACACGCACCGGAACCACGTGGAGCTGGAAAAGTCGCTGCCGAACGCTACGTTCAAGGATGCCAATACCCTGGTGAACTGGGTTCGCGTGATCAAGTCGGACGCAGAAATCGAGTTTCTCCGAAAAGCAGGCAAGATCGCCACTAAAGTGATGCAGACCGCCGTGGACTCGATCAACGTGGGCGTCCGAGAATGCGACGCTGCCGCAGCAATCGCCCAGGCGCAGTACTCCGGTACCAAAGAATTCGCCGGTGATTATCCCGCGATCGTTCCGCTCATGATGGCCGGCGAAGCTGCGTCTACTCCGCATCTCACCTGGACGGAAAAGACCTATGAGAAGGACGAGGCCGTTCTTCTGGAACTCTCCGGTGTGTACCGCCATTATCACTGTCCGATCGCCCGGACGATCTTCCTCGGAAAGAATCCGCCTCCCCTCATGAAGGAGACTGCCGAAGTGGTGATAGACGGACTTCAGAAAACGCTGGAGTTTGTAAAACCGGGAGTAACGGCGGAAGAGGTGGAAGAAGCATGGCGCAAGGCGATCGCCCACTCCAAGGTGGTAAAGGAATCCCGCCTGGGCTACTCGATCGGGGTAAATTATCCTCCCGACTGGGGTGAACAGACAATCAGTTTCCGCCCCGGCGATAAGACGGTCCTGAAGGAAAACATGGCGGTCCACCTGATTCCGGGAATCTGGTATAAGGAAGTCGGGTTTGAGATCGATGCAACGATCCAAATCACTCCCGACGGTAATGAGTCACTCTTTGACTTTCCCGTTGAGCTGATCCTAAAGTGATGTCGACGACGGACCTGTATCTGGATGACATCCTGCGCGCGGCCCGGCGAATTGCCGGGCTCGTGCGGGAAACTCCCTTCGTGGAGGCTCCGGTTCTCGCAGACGAGACGGGCGCGTCTACGGTCTGTCTCAAGCTGGAATCGCTCCAGAATACCGGTGCGTTCAAAGTACGAGGCGCGGCAAACCGTATACTGAGCCTTACGCCGGAAGAAAAAAAACGCGGCGTTATCACGTTCTCCACCGGTAACCACGGAAAAGCGGTAGCCTACGTAGCGGGTCGCACCGGTATTCCTGCGGTGGTCTGCGTGTCGGAGCACGTTCCGTTGTACCGCGTGGAGCTGATACGCGCTCTCGGAGCAGAAGTGGTCGTGAAAGGAGATTCCCAGGACGAGGCGGAGGCGGAGTACTTTCGTCTGCGCGACGAGCGGGGACTCGTTCCGGTGGTTCCTTTCGATGACCCGTACATAGTCGCCGGCCAGGGAACCATCAGCCTGGAGATGCTCACGGCCGCACCCGATCTCGATACGCTGCTTGTACCGCTGTCCGGCGGCGGCCTTCTTGCGGGGGTGGCCCGGGCCGCAAAGCTGATCAACCCGAAGATCCGGGTGGTAGGTGTATCAATATCACAGTCGCCGGCGATGCTGGAGAGTCTTAAAGCAGGACACCCCGTGGCGGTGGAAGAAAAAGACACCCTGGCGGATTCTCTTCTGGGAGGTATCGGTGTTGAGAACCGTTACACCCTGCCGATCATTCGGGACCACGTGGACGAACACGTTCTGATCGACGAGCCGGAGATCGAGAAAGGGATGTACTATGCACTTGCGCGCCACAGCCTCGTAATAGAAGGCAGTGCCGCCGTTGGAATCGCGGCTTTGCAGTCCGGCAAGGTTTCCGTCCGCGACCGAAAGGTGGGTATCGTCCTGAGCGGCAGCAGTGTCGACCTGCCGTTGTACCTTTCGGTGGTACAGAAATTCGTGTAGAACCGGGCATCAGCCCGTGTGGAGGATAGACTATGGTTCGAGTCGTACCCGAGATCGACCTTCTAAAAAACATTCGGCTGGATCTTAAAGCGGTAGAGGACGTGGAGCGGGGTTTTGCGGAACTTGCCGCAGGCAACGCGACGGTCCCGCCGATAATGATGATCCCCGTACCGGAACTCGAGGCCGAAGTAGATATCAAATCGGCATTCATCAAAAACGTTCCTTATCTGGCGGTAAAAGTCGCATCCGGATTCTTCAAGAATCCCGAACGGGGCCTGCCCTCGCAAAGCGGACAGATGCTCGTCATCGACGCGAGCACCGGGTTCCTCAAAGCGGTCCTGCTTGACAACGGGTACCTTACGCAGGTGCGGACCGGTGCCGCCGGAGCGGTCGCGGCCAAGTACCTCGCCCCGAAGGATGCCGACCGCGTCGGCGTGATCGGAGCCGGTGTACAGGCGCGATTTCAGATGCGCGCCCTGGCCCTGCTGCGTGAGATCAAGGAGATCCGTTCCTTCAGTCTCGATGGTGACGACGTTCGCGACGCGTACGTCCGCGAGATGGAACGGGAACTCGGGGTCAAAGTTATCAAAGCTAACTCCGTGGAGGAGGTAGTAAAGGAAAGCTCCGTGGTCGTCACGACCACGCCTTCACGAAAACCGTTTCTGAAAGCGGCGTGGCTTCATCCGGGTCTTCATCTTACAACGATGGGATCCGACGCGGAAGAAAAACAGGAAGTAGACGCCGACGTCGCGGGAACGGTGGATATCCTGGCGTGCGATCTCAAATCCCAGAGTTTCCGCCTCGGTGAGTTGCGATCCGCCCGGGACGCGGGGGTGATCGACGAGTCCTCACCTGTGGTAGAACTGGGTACTCTCGTGCGAGGTGACCACCCGGGCCGTACCAATCCCCGACAGATCACGATGTGCGATCTAACCGGCGTCGGTGTGCAGGATACGATGATCGCGATCCGTGCGCTTGCGGTAGCGGAGGAAAAAGGACTGGGCGTCACTGTAGGGTGACGCCCGGACGCAGGACAACCCCGGTTCGGGAAGAGCCGGCGAGTTTTGTCGGAAGTTCTTCGTCAAAACGAACCTTGCGTATATGCTCGTCCTGCCACGCCGCGTCGATCGAATCCAGGAACTCGTAATCTACTTTTTCCCGACCGTCTCGCCAGGGATCTACCGTGAGGTAGCCGATGTGAAGTGACGTGATATTGTGGAAAAAGTGGCTGCCCTGACTCGGGTCAACCCGGAGGTTATCAATCGCGGACTCCACGATTACACGAGCGTGAGAGATCTGGGTCCATTTGCAGGGAACGCCGAGCCAGGGATCGCGCGATCCCAGACGCCCGGGTACGATAAGCAGGTAATGGTGGCCTCGTGAAACAAAGTCGTCATTGATCGACGCGAGTTTTTCCGCGATTTTTTCCGTCTCTGCGGGGTTAAACTTTTCCGGTCGGACGTAAACAACCTCCCGGATGCCGGAATAAACACCGTTTCCGAGAGCACTATAGGAACGGACCACCGGGTTCAGCAGTTCCCCTTCATCGATCTCGATTTCCTCCATCTCCAGACCCTCCACGATTGGACGAACCTGGAGGAAGCTGAAGATTTTATCCTGTCCGTCGGGCGGGTTGAGATCCACCGCAAACTCGATCTCTACGGGGACGCTCATCTCCCTTCGCGCCAGGTCCAGAAGGTCGTTGAGTATATCCGCCAGGGGAAAGAGGCGGTACTTCAGAACTCCTGCAAAGGTCGGAATCGGCACCCCACCATCATGCACTCCCTCGCGGAGCACCCCATTTTGCCGGTCGTAGGTCGATACGAGCAACGGAAAGCTGGGGTCTTCCGTGGCGACCGATACATCTTCCACCAGCAGCTGCCGGTCGTCTTCCGTGGACGGTATAAACCGTTCGTTACGCAGTCCCACCGCCACGAAGCTCTTCTGAGAGCTCCGCACCGCTGTATCGGGATCGCTGTGCTGAATGATCTTCCGGGGGTGCTTCGGCGAGAACCGCACCGACGCGCCGCCACTTACCACCACAGTTCCCAGCCCCAGAGCGATGTGGGCGATCCCTTCCTGGGGTTTCTCGCTCTCCACGGGATAGAAATTGAGGCTCCGGGCTACGCCGGAGATCGAGGGATAGCACCGATTCTCGTAGCGAGTACCGGTCAGCTCCTGAATGATCACCGCCATGCGCTCCTCCGCGAGAAGATTGCTCGTGGCAGCCATGTAGTCGCGCGTCGCTTTGTAAAACGTGCAGGCGTAGACGCATTTAATAGCCTCCACCAGTTCCTGCAGGCGCACATCATCGTCGGGGGAGTCGTTGGAGAGTATATACGTGTTATAAACACCGGCAAAGGGCTGGAAGTTGGAATCCTCCAGCAGACTCGACGAGCGGATCGCCAGAGGTCGACGGTTGACGCGAAGAACCGCCTGGAAGTCGAGTATCTCCTCCTCGGAAAACGAACTCTCCAGAAAGCGCAGCAGTATCTCCTCGTCGGTGAGGTCCGTCTCCAGAAGTTCGTGCAACTCGTTCCGTTCGAGAAACTCCTGGAAAATCACCGTAGAAACCACCACCGTACGTGGTATGGATATGACTATCCCGGGATTCTTGTAACGAAGACGGCCGTTCATCAGAGCATGGTCCATAAACGCCAGGCCCCGGCCTTTTCCGCCGAGCGATCCGTTGCCGATCCGCGCAAACGCAAGGTATTCGTCGTAACGCTTCCGATCAAAAAGAGCGATCGTCCCGCGACTCTGAAACCGTCGATACGACGCTATAATGTGGAGAACCGCGTTCTTGGCGTTCGCCGGTTCGTGGATCGCCGCGATACTCTCCTCAAGCACGTCCGCCAGAGGAAAAAGCGCCCGTGTCTTCAACCAGTTAATGAGTTTTTTCCGCCGGAAGAACTCGAGAAACCTGTCCGCCGGAAGATCACGTATTTTTTTTTGAAGTTCCTTCAGGTCGCTCACCGTAAAAATCGCCCGATTTGTCACCGGATCGCGATAGGTAAGTGGTCCAAAGCCGTAATTCCGCCGCATGTAGTTCTGCAGGCGGTTGAGCAGGTCCTCGGAGTGTTTATAAAGAAACGAGCTTCCGCAGGCGACCGCGCCGCTCCGGTGACGCTTTTCCGATGATTGCAGCAGAATCGGAAGGTCCGGATCATCCTCTCGGATGTATTGGGCCAGGCGGATACCTGCCTCGGGATCCTCCTGCCCTTCCCGCTTGAACGTGACATCCGATACGATTCCAAGCACGTTGTCGCGGTACCGGTCGTAGAGTTCCAACGCTTCTTCGTAGGTAGTCGCCAGGAGGATCTTGGGACGACACCGCATGCGCATCGTCTGTTCCCACTCGTTGAGTCCTTCCTCCATGATCGATCGGGCTTGCCGAAAGAGTGTACGATACATCAAAGGCAGGTAGCTCGAGTAAAACCGAACCGAGTCTTCCACGAGAATGATCGTCTGTACCCCGACGGTGACATCATGGGCAACGTTCATACGATCCTCAAGGAGCTTGATGATCGCCAGGAGGATACTGTCATCACCAAGCCACGCGAAGATCCGGTACCGGTCGAGGAGATCTTCGTTCTTTACACGGAGGGAAACCTCGCGCGAGAAAGGTGTGAGTACAACGACCGGTATACCCGGGTGCGTCTCGCTCAGCGTTTCCGCGAGATGTAGCGCACGGGGACCACCGATGTTGAGCATGGAAATAACCATGTCGTAACCGCCGCGGTCCAGTGCTTCCAGCGCCTCTTCCTCGGTACTAACCTGCACAAAACGCGGCGGATAACGCAGGTTGAGGCTGGCGTACTCCTGAAAGATCTGCTCGTCGACGCGCCCGTCTTCCTCAAGCATGAACTTGTCATACTTGGTACACACCAGCAGCACATCCTGGATACGCCGCTGCATCAGTTGCTTAACCGGAAGGCGCCGGAACTCGTAGTGTTTTTTCAATCTTCCCCCGTGCGATCAGGGGATCGTGGAGCTGAACCCCTTCTCGAAAAACCGTTCCGTCGTACGAACGAGCAGCTCCACACCGATCGGCAGCGTGTCCTCGTCGATATTAAAGCGAGGATTGTGGTGTGGATAGTCGCTGCCCTTATCAGGGTCCCGGGTGCCAACGAAGATGAAAGCCGCGGGAACACGCTTTGCGTACGCCGCGAAGTCCTCCCCCGCCATTGATCGGTGTTCCACGATAGCGTCGGAACCCTCGAGTATCTCTGAGGCTGTCTCCCGTACGAGCTGCACCATCTCCGGCGCGTTGACCACAACCTCGTTCTCCGTCTCGATCTCAAGGTAGTAGTCGCATTTATGCACGGCACACACGGATTTTACCACCTCCGCCAACCGTTGGGAAGGATTGTACTCCTCCGTAGGTTCGAAGAGATAGCGAAGCGTTCCCTCGATCTCCACCTCGTCAGGAATTATGTTGCTCTTGGATCCGGACGTGATCTTGGAAAAGATCAGTGCCGTCGGGAACAGCAGCGGTATGTCCCGCGTCTGTATTCTCTGTGCGGTCTGGATCAAATCCGCCGCAGCGATGATCGGATCTACAGCCGCTTCAGGATACCCCGTATGACCGCCCTTCCCCTTTATGACGATCTTGAACACGTCCAGGCTCGCCATGACTCCGCCGGTCGCCGCGCCGATCGTTCCACTGATGAGCGGGGTCCACAGGTGCAGACCCAGAGCTGCGTCCACTTTGGGATTCTCCATAGCTCCGGCGTCACACAGTATTTCCGCCCCGGCGATCTCCTCGTTCGGCTGAAAGACAAACTTCACCTTTCCCGTGATCTTGTCCCGCATACCCGCGAGCACCTTCGCCGCCACAAGGAGCATCGCGGTATGACCGTCGTGCGCGCAGGCGTGCATCACTCCGTCGTTCAGGGACTTGTAGGGAACGTCGTTCTCCTCCTGGATCGGCAAAGCGTCCATGTCCGCTCGGAGCATGAGAACAGGCCCCTCGGAACTTCCCAGGGCAGTGCCGGCCATGGTCGCCACCACGCCGGTCTCCGCGAGACGCTGGGGCTCAAGCCCCAGGTCTCGCAGATAGTTTTCCACCAGATCCGCCGTGCGGAACTCCTGAAACCCCAACTCGGGGTGCATATGCAGGTCCCGCCGGATGTGGATCAACTCATCCTTGAGGTCGAGGATTTCCCGGCGAATGTTCATACCCGCACAAGATCCATCTTGATCAGCGTCTCGGCGACCTGAACCGCGTTCAGCGCCGCACCCTTACGGATGTTGTTGGAAACAACCCAGAGGTTGAGACCGTTTTCGATCGTCAAATCCTGTCGGATACGTCCCACCATCGTCTCGTCGGTATCGTTGGATTCCAGCGGCGTGGGATACACGTTGTTCGCGGGATCGTCCTTGACGAGGATGCCGGGAGCCTTGGAGAGGATTTCCCGGGCCTGATCCGCCGTAATCGGCTTCTCAAACTCGATGTTGATCGACTCCGAATGGCCGTACCACACGGGGATTCGTACCGCGGTGGGGCTCACCTTGATGTCGGGATCACCCATAATCTTCTGCGTTTCACCCACCATCTTGTTCTCTTCCTTGGTGTATCCATGCTCCTGGAAGACGTCGATGTGGGGTACCGCGTTGAACGCGAGCTGTGCCGCGTGAACCCGGGGTTGTACGGGCTTACCGGTCTTGAGGTACTCCTCGGCTTCCTGGCGCAAACCGGCGATACCCTTGTTACCCGCGCCGGAGGCAGCCTGGTAGGTGGAGACCACCACGCGCTTGATCTTTGCCGCGTCGTGAAGCGGCTTCAGGGCTACCACCATCTGGATCGTGGAACAGTTGGGGTTCGGGATTATTCCCTTGTGCCACTTCAGATCTTCCGGGTTAACCTCCGGAACCACAAGAGGGCACTCCGGGTTCATGCGCCAGTGGGAGGAGTTGTCCACCACCACGGCCCCCATCTCCACCGCCTGAGGCGCGAGCTCCGCGCTCGCCGCTCCGCCGGCGGAAAAAATCGCGATATCGATACCCTTGAAGTTCTCCTTCACCGCCGCCTGGACCTTCACGGGCTTTCCGTTGAACGTCACCTCTTTTCCGGCGTTTTCCGGGATATCCAGCGGACGGAACTCGTCCACCGGAAACTTGCGTCGCTCCAGGGTCTCGATCATCTGGGTACCCACGACTCCCAGAGCACCCACAACTGCTACGTTATATTTCTCTTTCCTAGCCATACGTATTCCTTGTTATATCTCAGAGTTCTTTCTCTATGTCCTTGATCACCTCGCCGATGATCTCCACACCCTTCATCGCCAGCTCCTCGGAGATGATGAGCGGCGGCAGGAGTCGGGCCACGTTCCCGTGGTGACCACCGACCTCGATCATAACGCCGCGCTGGTGAGCGTACTTGCGGACCTTCTTCGCCAGATCACCGGCAGGTTCCTTGGTCTTCTGGTCGCGCACAATCTCTACACCGAACATCAGGCCGATTCCGCGTGCTTCACCGACGATCTTCGTCTCGGTCTCAAGCTTCTTGAGCTCCTTAAGCATCTTGGCACCAAGCTCTGCGGCGTACTCGGGAACTTTGTTGTCTTTCATGAAGCGCAGAGCCGCTGCGCCGGCGGCAAACGCCACCATGTTGCCCCGGAACGTACCGATCGAGGCGCCGGCGGGCCAGGTATTCAGCTCTTCCCGGTACGCGATCGCGCTGATCGGGAAACCTACACCACCGAGAGCTTTACTCATCGTGATGATGTCCGGAACAAAGTCCTCACCATAATGCTCGAAGGCGAACATCTTGCCGGTACGTCCAAGACCTGCCTGGATCTCGTCGCAGATGAGAAGGACGTCGTGCTTCTTCGTGATCTCCCGCACGCGCTGCATGAAACGCTTGCTCGGGATGATCGTACCACCCTCACCCTGGACCGACTCCATGATCACCGCTGCGGGCTTGCCGTAACCGGAGTGTGAGTTCTCCAATACCATTTCCAGGTAGTCCGCCGCGCGCAGATCGCTGGTCTCCACGGGGTCACCGAAAGGGTTGCGGTACTTGTAATCGTAAGGGATGAAGCGAATACCGGGCTGTAACGGTTCCATACCCTTGCGGTGGCTGTAATCGGTGGTGAGCGCCAGGGCAACGCCGGTCATCCCGTGGTACGCGCCGTGAAAGGCGATGACCTCGTGGCGACCGGTATTGAACCGCGCCAACTTGATCGCCTGTTCAACCGCGTCGGAACCGGTGGGTCCGCCGAAGAAGACGCGGGAGAGCTCTTTCGGAAGCAGTTCCCGAAGAGTCTTTACCATGTTGAGCCGGATCTCCGTGGGAATATCCAGGGTGTGGGTGTACTGATCGATCGCTTCATGCGCCGCTTTAAGCACTTCCGGATGACCGTGTCCGACCGCCATTACACCGGCGCCACCAAAGAAATCGATGTACCGGTTACCATCCATATCCTCGATCGTGGCACCCTTGGCACGCTTGATCGCCATGGGCATACCCTTGGGATAGGATACCACGGAACTCTCGTAGGCATTCTGGGCATCGAGGAGTTCCTTCGACTTGGGGCCCGGCGGAACCACGTTGATTCTCGGGGCATCACTGTAAGAAAGTTCTGAAAATCTGCTACTCATACTGCGTCTCCTGTTCTGTATATGATTGGGTTAACTGTATTACTATTTGAACGCTTGTTACTATCTTGCAACAAACACCATTCTGCATGGGAAAATGACCTCTGTCAAGGAAAATTCTTTCCGATCGGGTATTCTCAAAGCGGGGTGTCGGAACGACATCCCACATTGAGAACTCCTGCTTTCCGCTACCGGGCGATCCTGATCACCGCCGGAAGCGTCGGCGCTATAGAACCGCGAGTGCTTTTTTCCCGCTTGACAAAGCAGGAAACCGGCCTGAGAATGAAGATGTTGCAGTATGTATACTGTTGTTCAAATAATGAAACATTAAGGAGCACTCATGTACGACCTGAAGAATTTTATCGCAGAACTGGAAAAACGCAACCCCGCACAACCGGAATTCGTGCAGGCTGTTGAAGAAGTACTCGAATCGATCGTCGACGTGGTCAACAAGAATCCCGCTTACCTGGGCGCAAAGATTCTGGACCGCATCACCGAGCCGGACCGGGTAATCACGTTCAAAGTGGAGTGGGAAGATGACAACGGTGATGTCCAGGTCAACCGGGGATATCGGGTGCAGTTCAATAACGCCCTGGGTCCCTACAAGGGCGGCATTCGCTTTCACCCCAGTGTCACCCTGGGCGGTCTGAAGTTTCTCGGATTCGAGCAGATCTTCAAGAACAGCCTGACAGGCCTTCCCCTGGGCGGCGGCAAAGGCGGTTCCGACTTCAACCCCAAGGGCAAATCCGACAACGAGATGATGCGCTTCAGCAAGGCTTTCATGACGGAACTGCAGAAGTATCTCGGTCCGGATCTGGACGTACCCGCCGGTGACATCGGCGTGGGCGCCCGGGAAATCGGTTACTTCTACGGCCAGTGGAAACGGATCCAGGGCGATCACGTAGGCGTACTGACCGGAAAGAACCGTAACTGGGGCGGTTCACTGATCCGGCCGGAAGCGACCGGTTTCGGTGCGATCTACTTCCTCAACGAGATGGTGGGCATCCGGAATGATCTCCTGGCGGGTAAAACCGTAGGCGTCTCCGGGTTTGGAAATGTGGCGTGGGGAGCCGTGATGAAAGCGTCCGAACTCGGAGCACGGGTGGTTACCGTATCCGGTCCCGACGGGTATATCCACGACGAAGCCGGTATCAACACCGAAGAAAAGTTCAACTATCTGGTGGAGCTGCGTGCCTCCAACAACGACGTCGTTGAACCCTACGCGAAGAAGTTCGGAGCCACTTTTGTCGCGGGCCGCAAACCCTGGGAAGTCCCGATGGACGTGGCGATTCCCTGTGCGATCCAGAACGAGCTCAACGGCGACGACGCCGCAACGCTCCTGGGTAACGGCGTGAAGTACGTAGTGGAAGCGTCCAACATGGGCTGCACCCCCGAAGCGATAGCGGCGTTCCACAAAGCGGGCATTCCCTTTGCCCCGGGTAAAGCCGCCAACGCCGGTGGTGTAGCGGTGTCGGGTCTGGAAATGACGCAGAACTCGATGAAACTTTCCTGGACACGGGAAGAAGTGGACGAGAAGTTGCAGCAGATCATGAAGACGATCCATGCCAACTGCGCCAAGGAAGGCCGTCGCGACGGTGACGTGGTGGATTACGTCCGAGGTGCCAATATCGCCGGATTCCGCCGCGTTGCGGATACGATGATAGACATGGGCTATTAAGCCACCGCCGCTGAGGCTCGACCGGCTACCAGTCAATCGGCAAGCCGGCGGGCAGTCCTGTCCGGCACACGGGCAGACGAAGAACCGCAAAAAAAGCCCGTCTCCTTCCGGGGAGACGGGCTTTATTTTGTCCGCGACGGCACGGGAGGGTTATTCCGTGGCTGTATAGACCGCTCGGACCACGTCTTCGTACCTGTCCTCGTCCACGGCAACGATAAAACTGCTTTCTGAGTAACCGCTGCACACAAAGTGCACCGCGATCTGATTCTCCGAGAGAACGTTCATTACCGATCCGAGCACTGCGGGCCGTATAGCCAGGTCATCACCCGCGGCGCCTACGAGTGCGTAGGGTCCGACCTGCTCCAGTTCTGCTCCCGGCACGAGCTCTTTCAGGTCGGAGAGAGCAACGGATCCCGCTTTCTCGAGCGCGTCCGAGGGCACGATCATCAGGATCGAATCCGCGCCGAGGGCGAGGTGTTGCAGCGGAACGCGATCCTCCGCGAGACGGTTTGCGAGCTTTCCCGGTAGGTTGGCGATCTTGTTGAGCATGGACCGCCGCAGCACGATACCGGAAAAACCGGTTTTTCCCGCGACACCGGTACGCTCTCCGGGTCGTCGGTTTGTCTGTCGCTCTCGGGAAAGGATCATCGTCCCGGGATGACCCGGGTCGTTCGTGTTCCGTATGTTGATGGGGATGTCCGCGCTCGCTACGGGCGCGACCGCTTCATCGTGGAATACCGCCGCTCCCAGGTACGCCAGTTCCCGCAGTTCGTGGTAGCTCACTTCCGTGATCGGACCTGGTCCATCCACCACCCTGGGATCAGCCGAGAGCAGACCCGATACATCGGTCCAGTTCTCGTACCGAACGGCTCCCACCGCGCGCGCGACGAGAGACCCGGTAATGTCCGAGCCGCCCCGAGTAAAGAGCTGGATTTTACCGTCGACATGGGCACCGTAGAAACCGGGAATCACAAACCGTCCGTGTGCAAGTTTCTCCTGACAGAGTTGGTCCGTCGCGTCGTCGTCTACGGTTGTGCTGTCGGCGAAGCGGATCAGATCCGCCGCGTCGGCAAACTCAAAACCAAGGAAACGGGCGATCATGTGCGCGCCCAGGTATTCCCCGCGGGAGACAACCTCGTCCCGGGTAGCACCACCCGCGATCGACTCCTCCACCTCGTCCAGTACCGGTGCAAGGTCTGAGCCGACGCCGAGTTCCGCGGCGATCTCGTTGTAGCGATCCCTGATAACGGCGAACCGACTGCGAAAATCCTTCTCCTCCGCCGCCAACGCGTGGCACGCTATCAGCGTGTCGGTGATTTTCTCGTCTACTTTACTCCGTTTCCCCGGTGCCGACACGACCACCAGGCGTCGCTGTGGATCCGACGCGACGATCTCCGCAACTTTTCTGATCTGTGCGGCATCCGCCACGGAACTACCGCCAAACTTACTTACTACCGTGTCCATTCAAAAACCTCCTGATGAACGAGTTTTACCGGTTATTTCCCAATTGTGTCGATCGGTTGTACCGTAATGATGTCCCGACCGGGACCGGTGAAGTGTAACGCCCGCTCCCGCAGACGCGCAAGCGTTATTTATTTGTAACGCGATCCGAAGTCGGTCGATCGAGACGGATCCGCCGAACGAAGAACACCGCCCCGGCCAGAACCACGAGTATTACCCGGAAGTAGGCCTGGTAGATCGCCACCCCGCTCAGGCGCTGCGCAAAAAACTGGAGCAGTGCGCCACCGATCACCGTCCCCGTAAGACCGGATACCGCGGAGCCGGTGAGTTCCACCAGGAGCGAGACGTGCATCCGATGTTCCGGTCGATTGTTGGTGATCAGGTGATGCTGCAGTCCCACGATGATCCCCGCCCGGGCTATCCCTCCCAGAAAAAACGCCGCCGCCACCAGGGGAAACACGAACCGTCCCGGCGCGAACGCCCAGAACAACGCCACCACACCGAGCGTCAGGGCGTAGTAGTACACGAGCCGGTCCGGATCAACCGATCGGGTAACGCGCTGGTTGATTATCCCGCTGGCAACGCTCCCCACGAGCGTCAACAGCGTGAAAAAAAGCGCCGTGTGGTCGTCGATCCCGTAGCCGTTCTTGATGAACAGGATCGAGAACGGGATCACCAGGGCAAAGCTCATCATCCCGCCCGCCCAGGCAGGTATGAGGACGGAGAGTCGGATCTCGCGACGAACTTCCCGGAGCAGCCGCAGAAACGGTTCCCGCGCGGCTGTCCTGCCCTCCCCGGATTCCGGTACGCCGCGTAATACCAGCAAAGAGGCAAACCCCGTGGCTACACCGGCCCCGATCATCGCCTGGTAAATCCAGATCGAGTCATATTTGCGCGTGGCCGCGATCGTGGCGATTACCGCCAACACGTATACGCCGTTGAAAAGCGCGAAGTTGGTATGAAGATAAGCACCTCGCTCGTCCTCGGTGGTGATCTCACCGTTGAGCGGATGCATGTTGATTACGCCCACTGCGCGGAACATGGCGAACACGAACGCCCCCGCCAGAATTACAAGCGTCCGGATACCGGTATCGGCGATCCACGGTGCTGTTATCAGCACGAGCACCGCCGTATATCGGATCAGGTACGCGCGAACCCATCCGCCGGAGAGTCCCCACCGGGCGGTGAACAATCGTCCCAGGAGCATGAACGGCATCGTAAGCTGGACAAACGACGCGAGCGCCGCCAGCGCCGGCTCCGGTAGGCCGTTACGAATACCAAAGAGAACGAGGATGTCGTCCAGAAGAAACGCTACCGGTACGGCGTTCATTATCCAGAAAAAGCGAAACCGTCGTTGTGCGTAGCGTCGCGTTGCACTGTTCATGAAGGCCGCACTCTACCACGTAGCCGGATCGTCCGATAATCCCTCCTTCGGAAGAAAAACCTCTTTACCTGGTACGGTACTCCCCCCATAATCGACGGATGGCATTGGAAAGAAACAAGACTCATTTTGAACAGGCGGAATACGACCGCCGTGTTCGCAGAACAAAAGAACGGATGGACCACGCCGGAATCGAAGTTCTGCTGGTGGTTGATCCCGCAAACATGAACTACCTCACGGGCTACGACGGGTGGAGTTTCTACGTCCACCAGGGTGTGATCATAGTCCTCGATCGGGAAGAGCCGATCTGGTTCGGACGGCAGCAGGACTCCAACGGAGCCCGGATCACCACGTGGCTCCGGGAAGAGAGCATCCTGGGATATCCCGACGAGTACGTACAGTCCCGGTACACGCACACCATGGTGTACGTCGCGCAGGTGCTGCGAGAACACGGGTGGGACCGCCGAACGCTGGGACTGGAGATGGACAACTACTGGTTCTCCGCCCGGATGCTCACGACGCTGCAGGAAGAGATTCCAGGATTGCACACCCGGGATGCCACCAACCTCGTTAACTGGGTAAAGACGGTGAAGTCGGCGGCGGAAATCCGATACATGCGGGAAGCAGCCGCGATCTGCCGGAACGTGATGGACCTGGCGATCGAGAACATCGCCGTGGGGCGACCGGAGAAAGATGTCGCCGCGATCGTGGCGGGTGCTCAGATCGCCGGAACCGAGGGGTACGGCGGGGACTCTCCGGCGATCTTTCCGATCATGCCGAGCGGACAGAATACCTCCACGGCGCACCTCACCTACGATCCGGATCGGTCCTACCAGGAAGGTGACGTGGTGCTCCTGGAACTTGCGGGAGCGCGTTACCGGTACCACGCGCCGCTCTCCCGCACGGTCTTCCTGGGAGATCCCCCGCAGGATCTGAAGAAAGTGGCGGACACGGTCGTACGCGGTCTCAACGATACGTTGGACTTCGTGAAGCCCGGGGTCACCGCGGAGGAAGTGGAGGCGCGATGGCGGGAGGCGATCCGTGGTTCCGGCGTGGAAAAGCCTTCCCGGGTGGGCTACTCTTACGGGCTTAGCTACGTGCCGGACTGGGGCGAGCACACGGTCAGCCTGCGCCCGGGGGACAAGACCGTACTGGAACCGGGAATGACGATCCACTTCATGCCGGGAATCTGGCTGGATACCTGCGGGTTTGAGTGCAGTGAGCCGTTCCTGGTGACGGAGTCAGGGTGCGAGAAGTTCATCGAGTA
>SLRR01000112.1 GCA_007130865.1 Spirochaeta sp. | reverse complement strand
TGGGTTTGAACGAAGACTTCGCTATCCGTTTCACGATTATAGTCTATGGTCTATGGACTGGTTTGGCAATACGGTGTTCACCCGCTGATCACCAGCACCAGTACCACCGTGGAGATGATCCCGCTCAGGGCGTTTACCGCGTCGTTGGTCAGGGGAACCCAGCCCCGGGTGCGGCGGTTAGGGCGGCCCCGGGCGTCGGCGGCGCGTTCCGTTACTTTGTCCCGCAGGTTATCCCAGTACTGCGCCTGCACCGTGGCGCCCAGGAGGCTGTCCACAAGCGATCCCAGGAACCCGCCGGCGGTGATCGCCGCGGTGATCGCCGCGAGTTCCACCGGGTTCCACCCCTCCCGCAGCCAGTATCCCGCGACAAACCAGAGCGCTATGAAGAGCGACCCCGCCGCGGAGGCGGTCACACCGAGCAGGCTGACACCGCCGCTTGTCCCACGCGGGACGGCCCGCCAGGTGAGGATCGAAACGGGTGTCTTCCGGCTGAGCACGCCGATCTCGCTTGCCCAGGTGTCGGCGTTGGCTGCGGCCAGGGCTATCGCGAACCCCAGCATGAATACCGGCAGACCCGAGAGGCCGTGGGCAAGGGCCATCGCCGTGGCGAGGCCGCCGTTTGCCAGCACCTGTACCGTATCCCGGCGACCTCCTTTTTCCGTGAGGCTCTCGGCGTCGCGCTTGCGTTCGTTCCGGATCCGACCCAGAAGCGAGGAGGAGAAAAAGAACGCCATCAGTACGGACCAGTAAAACCCGCCGCCCGCGAGGAAGATAAGGAACCCCAGGAACGCGCCGGTGAGCGCGCCGCCGGCGGTTACGGAGCGGCGCCAGTACGCGACCACCGCGACCAGTACGTTCAGTCCCACCGCCAGAGCGAGGCGTACCACCCACTCCGCCGGAAGCGGCATCAGCGCCGCCAGCACGACGAACGTCACCGCCGGGATCGTGAGGTTGTCGATGCCCCAGGGGGTGAGCAGTTCCGCCGCGGTGGCGGTCGCCGCCAGGACAAGCCCGATCGCGAGGATTCCCGTGGGGGCAAGTGCCCAACGCGCAGGATCGAGAAGCGCCGCCCCGGTCTGCTCCGCCGCGAGCCGCACCAGTCCGTCCAGCCGTGAGAGCGCCCAGAGAACGGTGTGGTCCGTGGGCCGTCCCACCCAGGTGCGTTCCGCCGCGGTCTGCAGGAAGTGGACCAGACCGGACCAGAGGCCCCCTGAACTGAAGGCCGACGGGCTGCCGCCGCCCGCGAGTCCTCCTGATCCGACTGTCGGCGGGCCACCGGCGCTCGTGCCCGGGAGGCCGGCCGCTGCGGTACCCGCCGCTGATGGGCCCGTGAAGAGCCACACCAACAGGGTCGTGACTACCGCCGTGGCGAGGAAGATCGCCGTCGTTCCCGCTACACTTTTGGTACCCCCCGGTACCGGAAAGCGCCGCGCCCCGGGGCGGGATCCGAGTCGCTCTCCCACAACCGAGGCGAGGCCGTCACCCCAGCCCAGAACAAGGATCGCCACGAGTCCGTACCACTGTGGAAAGGGACCGCCCCAGGTAAGCAGCACCAGCCCCGTTAGCGCCAGGGGAAACCAGATCGTTCCCAGATTTCGCCGGTGATCCTCGTGTTCCATGGCGGCAAAGACGTGCGTCTTCCAGGACCACGCGTTGATCACGATAAACGAGACCGGCCCGATCAGTGCGATTACCGCACGTTCGATCGTGAGCATCGCGATTATCCACCAGTGCGCTACGCCGATATGCACGATCTTCCGCGTGCCCGAGGCGTTCACGACCCCCCGTTTCAACAGAATCTGTGCGATCCCGATCAGGGCAAAGATAAAGAGGTACGAGAGGGCAAGCCCCACCCATTCGTTCATGCCCCGTAATATACGAAAATACTCTTGAAACTGCATACCGCACGAGGTAGCCTGAAGTGAGAAAACAAGAGGTGCTATGAACACGGAAAAACAGATGCGACTTGCGGTTCTGATCGACGCGGATAATTCCCAGCCGGCTATCATGGAAGGCTTGCTCGAGGAGATCGCCAACTACGGAATCGCCAGTATAAAGAGGATCTACGGCGACTGGTCCAGCGACTCCATGAGGGGCTGGAAGTCGATCCTTCTCGATTATTCGATCCAGCCGGTACAGCAGTACCCCTATACGCGCGGCAAGAACGCCACGGACATGAAGATGATCATCGATGCGATGGACATCCTCTACTCGGAGAAGATGGACGGGTTCTGTCTCGTCTCAAGCGACAGTGACTTCACGCCCCTGGCGCAGCGCGTCCGGCAGCAGGGTCTGACGGTGTTCGGCTTCGGCGAACAAAAAACGCCCAAGGCGTTTGTCCGCGCTTGCGACCGTTTCATCTACAACGACGTGCTGCGACGGCAGGAGCCGGTGGACAGCAAGGAACCATCGGTAAGTTCCGCGTCCACCAAAAAGATCGGCTCCAAGGAACTCAAGCAGGACACCAAGCTCGTCAATATGGTCCGGAACGGGATCGAGGACGCCGCCGACGACACTGGTTGGGCCTCCCTGGGGATCGTGGGGCAGAAAGTGGCCAACAGCAACCCGGATTTTGACCCACGCAACTACGGGTACAAGAAACTGGGTGAGCTGATCCGGGCGATGCAGCTCTTTGAGGTGGACGAACGCCCCATGGAGAACAGCCCCGCCCACAACATCTATATCCGCGACCGGAAACGGAAAGGATAATAACCGGTGGAGTGGCCTCGACTCCGCGACCTGCCCCTCAGACCCTACGATTACGCGGTGTTTCTCGTGGCGATCCTCGTGATCGTCGCGTTTTCTCTCCTGGCGTACGACCGCAGCGGTCCCCCGGAGACGGTGGAGATCCGCAGCGACGGTGGGGACCGGGTGTACTCCCTGCAGGAGAATCGGGTCATCACCGTGCCGGGGCCTCTGGGCGATACGATCCTGGAGATCCGCGACGGAGCTGTCTTTTTCGTGGAGTCTCCCTGCCGGGACAAGATCTGCATCGCCGCGGGGGAGCTGACCGCCACGGGGGAGTGGGCGGCGTGCCTGCCCAACCGGGTGTTCGCCACCGTCACGGGGGTGCCGATCGCCGCCGAGGACGGCGTCGACGCCAGTACGTTCTAGGGAATCTCCGCGACGGAGGTGTATTCCATCGGGAACGTGATCGCGAAGGACGTTCCCTTGGACCCGTCCACTTCCAGCGTCCCTTCGAGCTGTTCCGTAAGACCACGTACCAGCGCGTGGCCCAGGGTGGTTCCGGTCGCGATGCTGAACGTTTCCGGCAGGCCCACGCCGTCGTCCTCGACGCGCAGGCGGACGCGGTTTTCCTCGGTCCGATGAACCGAGATTGCTATCCTGCCCCGGGAGCATTCCGGGAACGCGTATTTCAGGCTGTTGGAGATCAGCTCGTTCAACAGCAGCGACACCGGTACCGCCTGGCGGATCGTGATCGGGATCTGCTCCAGGTCGTAATCCACGGTGACGCGCGTCTCGTCCACCTTGTACACCTCGAAGAGGTACAGCACGAGACGGTGGATGTAACTGTCCAGTTCCACCTCGTCAAAGTGTTCGCTCTGGTAGAGGTGCTCGTGGATCAGCGACATCGACTGGATCTGCATCTGCGCGTCGGTGAAGCGACGGAGCGCTTCCTCGTCGTCGATACCCCCGGCGTGCAGGTTGAGCAGGCTGGAGATCACCTGCATGTTGTTCTTGACCCGGTGGTGGATCTCCGAGAGCAGGATCTCTTTCTCGTGGAGACTCTTTCTGAGTTGCCGGTCCGCCTCCACCCGCTGGGTGATATCCCGGATTATCCCCACCGTACCCGGGGAACCCCCACCGTTTGGCACGAGATTGAATCCGGCGGCGTTTACTTCGCCGTAGGCGATCACGGCACCGTAGGAGATCCTGGAGATCCGGTCCGGAGCGTTGCGGTGTTTGAGTTGTACCTCGAGCCCGCGGGTGCGCCGTTCGCCGGTCCTCCGCTCGTCAAAAAGGCGCGGCGCGTTCTCCTCGCCCGTGGCTTTCCCTTCGTATCGGGGCAACACGTGGAGCCGGCTCACCCGCTGAACGTCTTTGTCGTCCAGGAGAACGGAAAAATGCTTGCCTATCAGCTCCACCGGGTCCCACCCGAGCAGGGTTACCGAATCGTTTACGAACGTTATCGCGCCCTCACCGTCCAGGGAGTACACGATATCCGGCAGCGCCTGCACGAGCTCCCGGTAACGTTGTTCGTTCATGCGAAGGTCGATGTTGTGCCGTTCCATGCTCTCCTTGTTGTTGAGCACTTTACGGATCACCAGGGGCAGGTACCGGATGTGGCGGTGTTCGGGATCACGGATCACGAAGTCACTGGTCTGATCCGCGGTAATCACCGGCAGCCGCTCGTAATCCTTCCACTCCGCGAGGATCACAAAGGGGTGCTGCCAGAGAAAGAGCCAATCCGCAAAACCGCCGTTCTGAAACCGGAAGTCCGTCACGATGATATCGGTCTCGCCGGACGTCACCAGGCGATCCACGTCGTTCACGCTCGCCGGTACCAGGAGATGCATCGGCTGGTCCTGTTCCTCCAGGACGGTGCGGAACAGCTCCTGCTCCTGCTCGTTCTGAATCGCGAACAACACGGTAATCATCGTTCTCCTAACGGTACACCCTTCCGTGCCGGTTTGCAACGAAGGGCGCCTCCGATATAGTAACTCACCATGAGTTCACGAACCGCAATTACCGTAGCCCGGGGAGACGGGATCGGCCCGGAGATTATGGACGCCGCTTTGCGCGTCATGGAAGCCGCCGGCGCTCGGATCGAGCCGGAGTTCATCAAGATCGGAAAAGAGCTGTACCTGGCGGGTCATCCCACTGGAATGGACGAAGCGGCCTGGGAGTCGATTCGGCGGAGCCAGGTGATCTTCAAAGCGCCGATCACCACGCCGCAGGGAACAGGGTACAAGAGTCTCAACGTCACGATCCGGACCGCCCTGGGGCTGTTCGCGAACTTGCGTCCCGTGAAAGCGCTCAACCCCTACATTGAGACGCACTACCCGGACATGGACATCGTGATTGTCCGGGAAAACGAAGAGGACCTCTACGCCGGGATAGAACACCGGCAGACCGTGGACACGACGCAGAGCCTCAAGCTGATCACCCGTCCCGGGAGCGAGCGCATCATCAGGTATGCTTTTGAGTACGCCCGCACCTACAACCGTCGCAAGGTCACCTGCATGATCAAGGACAATATCATGAAGATCAGCGACGGTCTCTTTCACAGCATTTTTGACGAGATCGCCGCGGAGTATCCGGAGATCGAATCCAACCAGCAGATTATCGATATCGGTACCGCCCGCGTCGCCACCGCACCGGAGCGGTACGATGTGATCGTAACGACGAACCTCTACGGGGATATCATCTCCGACGTCGTGGCCGAGGTAAGCGGTTCCGTGGGCATGGCGGGTAGCGCCAATATCGGCGTAAACGCCGCGATGTTCGAGGCGATTCACGGGTCGGCCCCGGATATCGCCGGCAAGAACATGGCCAACCCCAGCGGTCTGCTCAACGCGGCGATCCTGATGCTCGCTCACATCGGCCAGCCCGACGTGGCGGGACTGATCCACAACGCGTGGCTCCGCACGATCGAGGACGGCCTGCATACCGCCGACATCTACCGACCGGGCCACAGCGACCATCTCGTGGGTACCCGGGAGTTTGCCGACGCCGTGGTGGAACGGGTAGGACAGGCGCCGCAGCGACTCGGCGCGTGGGCGATCGATTCTTCCCGGGATACCCGGATCACCGTACCGGGATACACGCGACCGGTCGTTACAAAGCAGCTTGTGGGGAGCGACCTCTTCATAGATTATCCCGGGAAGACCGGTGCCGGTGCGGGCGGCGATGAGAGCGCCGCGGACGCGGCGGAACGCGCGGCGGAGGTGTCCGCCCTCGGGTCGGCGGTGGAGAAGATCGCTGCGGAGAGCGGGGCGGGGCTTGCGCTGCGCTGGATCACCAACCGCGGTGTGAAAGTGTATCCCCAGGGATTTCCCGACGCCGCCGTGACCGACCACTGGCGGTGCCGCTTTGTAGCGGCAAACCCGGACGCCGGTGCGTCCGGCGCGAGCCGGTCTGCAACGCGCGAGGAGACTCCTGTCTACGCTCCCGTGGACCACGGCAGCATCACCACGCTCATGAACGCGCTCACCGGGGCGGGGTACGAGGTGGTGAAGACGGAGAATCTTTATCTCTTTGACGGAGAGCCGAGCTTCTCCCCGGCGCCGGGCGAATGAGGTGTTTAGAAGCGTGTTGATAAACCGGCATAAGTGATTACGTTGTAACGATTTACACTCGGCGCGCATCGGAAAGCCGCCTGTGTTCTTGTAACTTCTTTCTTTGTAGGAATTTAGAGCCGCATATCAACAGGCTTCTGAATACCTTTCAGCATTCGCGCCATGGAGAGACTCGCCAGCATCAACACACCCAGCCCCATAAACCCCGCCTCCACGTACCCCGCCTCCGTGAGGTGGCCCATCAGGGCGGGGAAAACCCCGCCGGCCAGCACGTTCACCGAAGGGATCATGATCGAAACCGCCACGTTCCGTACCGTGGGCGGGCCCAGATCAGCGATGGCGCTCACCGCGGCGGGGAAGAACGCCACGATCACCACCGGCTGGAGAAACACCGCTACCAGCATCGCCGTACCCGGGAGCGCCCCGATACCGATCGTGAGAGTCGCCGTGATACTTATAACGATCACGACCAGTCGCCGGACCCCGATCCGGTCCACGATAACCCCAGCCAGGAAGATCATCACGATCCCGCTCACCCGGGAGAGGCTGATGATCGTGTTCACCATCGGCGCGGGATACCCCTTGGTAGTAACCAGGTACGTGGGAAGAATCGAGAAGACACCCAGGGTGGACGCCGCCGCAAAGGAGAAATAAACCGTCAGCGCCCAGAACTCCGGCTGCCGCAGGATCATGCGGACATTACTCAGGTGCGGCGGCTCCCCGTTGAACTGACCCGCCAGGGCGAACCGGTCAAAGAGCACCGCGATCGCCAGCGCCGCAACACCGGACAGACCCGGTATCCAGCGCCAGTTGGCCACGAGTATACCCGCGGAAACCACCAGGGGCGCCACCACGAACGCGAGATTGGGACCCAGCTCGTGGATCGCCAGCGCCTTGCCCCGGATCTCGTCCCGAACCAGGGCGGTCACCGAGGCTACGCCCGCCGGCGGATAGAGTCCGGCACCGGCACCGATCGTCGCCACCCCGATGTGAACGGTCACCAAGTTGGGAGCGAGGGATAGAATGATCAGTCCCAGACCGAGTGTTGCCGAGGAGAGCGCGATCGTGCGGCGGTGGACCTGGCGTGCCGTGAAGAACCCGGAGAGCAGCATCACCGGAGAGTAGCTGAAGGCGAGCGTGAGGAAGAGCCGGGTCGCTCGGGCGGGTCCGATCCCGAGATCCTCCTGTAGAAAGACCAGGAGCGGAGAGAGCAGGAGACGGGAGTACATCGAAAGGAACACGATCACCGCGACGAAGCCAACGTGCGGCGCGGCCTCGCGGACTGTCTCGAAAGGATGCGTAAGAAAAGAACGTTCGCCCATGGTGGAAGTGTATCCCGGAGCGGGCGCAAGACGCCAGAGTGAACGGAATACGCCGGCCGGTGTATTTCGGCGCGGTTCCTGCAACCGGATGACGCATGCCGGAATTCCCTGTACCATGCGGTTGATCAACCGACAGAAACGTCTCCGGGAAGAGGTACAGTACAAATGAAAAACGTGCAGGGAACGGCACCGGGTGCCGGTATGGTGGAGAAAGCGCTTACCGAGAGTAAACTTACGGGGAATATCCCGCTCGCTCGCAAGGTCGCGCTGGCGTTCGTCACGATGCTGGTGGTGATTCTCCTGATCGTGGGATTCGTTGCGTCCAACAGTATGAACGCCGCCGCCCGGGGCGCTCTTGCGTACAACCTCAGGAGTCAGGCGGAACTTGCCGGGACGATCACGGACGAACTCGCGGAGAAGGCGCTCCAGGTGGCTACCGTGGTGGCACAGCTTCCGGAAGTTCACGCGGCGTACCGTGAGGATGACGAATCGGCGGGCCGCGCCGCGCTGGACTCCGTGATCTCCCCCGTGGTGGAGGCGCTTCTCGACGCGAGCGAACTCGAGGAGTTCCGCTTTCACTTTCATAAAGCACCGGCTGCCAGCTTCTACCGCAGCTGGACCAGTAGGAGCGGGGAGGATCTCTCCGCGACGCGACCCGCTCTGGCGCACGTGGCACGGACCGGGGACCCGCTCAAAGCGGTGGAGCTCGAGCAGGGCGGGTTCGTTATCCGCGGAATCGCTCCGATCAACGACGGCTCGACACTCCTGGGGAGCGTAGAAGTATCCTGGCCCCAGACGGAGATCGTACCGTTCCTCGATTCCACTCTGAACTCGGATATCATCCTTCTGGCGGACATCACCGTGGCGGAGACGATGATTCCCGGTCGAGACTACGAACGGTTGTTTATGGGCCGCCTGGGCGACAGTCTTGTCGTAACCTCCACCGGTGATTGGACCGATCTCGGAGATCTGCTTGATCCGGAGCTGCTGAGAGCCGCCGCGGAGGCGGCAGGGCCGCTCTTTGATACCCGCGGTGATTACGAACTCGCCTATATACCGCTGGAGGACTTTACCGGGGCGGTCCAGGGTCACCTGGTGACCGTACTGAACGCCGGTCCTCTGCGCGCGATCGCCCGGCACCAGCTCCGCACACTCGTACTGATCGTGGTGGGTATGACCCTGGCGGGGGCGGTGTTCATCATGGCGTTTGCCCGAGGGGCGATCGCCGGGCCTCTTACCGTTACCGCGGAACGGCTCCGGGAGATCGCTGTAGGTGACGGAGACCTCTCGCTCAGGCTGCCGGAGAACCGCCGCGACGAGATCGGGACGCTCTCCCGCCACTTCAACACGTTCGCGGAGCAGCTGGCCCGTACCGTGGAGAGTGTCCAGGAAGCGGTTGCCGTGATGGATACCAACGCCCGGGAGCTGGACGAAAGCGCGGAGAACGCCACGCTTTCGTCCCGGTCGATCAACGGTCTGGTGGAACGCGTTTCCGACCAGATCTCTGGTCAGGACTCCAGCATCAGCCAGTCTTCCTCCTCGGTGGAGCAGATCACCGGCAATATTTCCTCCCTGGAACAGGTGATCCGTCAGCTCTCCACCAGCATCGACGACTCCGCCGCGGCGGTGGAGCAGATGGCGGCCAACATCTCGTCAATCACGCGGAACCTGGAACACGTGGACGAGTACGTGGACAAGCTCGTGAGCGCCGCGGACCACGGGCGTGACACCCTCTCACAGGTGAACGATCGGATCGGCGAAGTCGTCCAGCAGTCGGAGAACCTGCAGCAAGCCAACCAGCTGATCGGTACCGTCTCCGCACGGACCAACCTCCTGGCGATGAACGCCGCTATCGAAGCGGCCCACGCCGGAGAGTACGGTCGGGGTTTCGCCGTGGTAGCGGAGGAGATCCGGAGCCTCGCGGAGAACTCCGCCGGACAGAGCAAGATAATCTCGGGAGAATTGAAGAAGACGCGGGAGTATGTCACCAATGCCGCCGCCGCGTCGCAGGAGGCGGACAAAGCGTTCACCTCCATGCGGGAGATGGTGGATACCGTGAACGACCTGGAGACGAGCGTCCGTGATGCCCTGCGCGAACAGGAGGTGGGCGGTTCATCGGTCCTGGAGAACCTCCAGGGTATGCGCGATCTCGGTTCCCAGGTGAACGGTGGAATCTCGGAGATCTCCTCCGGCTCCCGGACGATCCTGGAGGAGATGAACAAACTCGTGGAGATAAGTCGACAGGTCACCACCTTGATCCAGGAAATTTCCACCGGCAGTTCGGTCATTACCGGGTCGCTCGATACGATGCGGAAGTTGAGCGTTCGCAACCGGGAGATGGTTGCTACCGTTCGGGACCAGGCGGACCGTTTCCGGACGTAAGCACCCCCGCCACCGGTCCTCCCAGGCGGAAGTAGGCCGTCCATTCCCGGTCCGTGTCGCTGCCGGGATGGGGCAGGTTGAACGCAGCCCCCGCGGTTACACGCAACGGGACCATGTTGAAGTAGATATCCATCGTGAACTCCCCTCCCGCCACGGTGGCCTCGTCCGCGTCGTAGGAGACGCCGCCCTGCTCCGCGTAGAACGAGACGCCGGATCCGGTGGTGGCCAGGCCGCGCCATGCCGCGTCATGGATACCCAGGGGAACGCGCAACTCTCCGCGCAGGAGCCACGCGTAGTCCCGGTCCGCGCCGAGGGTAACCGCGGCGTCGCCGAATCCGCCGGAGCGGTAGGGTCGTCGTTCGGGAGCTTTGCCGGCGGTGCTCGTCGTCCCGTACGCCGCCGGTACGACCTGGAGTGCGCCGATCATCCCGGAAAGTCGTCGCAGCGGTTGAAACCGCACCGACCCGCCGGTGGTCGTGTCCAGGCGGAATCCGTCGTTGTCCAACAAGTCCGGCGTCACGGCCAGTTCCGTATACAGCTCACGACCGGTACCGCCGAAGAAATCCCGCGTGGCTGCAACGTTGGAACGGGCCAGACGCAACCCCACCGTGGCGGTGGTGGTCCGGATGATCGTACCCTCGTGGTACGCCGTAACAGCATCCACCGCTCCCGGCGCGATCCCGAGGGACTCGTATCGGAGTGCCGCGCCACCTGCGAGAAAACGGTGAAACCCGGGATGCCGGTCGTACCAGAGCGACCGCGAAACACCCATCGCAGCGGACACGCGCTCTTCCGTAAAAACCGGCGCATCTCGTTGCTCGTACTCCCGGGCGAGCGCCAGGCTCCAACGGGCCGCCCCCGGAGCAAACGTATAGGTGATCTCCCCCGACGGTTGGCGCGCCTCGAAATTGTACAGGATCGAGACGTCCACCCGGTGCCGCCCGAGGTTGCTCGCGGCCGTGGCGAACACGCCCAGGTCGAACTGGTCCTCACCCTCGCTACCGGCGCGCACCCACGCTTGCGGCAGCCACAGAACCGGCCGCGGCAGATCCCGGTAACGCCGGGATTCGATCGGGGTCGCGTCGGCGGGGAGGTTGTCACCGTCCGGAGTGCTCGAACCGGTGGCTTCGGCGAGGCTCGCGCCGTCCTCGGGCGTGATTTCTGACCCGCCGGCTTCGGCGTGGCTCGCGCCGTCGCCCGATCCGGCAGGCGCGACAAGATGCGCCGCGCTTACTGACCCGTCGGATTCCTCCGGGCGGAGCTCTCCCACTTTGATCGTATACCCGTCGGCGGTGTAGCCGCCGTAGATCACAGGCGTCGAATCGCCTGGTCCCACGGGTCCCACGGATCCCACGGGTCCCACAGGGAAACCCGCCCAGGCTCCCACCTGGTCCCGGAGGACTCGCTGCGGCGGGGAGATCCTTACGTCTCCCCCCGTGTCGGTGCTCCCGGTGACAGCGCTCCGGTAGAGCGCCAGTTCGCCCCCGCGATCGCCGCTGTACCAGAGTTCCAGGGTGCGCGGGCCCGGTGGACTGTAATGGACGACGTCACCGTCGGCGGCCTCGACGCTGTAGATACCCTCCTCACCACTCTCGGTTTTGGCCGCCCCGACACGACGGATGCGATCCTCGCGGTCTTCCACACTCTTGGCGTCGCTGTTTCCGCCCACGGTGAAGCGCGGGAAGTAGAGCGCCTGTGAATCGCGGAGTTCCGCCGCGACCGCACCGGTCCGGGAGTCCAGGATCACGATCCACTGGGTCCCGAGGCGGTTCGCGGTTAGCGCCAGGAGGTCTCCTTCGGGAGAGAACGTCGGGTTGGCCACGGTGGTGTCTGGCGGGGTCCAGAGCGGTTCCACCGCACCCGTTTCGAGATTCACCTCCACCAGGCGCGTCAGGGAACCAACCCGTTCCACCGCCACGAGTCGTGTCCCCTCCGGCGAGAGCGCCGGTTGGAAGAGCCGGCGTCCCGTGGTGAGACGCTCAGTGCCGGGTCGTCGGGAGTCCGGGGCGGGGAGTTCGATCACGAACAGGTCCGCGAAGTTCTCCCCCGTGGCCGGTGCGATTCCGCCTCCCAGGTTGATATCCGATACGGAGACGACCGCTCGGGTGCCCGAGCGGTCCACCGTCCAGGACCAGGGCTCCACCGCGTCCGCCGGTGCCAGCAGTTGCCAGTCCGTCGGTGTCGGCTGCTCCGGGTTTCGGAGACCGGCCGTGTCCGTGGTGGCAGTGCCGGCGTCGGAGGTGGTGCCGGCGCCGGTGGTGGCGGCAATGCGGGAGCCGGAGGCAATGCCGGCACCGGTACTGGTTGCGGAGCTGGTGCCGACGCCGCCGCCGATGATGCCACCGCCGATGATGCCGCCGCCGATGATGCCACCGCCG
>SLRR01000240.1 GCA_007130865.1 Spirochaeta sp. | reverse complement strand
CAGGACACCGGAATCTCCGGATACCACCAGCGCGAGACGTTGAGGTTCCAGGCAACTCGTTTCTTCAACGCGCGTAAGCAGGGCGGCGAGGTGTTCCGCCGCTTGCCACTGATCCGACGCTTTTACGACGGTCACTGCGCGACCGGTAACACCGGCGAGGTTGTCGGACGATGAAGTAAAGGGATACTCCACCGTTGCGCCTGCATCAGTAACTGCCTCGAGAACGGTCCTCCAAACCGGCGGGACCAATGAGGCCGGTTCCTGTACGACTATCCGGTATCCCGCGAGAGGCCTCAGTTCAGAGAATGCCGGTGACCGCACCGTCAGGAGAACGTCCCGGATCCGGTCGGATATACCGCCGCGCGGCACCTCCGAATCGTTCACAAGATCGGTAAGCGCCGTAAGACGTGCGGACAAACCCGAGTCGGCCTGTCTCGAATCGACGGATTGGTGTTCTATATCACCACCTGCGATGCGTGCCGCAAGAAGTTCATCCCGGTACGACAACAGTTCCGCAGCTGTTGCCCAGGGGTCTGCGTTGAACGATGCGGAGAACCATTGGCGGGGAGCGCCGTAGCGGCGGGAGGCGCCGCCGGTTCTCGCCGACAACAGCTTCACCATCGAGGCGACCCTGACCGCATGCGACGTGCCTTTGGCAGATGTACCGCACCGGTTCTCCAGGATGGACAGCAAACCGAGGGGTCCCGTCCTGATCGTTCCCAGCGTGGCGACCCCATCGCTCCAGGGACCTCCATCCCACTCAGTATTGAAGTATATGGTCATGGATCTTCCATTGTAACACGAATGTCCGCCGAGACCGGTTAATCGGCTTACGGAGCCTGTGCGCTGCCGGGGTTCTGGAACGGAGCGCTGTTCGAATCAGGTATCATTGAACCCGGGCGTCCGCCGGCATGTCGTACCGCATCTTCCGCCACGCATCAGGTCAGACGAACCGACGACCCGTGCTCCCGTTTCCGGAAAGACCTCGGAGAAAGCACAGCCGCTGCCCCGATCACCCTGCGTCCTCGACGGAAACGATAGCATCCCGGTACGGAAGGTAAATGGTAAATGTCGTCCCGACGCCGGGCGTTGAGTCCACGTCTATACATCCTCCCATCCCGGTGACGATTCCGTACGCGGCAGATAATCCGAGACCGGTACCCAGGTTCTCACCTTTGGTAGAGAAGAACGGCTCGAACAACCTTTCCTGCGTCGCTGTGTCCATTCCGATACCGTTATCGGTGATCGAAAACATCGCGAACGCCGGATTTTCCACCGGACCGCATAGTTCCGGCGTACTCATGAACGTTGTACATTGGTTTTCGGCCTGCATCCACGTTCTGATCGTTATCTCGCCGTTATCGGCAACTGCATCTCGTGCATTCAGGGCGAGGTTCATCAGTACCTGCTCCATTCTACCTTCGTCTCCAAACACCGGGAGTTCGTAATCGGAAATATCCGGTACAATCCGGACCATCTTCGAAACCAGCGGGGCGAGCAACTCCAGCACACTTCGCACCGTACTATTTACGTCGAACACCGTGGTATCGCCGGGCATCCCTTTGCTGAAGTACAATAACTTCCGCGTAATCCGGGAGGCTCGCTTCGCCAACGAAAGCCCGCTCTCCAGGGCTTCCTTCGCGGGGTTCGCGTCGTCGATCGTATCGCCGGCGATCTGCAGATATCCGCGTATGCCTGTCATGATATTGTTGAAGTCGTGCGCGATCTCTCCGGTAGTCCTGCCGATCGCCTCGAGCCGTTGCGCACGAAAAAGCTGCTTCTCCTGTTCCACGATTCTCTGTCTTGCGAGCTTTGATTCGGTTATGTCACGAGACATACTTCCGACCGCCCGTATCTCGTTCGAGTGGCCGAACAGCGGGAAGAGCGTTGACTCGTAGTATGCGGTCTGTCCGGCAAACTCCAGTTCGTCCTCGACCGTTACCGGCTCCCGGGTTTCGACGACCATACGAATTCGTTCGCGAAATGTCCGTACTTTGTCCGGCGGAAGGAAGTCGGAAAACGTTTTGCCCACGACTTCAGGCGGTGAGAGGTTCATACCACGTACAAACGAGGTGTTTACCCGCGTGTAACGTCCCTCGGGCGTAAACTCGCTGATCAGCAACGGGCTGTTATCGAGAAACGCCTGAAGTTCTTCTTGGATCCCCTTCAACTCGGAGATATCGAGAAAGCTCCCGACGACCTTCCTGATCTGATCGCCTTCCTTCACGGCACGCATCGATACACGGACCCATTTATCGCGTTTGTCGCACGCGAAGAATAGACATTCCAGGATGAACGGGGTGGCAGCTGTCACGCACCGTCGGAATCCTTCGACTATGGTCGAGCGATCTTTGGTATCGCACGCGGTCAACCAGGCTTCGATCCGCTCGTCCGGACCAGGCATCGGATCACCCGGGCAGTGATCATGGAATTGTCGCATTCCTGCTGTACTGTACATCGTCTCGCGTTCTAGATCCCACTCCCATCCGCCGGCATGTGCAAGCTGTTCGGTATTTGTCAGAAGCGCTTCACGCCGGCGAAGTTCGTTCTCGGCGTTCTTGCGGTCGGTAATTGTCTCCGTATACAGGAGTATTCCACCAATTCCGGTGTCTTCCCTGTACCACGGCCGGCATTCCCACCGCATGTATTCGACTGTTCCGTCGGGTCGCGGGAATGAGTCTTCCTCAGATCTCAACTCTTCACCGGCAAGCGCACGCTGCGTAATGGCGAGCCATCGTTCTGAATCCAATGGAAACACGTCATCGTGGTTCTTACCGATCAGATCCATGCCGTGGGCGTGGCAATCCTGCTTGAACTGCTCACTGACGTACATATAGCGTAACTGATCGTCGAGTACGGCTATCCCGGTCATATCGTGCTGGACAACGTTGCGCATAAGCGTGTCCCACCATTTGAGCTGTGCGTTGGCTTTTCTGTATTCCCCGTTCAGCGTACGCAGTCGTCTTGTCGTGCCTTCAACACGCTGTTGTCGCCTGGAGCTCGTGCGATTGGATTCGTAGAGTTTAAACGCCATCTTGATCGAGGTGAGGAGAACTGTATTTCCCGAGTTCTTTACGATATAGCCGTATGAGGTGATATCCTCGGTCTTTTCGACGACCTCCCGCTCGGTATGCGATGAGAGAAAAACGATCGGTATGTCGCGTTCCTGCAGTATTCTCCCGGCGGCCTCGGTACCGTCCATGCCGTCTCCCAGGTTGAT
>SLRR01000081.1 GCA_007130865.1 Spirochaeta sp. | reverse complement strand
TGGCCGGAAGCGTTCGCCTGGCCGGAAGCGTTCGCGCCGGCCCGGGAGCCTCCCAGGCGGTCCGCGCCGTTTACCACAAACGCGACTCCCCCGGCGGTTCGACCGCGCTCGTCGGTTGCGGAGAACGTATCCAACGGAACAACAAGCGTTGACGAGGGGTTTTTGAGGATCTCCCGGACCCGGTGCGGCCCGATCGGTCGATGTCCTTCCATGGTCGCGTTTCCCGGCACCTCACTGATACAATACTTTCGATGTGGCGATATTGCTACCACCTGATCACCAACCCGGGGCTCGAAGCGGTCACCGCCGATGAAGCCGCTCAACGGCTGGACCCGCAGGAAATACGGATCGAGAGATCACCGGGGGGACGCACCGGCGTTGTGGCGATCCACTCCTCCCGGGAAGTGCCGGCGGATCGATTTCTCCCGTTACGAACGATCTATCACGCTTTGGAGATCCATCACAGTACCGTCATACCGGAACTGGAAGAACCGGGCCGGGGAGAAGCGGTAGAACGCGTGGTCGCGGCGGCGCGGGAAGTGAGCTTCCACGGTCTGGACCGGTTCACACCGATCGCCGTGCGATGCCGCCGCCGGGGTGAGCACGCGTTTCGCAGTCCCGAGATCGAGCGCGCTCTCGGAGCAGTCCTGGTCGAGCGGTACGCGACCCCGGTCAACCTGGAGGATCCCGCCGTGACGGTGCGGGTGGAGATCCAGAAAACGACGGTGGACTACGGGATCCTCATCACGCCGGTTGAGATGGACCGTCGTTTTACCTGGCTGTACCGGCCGCGGGTTACCTTGAGCACCGTCGTCGCGGCGGCTCTTCTCAGGATCGCCGGGGTCACGGGCGTGGGTGTTGCGGGCAGCAGCGTCGGAAGAGTCGGCGGCGTGCGCGGCGCCGACATCGGCATGGGCCGCATCAAGGGCGTGCCCGGCGCGATTCTGGATCCGTTCTGCGGTTCCGGCACGATCCCGATCGAGGCTGCCGCCTCGGGCCGGCGCGTCTATGCTTCCGATATCAGCCCGGAAGCGGTGGCCGGCACGCGGGCCAACCTTTCGGCGAACGTTCTGGTCGGCACGACCGTCGTACGCCGCCTCGACGCGGTCGATTCCCGACGCTTCACCTCCGCCTGGTCGGACCGTGGCATCGGTACGATCGTGTGCAACCCACCCTACGGGGTTCGCCTGGGACGGAAGGTCGACTTTTACGCGTTCTACCGGGAGTTCCTTGCCGGTGCGGCGGCGATCCTGCCGACCGGGGGCACGCTCGTTCTGATGAGCTCCCGCCGCCGGGGAGCGCTGAACCAGGTTGTGGTGGAAGCCGACGCCTGGACGATCGCCGACGTGCGGATAATCGAGACCGGAGGGGTGTACCCGGGGATATTTACGCTCCGACGGCGTTGACCCATGATCTCGCGGACGCTATCGTACAGAACATGAGCTCACGATCCGCACCGCCGCGGGACGCGTTTCTCGCTGAACTCCGTCAGCAGACGCTATCCCATCTCGAACAGCTTGCCCGGGAGAGCGCGGAAACGCTCGGACGCTACGCGGCGCTCCCTGAGATTGGACCACGTATCTACCTGAGGCTCGTGGAGGAGTTCCAGATGGACGGCGCGCAAGAGATCGCCGCGTGTCTCGTGGATCTCCTGGCGGGAGCGCTCGACCATGGGACGGTGATGCTCACGGACCGGGAGTACCGGGGGCTGCGTCTTGTGCGGGACGAGTTCGGTGACGCGCTACCGGAGGGGCCCGCCGTGGCGCTGGATGAACTTGTCCGGTCGCTCGCTAAAACCGGGCGGTAAAGCACCCGATCATCTGTACTACACGCGTGGACGCACACCAACAGGAGTAACAGCAGTGTTTTTCTTACCTCAGCAGATATCAACGTTCCTGGCCGACACATCCCGGGACGAACGGGAACAGGAGCTTGATTCAGCGCTCGTCGACCTGACCCCGCGCCTCAAATCGAAGCGTAATGAATACCGGCATTTCGGCCCGTACTGGTGGTGGGTAAAACCGCTGGCGCGGAGCCTGCCCGCCGCCCGTCGCAGCTGGCTTCGCGGGGGATACGTGGATCGCAGCTTCCTGGACTCGGTCACCCCGACCATGCCGGAGGAGGTACCGTACGGTAACGTCGACGCGGCGGACCAGGAGCAGAACCGATGGATCGCCTGGCTGGGAATCCGGTACTACTACGCCGAGATCCTGGACGAGACGCCGGCGGCGATCCACATCGTGGATGGAGCCGACGGAGAAGCGTTCGCCTACCGACTGTACGACGCGGATGCGAGCGAACAGATGGACCTCTTTGCGGAGGAGTCGCCGGACCGGCGTGATCTGGAGGCGTTTCTCGCGGACCCTGTCCGTTTCAGCGGCAGCGCCTGGCTGCAACGCGCCGACGAGTACATCGCGGAAGGAGACCTCCTGCGGGGATCCGCGGCACTCCGGCGCGCCATCGACCGCGCCGTGGACGAGCGGGACCGGACCACCGCGTGGATACGGCTGGGCCAGCTCTTTCAGGAACACCGCCACACCGCAAAAGCGCTCTTCTGTTACCACAACGCCTGGGAGAGAGATCGCGAAGGGTGGATCCAAGGGCTGATCGCGGAGGCGTACCTGGAAAACGATGAGCCGCACAAGGCGCAACCCTGTTACGAAGCCGCCCTGGCGGCGATGCCGGGCAACCCGGAGTACCAGGCGGGATTTGAGCGGTGCCGCCGACTCAACCGAGAGAGGGAAGCGCTGTTCACGTTCACCCAGGAGCCGCTTGCCCGGTGATCGACATCCCCCGGCCGCTCGCAGGCCGGACGCCGTTACGCTGAACCGTTCGTTCGCCTACCGGCTCCAGAGCGAGTTCGGGTATACCCCCTTCTCCACGAGCGCGCGTATCCGATCAACCACCACCGGACGGTCTTCCTGGTAGGTCACTCCGAACCACTCCGAGTCACTGCGCAGTACCTTCATGCGGGCGATGCCCTTCTCCCGAAGGCGTCCCATCGCAAAGGGAATGTAGAACTCGCTCTTCGGCTCTCCGCCGATCCGGGAGAGAAAGTCCCGGAACTCCGCACCGAAGAGGTCCATCACCGGCGGGGTAAATCCAAAGAGATTCATGCTCACCGGCTCGCTCCCGTCAAACCAGGCTTTTACCCGACCGTCCTCGTGGAGGCTGGCCACGCGGCGCGTCTTCGCGGTCGTCCCGTCGGTGGCGGTCGTCCCGTCGG
>SLRR01000295.1 GCA_007130865.1 Spirochaeta sp. | reverse complement strand
TACCCCAATCTCGAACATGCATTCCGTTCCGGGTTGGAACTGCGGGAGATCACGACGGAGCGGATCTTCGAGAGCGGGTTGCGCACGATTCTTCGCGGTCTGGAGGCTCAGATCCGGGAGTTCGAACAGCAGGGCATATCCGAATAGGAGGTGATTTTATGAAGACTATCGATATCGGTCCCGTAACGGTGCCCCTGCCGGGAAGTAGCAACTACGAACTCGCGTCGAGGCTACCGGTCCCTTACCAGACAAGGAACGTCAGGGAACCGAAGAGCGTGATCTGGATACCGGCCGCGATGATACGCCAGGTTGGACGGGTAGAGGAGTAGAGCCGTAACGCGCCGGTGTTCTTCATTCGTACAACGTCTGTTGCCGTTACCGCCGCGACCGCGGCAAGGAAGATGTACTCCAGACCGGGTACGTAGAGTACGGCCGGTGTTGTACGCGCCCAGATGCTGATCATGAACGTTACGTCCGTGATGTTCGTGCCGACTTGCAGAAGGTCCGACGGCGTCTTCCGGACGGACTCCGACCCGAACGCGGTGAGCGCGCGGACAAGGATGTATCCGATGATCCATGCGAGAAGGACGACGGCGATAATCCACTGAAATCGAGTTGTCGTCGAGGGCGGTTCGCTGGAATCGTGTTCCAGAAGGATCACTCGGGCCAGCTCATCCACCGATACCGCGGAGTTGCTGAAGACCCCGACGGTCAACCGACGTTCCGGAATCACCCCCACATAGGTGCTGAAGCCTCCGGTACCGCCGTTGTGCCAGATCAGAGTCTCGTTGTTGTCCAGGCGCTCCAGGAGCCAGCCGTAACCGGCCATACGCGTGTCGGACACCTCGACGTGCGGTCGGATCGCGGCATTGAATTCCGGCGGGAGCTGGTGAAGCTGTTCAGCGTACCGCAGCACGTTGGCAGCCGGCAACGCGAGCGCTCCGGCCGCGGCGTAACCGTCAAAACGCCAGAGAGCAGCTGGCCGAGAAGGGCAAAGCCGAGATTGGAGTAGCGAAACTCACCGGGTCGATCGATTCGTGCCGCCGCGGCATCGCGATACACGTCAGTGCTGGTCAGGCGGGCGTAGGGATCGTTCAGGTGAAACAGCGTCCGGATCATCCGCCAGGAGGCGAAATTGAGGCGCGGCAGACCCGACGTGTGCGTCGCCAGTTGCATCAACGTTATCCCGGCAAGTTGTTCCGGGACCCGCGGGATACCGGACGCTTCCGCCTGTGGACCGGTCGGCCAGAGGTCCTCCACGGTTGTCGTCGGTGCCACCCGTCCGGAGGCGATCCTCTCCGCGAACAGCATCCCCGTTACCGTCTTGGTGATCGAGCCGATCTCGAACGTTGTCTCCGGCGTGAGCGATCCGGTGGAATACCATCGCTGTACCCCGTCGTAGCTTACCCCGACCACGATCTCTCCGCGTGGAATATGCGCGTCGGCGTAATCGGTAATGAGATCCGTTAGATCGGGGAATCGATCGATCGTCTCGCTGCCGGCAACGACCGCCGGTATCATCAGAGTTACAAAGACGGTAACCAGCCGGAACGTGTCACGCATATCGGATGCCAGCATGCCGAACTTCTCGCAGCGGGTAAACCTCCTGGTGACGTACCGCGAGCGATCGGCACCAGGCGTCCACTCGTTCTTCAAGCGCCGTTCCCGGCAGAGCGGCGAGATTCTCCTTGTGGAGCAGCATGACGGGATTGCATCGCAGGAACGAGTATGATCCCCGCCTTTTTTACCGACGGGAACACAGGATAGACTCGCAACAGCGACGATACGCGCACCAACGATCGATACGGGAGGAACGATGGCTACGGACCCGAGTTTTATCGAGTACGTCCTTGATCAGGCGGACCTGGGAGACCGTATGACGCACCGGAAGATGTTTGGCGAGTACGGTTTCTACCTGGACGGCAAGTTTATCGGCGTCGCGTGCGACGGCTGTTTCTTCATCAAGCCGACCGACGCTCTATCGGAACTCGACGTGAAGCTGCCGGAGAGACCGCCGTACAACGGTGCCAAACCGTACGCGGTGGTTGACGAACTCCTCGACGATCCGGTGACGCTGAAGCGTGTTCTTGAGAATACCGCGGTACTGCTGCCCGCGCCTAAACCTAAAAAGCCTGAATCTAACAAGCCCAAACCCAACAAGCCCAAGACCTGAACGACGCCGCGCCCGGCGGAGAAGGGCACCGGTCAGATCGCGGTGAGCCTCCCGCGCACAATGATCGTTCCTGTTGACAGGGGAGCGCATTCACCTCATAATAAGTAAACGTATACTTACTTACGGCGAGAGGGGGTGCTCAGCGCATGACACGTGAACAGGAAGCCCGCGATGATCGAGCAAAGAGAAAGCCCGGTCGGCCGGTCCGACGGCCCCGGGAGGCCCATACCAGCGACAGAATTCTTGAGGCCGCGGTGGATCTTTTCTCGCGGCAGGGGTTTGACGCCACGCCGGTGCGCCGGATCGCCGCGGAAGCGGGTATCACGGAGGGCGCGGTGTACCGGCACTTTTCCGGCAAGGACGAGATTCTGGACAGGATACTCGCCTACGCGGAGGAGCGCATCTTTACTCCGTTCCCGTTCGAGACGATGGAGAACGCCGACGGCTGCTCCCTGTTCGGTTCGTTGCTTGCTCCGTTACCGGAGGCGATCGCCGCGGACCCGTATCTCGTCAAGATTTCCCGGATCGTGTACATGGAGATGCTGAGAAACGGGCGGATACGGGAGTATCTGAAAAAACGGTATATCGAACGGGGGGACGATTTTACCGAGCAGTTGTTCTCCCAGGCGATGGAACGCGGCGCGATCCGTTCCTGCGATCCGCGCGCGCTGGCGCGAGTGTTCAACGCGTTCAGGACCGAATGGGCGTTCCAGACGTACATTCTCGCCGGTGAGGAGCCCGTCGATCCGGAAGATGCCGGCGCGAGCCTGGAGCCGGTGATCCGCTTCTTTGACCAGTTTCTGGGGCCCGCGGACGGCGCGCGTCCCGTACCAGATGAGACAACCCGATGAACGTGGAGATCAGGCGTGTCGCCTCCCCGCGACAGCTGAAACGGTTCATTCGGTTTCCCCATTCGCTGTACAGGGGCGATCCGTACTGGGTCCCCCCGCTGGACGTGGACGAACTGGCGCGGTTGCGGCGAGACCGCAATCCCGCGTTCACGTTCCGCGAGGCGGAGTACTGGATCGCCGGGCGGAACGGAACGGCGGCGGGACGCATCGCCGGGAT
>SLRR01000278.1 GCA_007130865.1 Spirochaeta sp. | reverse complement strand
GGGGTGGTCCGGCGGAAAGACGAACTCGAACGTCGGGTCCACGGCGCTCCGTCCCGACGCGGCGCGTCCGTCCCCGTCCAGGTCCTCCTCCAGCGAGCCTAGCTGGAAGAGCAGTTCCGTGGCGGATCCATCGTCGCCGGGATCGTCCGGGATGTAGCGGTACGTCACGGTAACCCGGCGGGCGTCCCGCAGGTCCGTCGGCGGGGAGCTTACCCGGATCGACGCGCCCGTCCACTCCCCCGGAGCCAGGCTTTCCCATTCTAGGACGCCCACCGTGCCGGTGTATCCGCTGTCGGTACTGCGCGCCAGGTACGGCCCCATGCGCGCTCCCTCCCGGTCCTCGTCGGCGGAAACGGTGCGGGTGTAGGTCTGGAGGCCCGCCGAGCCCAGGAGATCCGAGGTCCAGTAGTCACGGTAGAGCGCGTACGCGCGTTCGTCGGCCCGGTACGCGTCGTCGGACAGCTGGCCCGACAGCGTATTCGGAAGCGTCTCCTCATCCGGCGGTGATGCCGGGAAGAGCGTCGTCGCCCGGGGAGAGATGGAAAAAGTCTCCTCGTCGCCGCCGAAGAGGCGCATGAATCCGGTGGTGTCCGGCTGGTAAAGCTGTACCGCCGCGGCGGCGTCCACGGAGAGTTTCTCGTCCACGTAACGTACCCCCGCGGAGGTGGTCAGCTGTCCGGGGTTTTCTTCGAGCTCCCGCGAGTACTGATCGGCCGTTACGGTCCAGCGGAGACCCGCCGCCAGGGAGAGGAGCAGGTTCTCATTGACGCGCCACCGGTTTCCCGTGATCGCCACCACGTCGCCGACCCCGTCTTCCGGTGAATAGACGCGGTACCGCGCGTCCAGGTCCGCGTCGTCCGGGATATTCTCCGGTAATGTCACCTCGCCGGTGCGATAGTCGATCTCCACTCCCGGCAGGGGGCGTCCGTCCCGGGTGACGCTCACCGTTCCGGGAACGATATCGCCGTCCAGGTAGAACCCGGCCTCGGCGGCACGGTATTCCAGCAGAATCTCGACCGGTGCCGACGCGCCGGTACCGTGCGAGCCCGGACCGTATATTGCCGCGTGGGACGCGACGGGAGAACGTCCGGCAAAGGGGTATTTCCAGTCCCGCTTCGCCGGAAGAGGCGCCGCACCGGCGGGATCCCCGGAGTCGTGACGTGTAACCTGAAGGAGCGTCCCCCGGGCGATCGGTGCCAGGAGAAACGACGCCTCGTCCTCCACGGGCACACGGGAACCCCTCCGGACGAGCCGGATCCGGGCGCTCCCGTCTTCCACGGCGGTACGCGCGTCCGAGGGGAGCTCGTAGTGGTTGGCCGCGGCAAATGGGGAGTACCGCCCGGGCTGCTCCAGGAACACCCCTCGTTTTCCCGCTCCCGCGCCGGCGGTGACCTCCAGCCGGTATCGATCGATCGTCCCGGCGACGCTGTAAGCGTCGTTGAAATCGGTGCCGTCGCCGTCGTCGTCGCTCAATGGAAAATCGACAAACGTATCCGTCGGCGTCCCGTCGCCGTCCAGCCCGGTGACTCGCCCCAGAGGATCGACTGGAGCGTACGCCGCGGCGATCGTGACGTCCCGGGGGATCTCGGGCCCGAGTCGGATCACACCGGTGGAGCTGTCCACGGTGTAATCGCCCGCGGAGGTCTCGAGTCGGCGGAAGATCCGGGGGCGTAGGCCCGCGTCGTCCTCATCGGAAGCGATTTCCACGGACCCGTCGGGGTCACGGACGTAAACCTCCAGGTCACGCACCGGCGCGTGGGGAAGCACGTACACGCCCTCCCGGAGATACGACTCCGGGCGGATTCTCACTTCCTCCAGGACTCCGCCGCCGGAGAAGCGGCGTGTCTCCAGGCGCGAGTTTTCCAGCTGCAGGAGCAGCTCGTGCCGGGTCCGGGCGGTCTGCAGGCGCAGCACGCCTCCCGGTTGAGGGGAGAGCCCCGCCCGCGCGCCGGGGGAACCGGTGTACTGGTAGGGGTAAGGCTCGATCGCGAGCGGTACGTTTCCCACCACCAGTTCCTGTACGAGCTCATCCTCCCGGGCGACGTAGCCCAGGGCGATCGTGTTCGTGGGAGAATCGTCGGAAAACCCCGCCTCAAAGAAGTAACGCTCGTAGAACCAGAGGGAGAGCACGATATCCAGCGTCTGCGAGAAGAGTTCCGTCTCAAACCCGGGGTACTCGTAGGGAAAGGTGAAACGGTTTCCGCCGGTTTGACGCGCCGGATGGAACGCGATTCCCGTGGATATTCGGCTGCCCGCAGCCCAGTCTCCGAGCACGTAGAGGTCAACGTCCGCATCGGTCCGTTCCAGTTGGATCAACGCCGGTTCTGCTTCTTCCTCTACAAAGGGGTTGTACGGTCGGTATCCTCCCGTTTCCGCGGAAAGCGACCCGGAGATAAGCGCGACCAAAAAAACGCACAGCCCCGCCACGATTGGCTTTTCGTGGTGCAGAAGTTGTAGTTTTCGCGCTTTTTTGTGGCTTGAGCCGTACAACATGACTATAGTATGATGCAGGACAACGGATTATGAACAGCGAAAGTGAAAAGGCCCGTGCCTTCGTCGGAAGGCTCCTGCAGAACCCCGCTCTCAACGGCTTTTCCCTCCTGCAACAAGAAGAACAGATCGTCCAGTTTCTGCACGCCAACGCGGCGCAGCTCGCTCCTACTCTGAGCTCCGGGCAGTTTTTTCCGGGCAAGAACTGGAACCAGATCTTTGCGGTCCTCGTAAAGGCCCTCTTTGAGGTGATCGACGAGACGCTCGACCCGGAGCTGGAGCAACTGCTCGGACATAAACTGGATTTTACCTTTATCCAGTTGCTGCAGCAGAGTCGCATCGACCGAGCCCAGGTGGCGAGTCAGGTTGCGGCTTACCTGAAGAAGATGAAAGCGAAGTCGGAGTGTCGCCGGGAACTTACCGGACCGTACACGATCGTGCGGAGCGGTATCGTGAACCGGTACATGGAGGAGATTTTCCAGCGCAAATCCTACATCCATTTCGAGCTTTCCAAGGTACAGCGCCTGCGCCTGGGGATGGAGGAAGTTCGCAACTTTGTCGAGGTCAACCTGCTGCTCAAACCGACGATTTACCTCCACATCAGCAGCGGTCAGGCCCAGCAGGACCGTGCTACCGGGATGGTTCAGAACCAGTTCGCGGAAAAAGCGCTCACGCAGCTGAAGAAGGAGCTCAAAGTTTTTCCGGAGTCCGTTCTGACGAGCGTCGTTCACAGCAGCGTCTCCTTCAACGACAACCGGTTCATCGAGGCTACCGCCCGGCTGGCGGCTATTTTCTGTGCCCGGGGACGCAACTACCAGTCCAACGTACGGGTGGACCGTGGTGCGGATTCGCCGGACAAGAGCTGGTTCAGCACGGCGCGAAGGAACTACCGGTTCTATGGATTTGATATAAAGATGCTGGATGAACTGTACAAGATCGCTGCGGAGAACATGTGGTAGGTGGTTATGAGTAAAACGCGTTCCTTTCTGGAGAATCTCGTCCTTGTCGTGATCATCGCGGTCCTGATACAGACGTTTCTGGAGGATCTTGCGATCCTGATGGACTGGAACGTGGCCTCCCGGTACATGCTTCTCTTTCTGGGACTTGCTATGGACGTGTTCTTCACCGTCGAGTTTATCGTGCGCAGCTACGACGCGTCCCGGTCTCACCGTTTCAGGGAGTACTTCTGGCTCGATCGAGGCTGGATCGATCTTCTGGCGAGCGTTCCCCTGCTCGTGTTCAACAGTGGTCCCGCGTCGCTGGCGGTTCTCGCCGGGGGGCTCTCCGTCGCGGGGATCGGCGGATCCCTTAATATCCTGAAAGTCGTGAAGGCGATCCGGGTAGCGCGCGTACTGCGTCTTCTGCGCGCTCTCAAGATGTTTAGAAAGATCAAGCATACCGATTCGGTCATGGCGCAGTACCATGTCGCCTCCGTGAGCGCCATGAGCGTAACGATCTTCGTGTTTGTCCTGCTCGGACTCGCCGCCGGCGGCGCTGCCGTAACGGTGAACAGCCTGGAACTGGAGTACCAGGAGCGCCTGACCCGGGCGTTTGAGTATGTCCGGGACGAGAATCTCCAGGGTCGTGACCTGCGACGCTTTGCGGAGACCTCCGGAGGAATTCTGACGATAGAACGGGACGGTGACGTTCTGTACAGCCGCTACAGTCAGCCCGAGTACGAGCGGAGCTTCTCCGCTACCGATTACGTCGTTCTGGAACAGGCGGGGCTGATGATGTTCGTCGATATCCGCCCCCTGAACCGGCAGCAGGCGTCGGGGAATCTGCGGTACTTCGTGGTAATCGTCGCGCTCGTTCTGGGGTACGTGCTTATTTACAGCCCCCGGTTTGCCCTGATCGTGACCGACCCGATTCACGTGATGCACCGTGGGATGAGTGAAAAAGGATACAACCTGGAGGTGCGGGTTCCCCGGGACTACCGGGACCATGACGTGTTCCGCCTGGCGACGGTGTACAACCAGGTGTTTCTGCCGATGAAGGACCGGGAGAACTCCGGTGCCGAGAGCGAGTCTTCACAGCTCAGGATGGACGATATCCAGGACCTGTTTGACTGACCCACGCTTATGACCGTGACGATGATGCTTACCATCCTGGAACTCCCGGACCTTGCATCCCTGAAGGACAAGCGGCGCATCGTGCACAGTCTGCGGGATCGTCTGATCCGGACGTTCAAAGTAAGTGCTGCCGAGGTAGACCTGCACGAAAGCCTCTCTTTTTCGCAGATGGGGTTTGCCCTCGTGTCCAACGACAAAGTGCACGGTGAGAAGGTGATGCAGAAGGTGCTGTCCTTCCTGGAGAACCAGGCGCCGGGCAGGATCTCTCAGGTGCAGATACACACCGAGAGTTACGACTGATCCCGAGTGATCTAGAACAGGTACAGATCCGGCAGTCGGTGGTCGCGCTGAAGACTCACCGTATCCTTTGCAGTCTGCTCGCTCGTGACGTCCAGGGTGAAGTAGTGCGTGAGCGGGCTGAATCCATCCCGTTCCACCAGGATCTCGAACTCGAAAGGACGCTCCGTACCCGCTTCTTTTGACGGAACCGGCGCCGGCCAGAACGTGAACATTCCCCGGGTGTGATCCGAGATCATGTAGGGGTTATTCCAGCGGTTATCAAACATCGGTGCCGTCTCTCCGGCGTGACGCAGAGTCACCGTGACCTCACTCAGCGGAAAGAAACCGCTCCCGTCGAGGACACGGCCTTTAATCGTGGGAAAGTTGAAGCAGGGCCCCGCGGGAATCTCGCCGCTCGGTTTTCCGTAAAACGCGCGGGTCACGGCGTTCACCCGTTTGAGACCCTCGTGAGCGAGGCGTACCAGGTCGATCTGCAGTTGCTGGTCCTCGTAGAGTTGTTCCATCAGGTGTGTATACCCCCGTCCGGAGCTTACGTACCGCGGCTGAATCCGGTTGAGGACGTAACATACCGCATCCACCTGGATCTCCGGTGAAGTCCCGTATCGGCGGTCCGGACGCGCTTCATCTTCGCGACAGATCTCCTGAACGGTCTGAACCGCGAGTTCCTCCAGCAGATTATGAATCTCCATGGGCGGCTCCTTCCTCGTTCTCGTTCTCCAGGTCGATATCCAGGATCTCCTGGTTGGCTTCCACGGCATCCCGGAAGTCCCGGATCGTCTCCTTCAGCGCGAAGTAGTTCAATCCGGCAAAGTATATCTTGGAAAATACCGAGTATGTTATCTCCTCGTCGTCCACCTGGAGAGTAAAATAACACCCGAACTCGTAAAGCGTGTGCATGATCTCTTCAATCCGTTCGCGAACAAAGTCCGCCATCGTACCGGTGAAGGTGAACGTGAAGGAGAGTTCCAGGAACTTGGACTCCCCGTCGATAAAAAGACCCGCCTCAAAGCCGTCGGGCGTGGTAAACGCCGTGTTAAAACTGTCGCCGCTGAGCTCCCCCTCGTGAAGCTCATAGCCGAGCTCTCGAACCAGGATCGAGACCCGGCGTATTCTCTCCTGCATCAGGCGGTTCGATTTCATGGTGCGTTCCGATTGTACACGAAGCGGAATCCGTTCACAACTCGGGGAGGTATTCCGATTGGATATTGGTATGCGCCCGGTTGATGTTCTCCCGAACGCGGGGGTTGATCCGGGCCGCCTCCTCGATCAGCGGTCGGATGCGTGCGCGGACGTTGGTGGCGCGGAAGGGACAGTCGATCGAACTGACCGGCAGTCGGAGCTCCCGTGCCACGGCGCGGATCGTTTCCTCCCGGACCTCGCACATGGGACGTACCACCCGGAGGGTGTCCTGGAAGAAAGGTTGCACCGGCATCATCGTGGAAAAACTGCCCCGGAAGAACAAGTTCATCAGCGTGGTCTGGACGATATCATCCAGGTGATGTCCGGTGGCGATCATTGGAAACTCGTTCCATTCCCGAACATGATCAAAGAGGATCCTGCGTCGGTTGCGGCCGCATCGGTAACAGTCAAACCTCCCGCCGAACGAATCAGGGCGCATCTTCGCGGTGAGCACGGTGAAGGGTATTTCCAGCGCATCGAAATAACGCCGCATCGCCTCCAGCGCGGTCGTGGAATGGGGGTGCTCGCGCCAGTTTATCAGGACCGCTTCCAGCCGGTAGGTGATCGGCAGGTATCGGAGGCGCAGCCGCAGACCAAGCGCCGACGCCAGGGAGTCCTTGCCACCGGACACGGAGATCAGTACCCGTTGGCCGTCGCCGATCATGGTATGACGGTTTATTCCCTTTCCCAGATCACGGAGAAAACGCATGACCAGTGGCTGCGGCTGCCGGTTGAGCAGATCCCGTATGTGGGTAAAAGAAGGTATTTCATGCATTCTCGATCATCTCCGTAAAGAGCTTCATCGGATCCGGGAGCGATTCCGCGATCTCCGCGGGTACGATCAAACGAAACCGGCGTAACGTAGTGGTGAACCGTTCCACCACCCCCGCGTTGAACACGCTCGTCTCCGGGAACGGGCGCGGTTCGGAAAGGATCTCTCCACGAGGCGAGAGCTCGATTACGGGAAAGTTTGCCTCGAACGACACAGGGTCGGGCAGGTCTACGATAACTTCGTGGTCCGGGACGATCGCAGAGCGCTTCTTCAGTTCCCGCGCCAGTTCCTGCTCCAGGCGAAACCGGCGCTCGTTGTCTTCCAGGGTACGGTGTCGCGGATTGGTCTCGTCGAAAGGAATCTCCGCCGCGGTCTTCAGCAGGTTCCGGGCACCTACCCGTCGCACCAGATCCAGCGGCGGGAAGGCGCTGTCTCCGAGGCGGGCGTACAGGAGGTCATCGTCCAGGTTGTAAAGGAGTTCCGGTTTCAGTTCTCCCTGCCGGAGCGCCAGGAAGACCGCCTTCCGGATCATCGCGGTGGCTACCCGGACGGTACGGTGCCAGTAAACGGAGCGGTACATCAGGTACTTTGAGAAGAGAACGTTTTCCACCGCGGAAACACCGGCAGCGTCCACGGCGATACCGTCGAAGCCCAGGGGAATCACCCGGGCCAGGGCAAAATCGAGATCCTGAAGACCGTAAGGAACCCCGCAGAACCGGGCGTCCCGGTTGAGGTAATCCAGTTTGTCCGGATCCAGGCTGCCCGAGAGGAGGCGTCGGAAGAAGGGGATTTCCCGGTTCCCCTGATCCGGCAGGGACTCATCCACAATGGCCGCCACCATTTCCGGGGATACTCCCAGATTTTCCCGGAGCCTCCGTGCGGGGGCTCCCGTCATCACGATCCTGCCCGTGAGCGCTTCGTGTTCGAGCAACGGCAGACTTTTCAAGCTGTGCGTGTACGGAAAGTGTCCCAGGTCGTGCAACAACGCCGCCGCCAGATACGCTCTGACGCCTTCCGGACTCAGCTCCGGAGCATCCCTGCGCAGGAGCAGGTTCTGCAGGAGCTTGCGGGCGATATGGAATACACCCAGGCTGTGGCTGAACCGTGTATGGGTTGCCCCGGGATAGACCAGCGCCGTGGGTCCCAGCTGGCGGATCCGGTGAAGCTGCTGAAACTCCGCCGTATCCACAAGGCTCATCAACGCCGGGGAGATTCGGATGTCACGCCAGAGCGGGTCACGGATCGGATCGGTATACTCCTCGTCGAGCGCTCGCAGAATTTCCTGTTGTCCGTACATCGCCGCTCATACTACCATTGTGGGGTGAGGGAAATGCAATGCGTATAACGCCGGTCGCCGGGATAGCGCTCCTGACGGTCGTCGCGGCAGTCTCGGTGGCGACGATCGTTCTCCTGCGACCGGTCACGCCGACGGATGATCCCGGTCGGGAGACGGAGACCGTCAGGGAGCAGCCGTCTCAACCGACCGCGCCGCAGGAACTCCGGGAACCTCAGGATCGTCCGGAACCGGATGACCGGGCGGCACCGGAGACGGTGGCGATGCGCGAGGTCACGGACGACGCCGTACGCCGAAGGTTGCGTTTCCGGGAGCGGGGGCCCCTGGGGAGCGCGCGACTCACCCTGGACGGGAGGCTGGTCCGGGACGTGATGCAAAACGGTTCCACGCCGGAGGCACGCCTGCTCCATGCACTGCTCGACGCACTGCTCGATGATGACGCATCCGCGTTTACTTCGTTGGTCGAAACGTCCGCCCGGGAATACCTGCCGGATGAACTGCGGTGGCAGCTCATGAGCGGCGAAAACGGAGACGCCGGCACGGCCGTTACCGCAGCATACCTCCTGGAGTCAGGCGTCCTCCCGGAGCAACAGGAAAACATCCTTCAATACGTGCTGTTGTATCGCGACCGGGCCGTAGAGCTGACGCTGTACCTGGAGGGCGGTCTCGTTGTTGACGGGGAACTGGTTGTACATCCCTGGGGACCGGATCGGTCACTCGCGCAGGAGTCGATCGACGCACCGCTCCCGTTCTAAACAGCATCCGCCGCCGGACCGATACTCATAAGACGATGTACATCTTTCTCATCGAAGCCGGCGGCCTGCGACAGATGGCACGTGTTCATCGCAGCTGGTACCAGCGTTTTTTTCACGACCTTGACGAGGTTCTGCACCGGTACGCCTTTTCCAGGACGCGCGCCGAGGGCGACCTGATAATCGGGGCGTGTTCCGTCTCCGGGGATGAGATCGATGCGCAGCTGATCGTGGACGCGATGCGTTCCATCCTCACCTTTCTGCGGGCTCACTCGGAAAACCTCCTGGATTTTGTGGTGATCTTTGAGTATCTCCGCACGGGTGACCACGTTGCGGGAGAACGGGAGCTGGAACGGTATCTGCGGCGCGTCCGCGAGGCGGATTCGCTGTATATCACGGAAACGGTATTCGCTGCGTTGGCGCCCATGGTGGAAGCGGAGTCGGCGCGCGGCCTCTACCGGTTGACCCGGTTTTGCGAGGACCACCGCTCCGCGATGCCGCCGTACCGGGAGGTTCTGTGCGATGAGGAGGAGCTTCATCGATTTCAGGAAGCGCTTCAGGCGAGACCCGGAGCGCACGCGTTCTGGGTCCGGGCATCCGACAGAAGCGTCACAACCGCGACCGTTCAGGCTGCCCTGGAACAGGACGGTATCGCTCCGGTAACGGTTCAGTGCCGGCCGGGGATGACCCGGGCCGAGTTTGAGCGGCGCGTGTTGCAAGCGCTTCCCGACGTGCCTGCGTATTCCGCATCCGGAACCGAGGAGGAGTTCGAGCAGGCGCTTCTGATCCTGCGGGACCGGCTCCGGGATCCCGCCGGAAAGTACCTCTCATCCGGTTGGATCGCTGACGACCTGCGACTGATCACCTCCCGTTCGGTGGAACGCTTTCTGCAGAGTGATTCCCGGCGTCGGCTCTTCATTGCGGACTACGACCTGTGCGGACCGGACGCGCCGGATCTGTGGGCGTGGATTCCGGAGGCGATCACCACCGGTCCCCTGGTTGTCTCCGCTGCAGCGGATCCACCGGACGAACGGTGGGAACCGGTGACGCTTTCCACACCGCCGGTCTCGACAGGTTCCTGGCAGGAAGCGTTCCGGTACTGGAGCGAGTTCACCGCGGAAGCCTCGTCGGACGGGGCCGACCCGAAGATCGACGCATCCCTGGCGGGCCGACATCTCTCGGAGGCGCTGAGCGTGAAGCACGGACGAGTACTCTTCGTGTTGACGCGCACGGAAGACCTGGTCAGTCCGATCCTGCTGGACGCGTTCTTTCAGCGGATCTCGATCATACCGGTAGAGTTCTCCCGGATGCTTGCGGATCTGCACCATCTCGGGCTCGTGACGTCTCTCGATCCGTTGAGCGTGCATCCGGCGACGAACGAGTTTCTGGGGTGGGTCGTCCCGCGGGAAGAGCAGGAATCGCTTTCCCGGGAGCTGGCGCAGTACGTAATCGAGGTGTGCGAGTCCGGTGTGCTTCATCCGACCTTGCCTCTATGGACGTTGCTGGAGAACGCGCCCGCAACCGCTCGGCGTCGATGGTTTTTTCACCGGATGATTCACGGCCTCGCCGTGGGCGGAAGTTTTTCCGGGTTCGACCGCGTCGATAAGGTCCGGCGCGACCCGCGACGTCGGCACGGGCCGGATTCAGACGCGATCGCGGTACCCAGCGCTCGGATCCGCCTGTACCTGCGGGACTCTCAAGGTCCGGAACACCTGGATGAAGACGCTCGGAACCTTATGGAACTGGTGAGCGACGAGGAAACGATCGATCGGGAGATCGTTGACTACAGCGGCGATTACTACCTGAGTCTCTCGGAGTACCACCTGGCGAACCGGGATTACGCCGCCGCCCTTACGTACTGTAAACGCGCGGCGCTTCTTAACCAGCAGGAAGCGGGCACGTTCGTGCATGGACGTGGCGCGGCTCATCTGCTCATGGCACGGATTGCGCTCTCGCAGCGCCGGATGAACGAGGTGTCGCAGTATCTGGCGTTTGCCCGGGAGGATGCCCGGGACGATCCCGCGACGCTCCTGATCGCCCGTATGCTGGAAGCGATTCGGTTTTTCCTCCGGGGAAACCTGACCAGTGCCACCACGGAACTGACCGACCTGGTACCGCAGCTTCTGGACGCGGGGTTCACGGAATGGCTGCTCCTGGCGTGGTTCACCATGGCACGGACGCGGTTTGAGCTCGGGGAGTACGACCATGCGCAGGCACAGTTCTCCCTGGTGCGCCGCTACTGCGAGGGGAACGGCAGAACCGTCCCCGCCCGTGTCGCCGCCGCCTGGGCGATGCGCTCGGACCTGCAGAGCGCGCCCGGGGATCGGACGTTACGGGAACACCTGGCCGCGATGGATAGTGAACCGGAGGCGGTTTTCTTTCTTGCTGAAGCTCACTGTCGCTCCGGAGAATTTGAACGGGCGCTGCCACTGCTCGAGCAAGCGTGCACACTTGAGTCCGCGCAGAACCGGTGGCCGCGCCTGGGCGTGTGCTGGGATAACGGGTTTGCCTCGATCGAGGACCTGATCATCGCCTTCGACGCGGAAACGAGCGAGCTGTTGCGGATCGCCACAGCGTATCGTGCGTGGTCGCTGGCGGAGACGGGCCGTATTGACGACGCGGTACCGTTATTCTACGACCTGACCCGTGGGAACGGTGGAATCAGCGACGACCCTTACGCCGGCCTGTACAACTTCCTGTACGCCAGCGTGCTGCCGCGGGAACGGTCTCCGGATCGGGACGACGCGGTAACGGTTCTCGGGAAGGCGGTGAAGCTGCTGCAGGAGCGTACCAGTCGGATCGAGGATTATCGGGACAAGAAGAAGTTCCTCCAGGAGAACGTCTGGAACCGGCGTCTCATGGATACCGCCCGGCGGTACAACCTCGTTTGATCCTGCTTCTTTCCTCCGTTGAATACCTGGCTTGACAGAGCACGGGCTGATTGAATAAAGTCACCGGGATAATGGTGGCGTAGCTCAGTCGGTAGAGCAAGCGGCTCATATCCGCTCGGTCAGGGGTTCAAGTCCCTTCGCCACTATTTCTGGACGGCTCGACGGACGGTCTACACGGACCGGGCGTCGAGCCGTTCTATTTCACGGATAAATTCGTCTACACTCTCAAAGTTGCGGTACACCGAGGCGAAGCGGATGTACGCCACGCGGTCCAGTGCATAGAGCCGTTCCAGTACCAGTTCCCCCAACCGCGCGGAAGCGATCTCCTGGGTATCCATACCCTCGTGGATCGCGGTCTCCTCGAGCTCGTCGATCATCGCCTGGATCGCGTTCTGACTGACCGGACGTTTTCGTACCGCCTGCTGAAGACCTTTTTCCAGTTTGGCCCGGTCGAACGGCTCCCGCCGCGCCCCGGTCTTTTTCACCACCATGATCTGCTTCTCCTCGATACGCTCGTAGGAGGTGAAGCGGTAATCGCAGCTCTCGCACTGGCGCCGGCGCCGGATAGTCCGGCCGTCCGCCAGGGCTCGTGATTCAATCACCCGGTCATCAAGACCGCCACATTTTGGACAACGCACGGGGAACTCCGTCTTCGCGAGGTTAGCCGTCACCGACAGCGGTACGAATCGTACCACAGGGGAGGAAATTGCGCAAATTGATGTTTTATCAACCCGGGCGCCACAACCCGGGCGC
>SLRR01000040.1 GCA_007130865.1 Spirochaeta sp. | reverse complement strand
TCGATCGCATCGCAGGACTCGCCGATAACCTCCAGACCCTGGTCTTTCGCGAGGACAGCGCGAACTCCTTCGCAGAGGAGCGAGCAATCGTACATGATGAACACCCGTATCGGTTGCACAGAATGTTCTCCTGACCTTTGTCACAATTATCCGGTCTGGAGACAATAAAAACAATGGGAACGGGTGTTATCGCGCCGTAACTGAATCGCCGATCGCGGTACCGCGCGGCGCCGGACCGTTCAATCCCGCCCGCCGGCGGCGCTCCACTCCGCCACCAGTCCCGTGTACAGGGGCCGGAAGCGCCGGCCGAACTCGTGGTACAGCGCGGTCTGCGCCGTGAAGCCTGTGCAGTGTCCTGCGAGTACCTGCCCGACGTTCTCGTCACGCAGCCCCGCGACGGTGGATTCGATCGTGGTCTGATCGGCGGTGATCAGGTGCAGGCCGCCCATGACTGCGGCGACTCCGGTGCCGGCGCGGTCCTTCGATTTCGATTCGTTTTTCGCGGGTGCGCATACCGTTCGGGCGTGCCGGACGATGTTGACGATTCCTGCGTGGCTGCATCCGGAGAGCACCACCACGCCGCGGCCGGCCACGTGGGCGTAGAGGCTGATATCGTCCATCATGGGATCCGGCTCCAGTTTCCCCTCCCGGAGCGTGAAGAGGCCCGGGTTTGTTCCTTCGTAATCGGTGGTGCGTGGGATCTCGCCGCTTGTGGTCAGTCCCGGCAGGAGCTGCAACGGCGTCCGGGAAAGCATCAGGTGCGCTCCGGTGGATTCCACTAGTTCCCGGCGGTCTGTCGGCGGCACTCCGATAGGCCGCAACCGGGGCTCGATCTCGAAGTTGGGGCGGAATAACTCCGGGTGCGCGATCACCGGCAGTCCCGGTCGCCCGATCTCCTCGATCATCCGTACCAGCCCCTGAGTGTGATCGTAATGGCAGTGGGTGAGGACGATCGCGTCGATTGAGGAGGGTTCGATCTTCATCCGTTCCATGTTGTGAAGGAGCGGTTCCGGGTGCTGCGCTACGTCCATCAGCACGCGCATGCGAGTCGGGGCTGCGGCGGTATCGGTCTCGACACCCGCGTCGCGGATTTCACCGTTCTGGCCGTATCCGGAGCGTTCTGCCTCCACCAGCAGGGATATTCCGTGCTGCCCGAGAAAGGGCGTCTCGTACCCGACGCTGTCCTCCGCGAGGACGGTCACGGTCAGTTTGTCGATCATTTTTACGTTATACCATGAAACGGCGCAGGGCGCCCCCGGGTTCAAGTGCTCACGCCGTTCTGAACCAAGTGTGCCGCTCCCGGCCGTGCTTGTTCGGTTGCCCGACCGCGTGACACTGCGTTATACTTCCTTAAAATCGAGAAGAAAGGTACTTTTTTGGACTTCTCAATCAGGTTCAAGCTTGTGTTGCTGGGACTGCTTTCCATAGTGCTCGTCGCCGGTGTGGCGGTAGGGACGTCGCTCTACTTTTTTCGGGAACAGGTGGAGCTGCTTTACCGGAGAGATTTTTCCAGTCGTATCCAGGCGATCGAGATCGAATACCACGACGTGGACGCGGTCAGCGCCGCCACGGACGAGGTCTATGAGCTTCAGGAGGAGCTGCTTCAGCGTTTGCAGCGACGGTTTGCCGGGCAGGAGGGAGCTCGGCCTTATATCGTGAACGGAACTGGAGACGTGATTCTCTGGCCCGACGACCACGGTCTCTCCCGGGAGGCAGCGGAGCTGGTGTTGCAGCACGGTCGGGAACGGGGCGAGGACTATTTTTACACAACGCTTCCGACCAATCTCGGTTCCTACTGGTTCATCGGACGTTATTACGAGTCCTGGGACTGGTTCACCGGATATACCGTGGCGGAACGGGAGCGGTTCGAGTTGTTCCGCCGGTTTCTCGGGACACTCGCGATCGTTACCCTCCTGGTGTCCCTGGGTGCTCTCGTTTTGTACTTCCTCGTATTACGACGGCTCCTCTTCCCACTGCGAACTGTCGAGACCGCGCTGGACCGGTACGGCGAGGGTGATCTGAGTCTGCGCGTCGCGGTAAAGAACAAGGATGAGGTAGGCCGGATTTCCGCCGGGGTCAATACGTTTGCGGACCGTCTTTCCCGCATGATTGGGAGCATCAAGAACAGTGCCGAGCTGAACAGTACGATCGAGGAGCGTCTCCAGGGCTCCGCCGGCGAAGCCACAGGTCTCATGGAGCGGATTTCCGGGGAGACCCGTGATATTTCGCGACAGGTGGACCGGCTGAACGAGCTTATGAACCAGTCCAACGGTTCGGTGGACCGTATCGGTCGGGAAATCACGAGTCTCTCGGAGAAGATAGAGGAACAGTTCACGGCGATCACCGAGTCCACTGCCAGTATCGAAGAGATGAGCCGTTCTCTCGGTACGGTTGCGTCGATCACCGAGAGCAAGCGCGCCTCCGCGGATCGACTCCTGCAGACCGCCCGGGAGGGAGGTTCCCGCCTCGGCGAGACCACCTCGGCGGTCCGCACGCTGGTGGAGAAGGTCGATACGATCTCCGAGTTCGTCACGATAATCAAGACTGTGGCCAGTCAGACCAACCTGCTTGCCATGAATGCCGCGATCGAGGCGGCGCACGCCGGAGACGCGGGGCGCGGGTTTGCGGTGGTAGCGGCGGAGATACGGAAACTTGCGGAGGAAGCGGCGCACCAGTCCTCGTCGACTACGGGCGGGATCAAGGAGATCCTGGATACCGTTCACCGTACCGCCGAGACCGGCGAGGAGACGCGGCACGCTTTTGAAGAGATCGAATCCGAGGTTCAGACCGTGGCGAACTCACTGGAGGAGATCGCCCTGAGTGCGGCGGAGCTTTCCACCGGGAGCGACGAGGTGATGAACGCGATGCAGATTCTCCGTGATCTCTCGTCGGACGTGAAAAGCGGGTCCACCAAGGTTGCCGGCGAGGTTCACAGCGTTACCGGGTCGATCGGTGATCTGGCAAGCTTGTCGGAGGAAGTCCGGCGTGTCACCGGTGAGATAGCGGATCAGGCGGAATCGGCTTCCTGCGCGATAACGGACGTTACGGCGGTGACGGAAAGCCTCCGGGAGTCTACCCGGGAGATGCGCGCCCTGATCGAGCGATTCAGGACCGAGTAATACGGTATAAAAAAACCCGACCGGTGACGGTCGGGTCTGGATCGGACGGCGTGTTGCCGCCCGTTGCGTTCCGCGCCTCAGACGACGCGGAACGGTACGATCTCGTTTACTCGATGATGATCGCGTCGGAGGGGCACTCCTCCGCGGCTTCCTGCACCTG
>SLRR01000051.1 GCA_007130865.1 Spirochaeta sp. | reverse complement strand
GTGGTGGTGACCGGCTATTTACGCCGCTTACCCGCGGGACCGCGGCACGGCCTGCTCGAGGTGCGTTCGATCGAAGCGGCGCCGTAACGAGCCGTCCGGCATCCTGCATTGCCCGGGTATTCTTGATTCTCATAGTAGACAATTGCCCGTTTCGGCGGTAGGGTATGAGATAACGATTCAGAGGAGGGTTAGGCATCTTTGCGGAACGGATCAATACCGGTCACGATTTTGACTGGTCCTCGTGGTGATGGTAAGAGCCAATTCTGCCGGTCCCTGGTGGTACACGATGGGGTCTTCGGCCTCTTTTCTCCTGCTTGCGAGAGCGCGCCTGGTCTGCGATACGGGATCGACGCGGTTATTCTGCCGGCGGACCAGCGGTTTCCCCTGGCGCGGGTGACTAATCTCGAGCAGAGCACGTCCCGCTCAAGGAGGCAGGCGGCTTCCTATACGCTGGTACGCCCGCCGGCGGAGGATTCGTTCGATCAGGAGACGATCGATAACGGTATTCCCCTGGGGGCGTATACGTTCTCCTCCGAGGGTATCCAGCAGGCCGGCAGGGCTCTGCTCGACGCCGCCCGCGCCGAGGCGACGCGGTTGATCGTCATCGATGAGATCGGTCCGCTGGAGCTGGTGCATGACCAGGGGTTTCTGGAACCGCTGAAGACGCTTCTGTGCGGTGATGGCTCGATTCGGAGACTGCCGCTTCTCATCGTGGTGCGCCCCTCCCTGGTGGTTCCGCTTTGCCGCCTGGTAGCGGAGGAGCGGCCCGGCAGTACCCCGGAGACGCTGTCCACGCGCGATTTCCCCAGACCCAACGACGCCCGCGTCATCAAGTCGCTGACTTAGGCGCGACGCCCCGCCTGGATCATACAACAGTTCAAACAGGAGGCTTGGATCATGAACACACCCGCTCTGGACGGTATCACCGTGGTGGATCTCACTCAGGCTCTGGCGGGCCCCTACTGCACGCAGTTGCTTGGCGACTTCGGTGCCCGGGTTATCAAGATCGAACGCCCCGGATCCGGTGACCAGTCCCGCGGATGGGGTCCTCCGTTCGTCGAGGGAGAGAGCAGCTACTTCATGGGGACCAACCGCAACAAGGAGAGTCTCTCCCTGGATCTGGGTAAACCGGAGGCGCGGGAGGTTCTTCATCGGCTTATCGATCGGGCGGACGTTCTGATCCACAATATGCCCCGTCGCGGGAGCCAGGCCAAGCTTGGTATCGACGCGGATACGGTCCGGGCGCGGAACCCGCGGCTGATCTGGGTGGCGATCAGCGGGTTCGGTTTTTCCGGCCCCGAGGCGGAGAAACCCGGTTACGATGTGATCGCTCAGGGGATGAGCGGAACGATGGCGCTTACGGGAGAACCGGAGAGCGGGCCCATGCGGTTTCCCACGCCCATGGCGGATATCACCACCGGGATGTACGCCGCAATGGGTATCCTCACCGCCCTTTACGAGAGGGAACGGAGCGGGCAGGGGCAGGAGCTGGACGTGGCGCTCCTGGACTCGCAGGTGACGTGGTTGTCCAACGTGGCCAGCGCGTACCTCGCGACCGGTACGGCGCCGCCCAAGCGCGGAAACGTTCACCCCAATATCGCTCCGTACCAGCCGTTCCGCGCCGCCGATGGGTGGTTCATCCTCGCGGCGGGCACGGAGGAGCACTGGCGTCGCGTGGTGGAGGCGATCGCCGGTGAGCGAGACAATGTCGGGGACGCTGCGACCGCCGCCGCTGCCAACACCGCCGGCCCAACTGATGCCTCCGGCAGGGTCCGGACCGAGCTCGGCGAGGATCCCCGCTTTCAGAGTAATCGCGACCGTGTGGCTCACCGGGAGGCGATGGAAGAGCTGTTGGAACGGTACTTCTCGACGGCGCCCGTCTCGCGATGGATCGAGGTTTTTGAGAAAGCCGGTGTGCCCTGCGGGCCTATTCTTCCGCCGGAGGAGGCGCTGGAACACCCGCAGCTGGCGGCGCGGCAGATGATCCTCGAGACGGAACACGCCACGGCGGGGACGGTGCGCGTGCTCGGAAATCCGATAAAGCTCGGGCGGACGCCCCCGGAGGTGACCCGGGCGGCGCCGGTGCTCGGCGGAGATACGGACCAGCTCCTGCAGGAGCTGGGGTTTTCCCCGGAGGAGATCGAGGGTCTGCGCGACTCAGAAGCGATCTGACGGTCGCGGCGTGCCATGGTGGCCTCCACCCCGGTTGTGCAGGGTAGCCACGATCTGGGCGGCGATGCTCAGGGCGATCTCGCCGGTGCTCTTGCCGCCGATATCCAGTCCGATCGGCGTCCGGATCGGCGTGAGCGGGGAGAGATCCCGCCGGGCTTCCCGAGCGCGCTCATCCCGCTCGATCGCACGCTGCGCTTTCCCGATCGCCCCGATATAAGCCGGACGCGCCGGGAGAACGTCCCGGTCCATCCTTTCCAGGAGCGCTTCCCAGAGCGCGTCTTCAAATCGCGGTTCGTGTTCCAGGGAGACGATATAGATCCGCGCCGGTACGGGTGGGATCTCCTCGTTGAGGACCGCGTCAAGCGTCTCGTCGGGCCACCCCACGATCGTCCGATCCGCCGGAGAACGACCCGGGGGAAAGCGCGTCTCCCGGGGGTCGCCGATCACGGTGGTAAACCCCAGGATCTTCCCGATCCGGGCGAGATCGTCCGCCAGGGGCCCGGCTCCGAAGATCACCAGTGTCGGCGCCGGCAGAACCGGTTCCGCCAGGAGAATCCCCGAGGCGGTGGCGGTGCTGCGCGACTCGCCCGTGTCCCAGGCGTCGCGTACGAGGCCGCCCCCGTAGGGCATCTCCCGGGGATACCACGTCCGTTTGACGTCTGCCGTTACGACGCTGCCGCTGCGGGCGTCCCCTTCCGAGAGAACGCGGCATTGCACGGTAACCACGCCGACAAAGGGTTCCCTGGCCCTGGCGAGCCACTCCCGGTCCACCGGTTCCACCAGTACTTCTATCTCGCCCTCGCAGTTGAGCCCGGTCTCGAGGATCGTGTCTCCCACGGGTCCATAGTGGATCAGACGAGCGGTCCGGTCTTCCCGGACGAGCGCGGCCACGCGACAAACGTCGGTCTCGACGCATCCGCCGCTGACCGTACCGGAAAACTCCTCCCGGTCGGTACAGAGCATGCGAGCTCCCAGGGGGCGGCTGGATGAGCCGTTTATATGTACGATCGTAGCGAGTTCCACGGGACGGCCCTGGTCCAGCCATTCCGCGGCCTGCTGCAGTATGTCCGCTGCGTAGGTGCATTTCATACGACGATTGTAACGCGAAAGCGCCGTACGGTCATTCCGTCAGATCGTGTT
>SLRR01000155.1 GCA_007130865.1 Spirochaeta sp. | reverse complement strand
TCTGGGACCTGGCTCCCTTTTACTTCGACGCGCGCCAGGGGAAGCGTCTCTTTCCGTTGTTGGCGATGGGAGGCGCCCTGGGTTACTCCGGTGGATCTCTCGCGGTAGTACCTCTTGCCCGAGCGCTTCCGCTGGGATTGCAACTCTTCACGATCGCCCTGGTCACCCTGGTCTGCCTGGGAGGATTCCAGGTCACGAGAAAACGCTTCCGGATCCTGGACGCGCCCCGTTACCGCGACAAGACGATCCAGGAAGAACTGCAGGAAGGTTTAGCCGCGTTCCGGGGCAATTACTTTCTCCGGGCGGTCGGTTGGAACACGGTGATCTTCGGCGTTCTCGCGGGACTGATCATCCTCACGTACAACGCCGTGATCGACGCGCGCACCACCACCGGCACGGAAGCAGCGAGTCTGATGGGCTATCAACGAGCGGTGGCGACGCTTCTGCAGGCAGTGGTCCTCACCAAGGTGATGAGCCAGTCACAGCTTGGAGGACGCCACAAGAACGCGGTTGTGCTGCAACTGGTGTTCTTCACGGTAGGGATCGTGGCGTTCGCGATCAGCATGGTCGGTGTGGCGGACTTCACCCGGCAGATCGAGGTAGCGCTCATGTCACCGGCGGCGATGGCGGCGTTCGCGTTTCTGCCGTCCCGGTATCGCGGACGGGTAATGGTTCTCAATAATATCGTCGCCGCCAGCCTGGGGATACTTGGTGCGACTCTACTGGTTCTCACGGTGGGACGCTTCGTGGATCCGCTCTGGTTCATCTACCCGATCGCTGCGCTCATGGTGTTGCGCCTGGCGTTCAACTTCGTGCTGAACCGGCGGTACGTGGCGCTCCTCTCGGAGAGTATACTCGCGGACAACCGCCTCAACCTGGCGCGGATCGAGGAGAACACCGGGAGTATTCTCCAGGACGACACTCTGCTCCAGCGACTGTTCCGGGAAACCCGGGAACAGACACGCTCGATCCGGGTCTTCGTAACCGGTCGGCTCGCGCGCAGCGCCACCACCCCGGAGGACGTGGAGAAGATCCGTCCCTTCTTTGAGTGGGACCATTCCGAGGATGATGAGTCACTCCAGGCGCTTTGGATCCAGACGCTCGCGCGAATCGACTACGACCGTTTCCGGGAGTCGATCCTGCAGGCAAAGAGCTCCCCCTACGGGAGCGTACGGCTTGTGGCACGCCTGGCCTCGCTCAGAACGCGTATTACCCGCGAAGGCGCCCGCGCTCTGGAGGAGGAAACAGAGCGCCTCCGGGAAGAGTTTACCCGGGCCGCCCGGGACGGTACCGACCAGGAGTTCCGGGAAACGTGTGACTTGATCCTCTCCCTGGAGCGATTCACCAACACGCGTATCCTGGCACCTTTCCGGGAACCGTTGCCCCCGAGGCGAGACCCGATCTTTCTCCAGGCCGTCGCGGATAATCCCGGCGCCCCGTACTTTCGACTGCTTGCGGAAGGACTGATCACGGAGGAGACACGTTCGATCGCGCTGACCGGTCTGCGGAACTCCCCGGAATCGCTCCTCCTGGAACACCGGGACCTCTTTTCTTCGCTGTCGATTTCAGATCGCTTGCACGTACTTCAGGATATGGAGCAGTCGCACCCGGAGTTCGTCCGGCGGGAAAGCGTGGACCTGCTTACCGCGTTGCTCGCGCATCCACGGGACGAGTCCGGCCGAGAAGAGAGCGACCGTACCCGGGGCTTTTTGCGACGGTATGCAAGACTTCACCGGACGGGAGAATCGCTTATCGACGCGGGAATCCTGATCCTCACGGAACCGACAGCGGTTTCACCGGGTATAACGCGGGCTATCCGGGACAACCTGGACGATTTCTCCTGGTTGTTCCCGCACCTCTTTATCCTGCGGTACGACACCCCGACTATCGGTACATCCCGGTACGCACCGCTACTGTACAAACTGGTGGACGAGATGCTCCAGACGCTCGCAGTACTGATCCTCACCTTGACGGCGATGACGTTCTCCAAGGAGGAGGATCGTGTCCTGGCGGCTTCTATCTGCCGGGAACTGCGGGATCGCACCTCCCTGATCCAGCAGAACGCCCTGGAGTTCATGGAAACGCGCTTTGACGGAGATGTTCGGAAATACCTGCTTCTCGTCTTTGAATCGCTTACCCCGGACGAGAAGCGGGCACGCCTCAAACCGATCGTAAAGAACCTGTCCCTGGATGGAACGTCGGTAATGCGGAGCCTCCTGGAGTACTACCGCGCTACCGACGAACCGATCCTCGCGGAGATCTTGGATAGCGTAGTCTGAAAAACGGCTTAAAAGCTCTCGAACTCACCGTCCAGGTCGTCCGGTCCGCCGTCGCCCAGGTCCAGAGAGATCCGGGTCTGACCGGCACCGCGGCCGGAGTCTGTGCTCCTGCCCTGAGCAGCGCCGCTGCCCCCGCTCTGCCGGGGCTTGGGCTCCGCCAGGGCTATGCCGGTCTCCCGCGGCGCGTCGGATTTACCCGGTTTCGCGGGAGCAGCCTTGCCCACGCTCGTATCCGTGCCGCGCGCGCCGGCGTTGCCGACCGTTCTCGCGCCGCCGCCGTGGGGTGAACCGCCGCCGCTGGCTGAACCGCCTCCTCGAGCTGTCCCGCCGCCGTGAGCACCTCCGTGGCCGGCAGGACGGCTCCCGCCGCCCGGGGTAGCTCCATGGCCGCCGTGCGCCGCTCCGTGGCCACCCGGCGCCGCCAGACGTCGCTGCGTCCCGCCGCTGCCGTCCACCTTGAAGAACGCCACCGTGGTCTGCAGCTGCTCCGCCTGCCCGCTGAGCTCCTCGGACATGCTCGCCATCTCCTCGGAGGCGCTGGCGTTCTGCTGTACCACCTGGTCAAGCTGCATCAGCGCGCTGTTGATCTGCTCCGCTCCGCTGTTCTGTTCCTTGCTGGCGGCGCTGATCTCCTGTACCAGCTCCGCGGTCTTGCGGATATCCGGTATGATCCCGCTGATCATCTCCCCGGCCTTCTCCGCCACGTCCACGCTGCTCTTTGAGAGGTCCGCGATCTCCCCCGCCGCTTTCTGGCTCCGTTCCGCCAACTTCCTGACCTCGCTGGCCACTACGGCGAAGCCCTTCCCGTGCTCTCCCGCGCGCGCCGCCTCGATCGCCGCGTTCAACGCCAGTAGATTGGTGTTCCGCGCTATCTCGTCGATGATGTTTATTTTCTCGGAGATCTCCCGCATCGCCTCCACGGTCTGCGTCACCGCCTGGCCGCCCTCCTCGGCGTTCTGCGCCGCCTGCAGGGAGATCTTCTCCGTCTGCATCGCGTTGTCCGCGTTCTGCCGGATATTGGCGCCCATCTCTTCCATGGAGGAGGATACTTCCTCCG
>SLRR01000252.1 GCA_007130865.1 Spirochaeta sp. | reverse complement strand
CTGCCACCCGCTTATCCCGACGGCTTGATCCCCCACACCTGGTGAATATTCGTGCCCGTGAAATCTTCCGGCATCGTGAGCTTGGTCAGTTTGGTGACCTTGGTGCCGCGAGTCTCGAGCTCCTTGTAGTTCAGCTGGAAACGCCGCTTGTTGGTGGAGAAGAAGAGTTCGCCCCCGCGGTCGAGCAGGGTCAGGCAGTCCCGGATGATCGCCACGTGGTCCCGCTGGACGTCAAAGGTTCCGTCCATGCTCTTGGAGTTGGAAAAGCTCGGCGGGTCCAGGATGATGATGTCGAACTTGCGGCCTTCCCGGCGCAGGTTCTGGATTTCCTGCAGTACGTCGGCGCGGCGGAACTCGTGGCCCGGCGCGAAGAGGCCGTTCAACACCAGGTTCTCCCGAGCCCAGTCGATGTAGGTGTTTGAGAGGTCCACGGTTACGGTGGAGCGGGCGCCGCCGGCGACGGCGTAGACGGTGAAGCTGCCGGTGTAGGCAAAGAGGTTGAGCACGCGCTTGTCGGCGCACCGTTTTGCCACGTGCAGGCGCAGCGCCCGGTGATCCAGGAAGAGTCCCGTGTCGATGTAGTCCGAGAGGTTTACCTTGAAGAGCAACCCCTGTTCCTCGATCTGCAGCGTGTAGTTGCTCCGCGCCACCGGTTCGTACTGGTTGGATCCGCGCTGCCGTTCCCGGCGCTTGAAGAATACCCGTTCCGGGGGAACGGTGAGGGTGCGCGCCGCGGTGTCGATCATCTGCTGGAGCCAGTATTCGTGCTGCTCCGGGGTGCGGTCGTGGGGGCGGAGGTATTCCGCTATGTGGAGGTGTCCGTCGTACCAGTCGATCTCCAGGGGGATCTCCGGGATATCCCGGTGGTATACGCGGAACGCCGTGGTTCCCACCCGCCGGGCGTACTTCCAGAGGTGGCGGTGGCGCTTCTTCAGTCGGTTGGCAAAGAATTCCTGTTGTTCCGCGATCTTTTCGGCCAGCTGCGGTGGGATTGATCCGGCATTGGATGCGGGTGTCTCGTCGGAGCTCATGACGAGAGTTTCTGGGCCCTCATCTTGACCGAGAGCATCGCGTATCCGCTGGTGAGGTCTTCCTTCTGGACGATCACGTCTTCCGGTACCTTGACCTTGACGTTGGTAAAGTTCCAGATCGCCTTGATCCCGCAGTCGACCAGCTGGTTTGCCACCGATTGGGCGCTGGGCGAGGGTACGGTAAGTACCGCCAGGGTGATCTCAAACGTTTTCACCGTCTCCGCGAGTTCCTCCGGGGCAAAGACGGGGACTCCGTTCACGGTGCTGCCGACTTTGTGTGACTCCGCGTCGATGGCGGCGACGATATTGAGACCCCGGCGGCGAAACTCCTCGTATCCGGTGAGGGCGGAACCAAGGTGACCGGCACCTACAACGATCGCGTTGTGGACGTTGCACCAGTCGAGAAAGGCGTTGATCGCTTCAATAAGTTCAGCCACCGGGAAGCCCAGGCGCGGTTTGCCTATGATACCGGTGGTGGCCAGATCCTTCCGGACCTGGATCGGTTCCAGTTCCAACTCCTCCGCGATGACCGTCCCGGAAATATATTCTCGACCGTCGCGGGCAGCGGTCTCCACTACGTGGAGATACGCGGGAAGTCGTTTGATCGTGGGCATGCTTGCCAGCTTGATGGTCTTCATGTAGTCTCTCTCCGGTCTTGTATTGGAGGGGAAGTATAGCCCGATTCAGTAAAAAATTACAAATACAAACGGCGTTTCCCCGCGGGTCCGAACACCAGGTTGTAATCGAACGCCTGGTGCAGGGTGGTACCGGTCTCGTACGTGTGGAGGGGAAGGTCGGGTTTGTCACGGGCGGGGTTCCCGGAGAAATGGTGCGGATCGTCGTGGACGAGGACCGCCGGGATCGTTTCTACGGCCACGTGGCGGAGGTGCTCCGCGATCCTTCCTCGCACAGGACCACCCCGCGCTGTCCGTACTACCGGGAGTGCGGCGGATGCGACTGGCAGCATATCTCCCGGGATTACCAGCTTCAGGCAAAACGGCGGATCCTCCTGGAAAACTTGAAACGACTCGGCGGAATCGAGCTTACCGATCGGGAGATCCAGGTCGAATCCGGTTCTCCCTGGGAATACCGCGGTCGCGTGCAGATTCACGGGGACGAAAACGGTCACGCCGGATTCAAGGGACGCCGGTCCGGTGAGGTTGTCCCGGTGGACCGATGCGTGGTGGCGCGCCCCGTGATCAACGAGACGCTCGCCGAGCGCATCGGTCTGGAGCCGGGAAGCCGTGTAACCATAGTGGAAACCGATTCAGGTGTGAGTACTGAGTCGGGACGGCACTTCGCGGCGGGTGCGCGCTCCGGGTCTGACCTGGGCTCGGGGGCGCACGCACACGCTCGTCCCGACGAACCGGCGACGCGGACCGTCGCGGGAGTCCCGTTCGACTTTGATCCGGGCGGGTTCTTCCAGTCGAACCAGGAGATGCTCGATCGGCTGGTGCACCGCCTGGGGGAGATCCTCGCCGGAGCCGGATCCGCGACCCCTCCCGACGGCACGGCCCCGCCCCCCGGTACGGCAACGCCTGCGCCCACGACTACACCCGCGCCCGCGCACATCCTGGATCTCTACGCGGGTGCCGGCGTGATGGCCGGGGCGGTGGTCGCTTCCTACGACGCGTCTGCCGCCGGCGTCTCCACCCTGGCGGTGACCTGCGTCGAACGGGACCGGCGGAACGCGCGGTTTATCGGGACCAACCTGGAACGCGCCGGGGTTCCGGCGGAACGGATCGACGTTGTGCGGAAGAGCGTGGAGTCCGCCGTTCGTGCCGGGGGAAAGCCGCTCGTACAGCACCGGGACCGTACGTTTCTGATCGCCGATCCTCCCCGGGGCGGTCTCTCGCCCACGGTGCGTCGCTGGATAGCAGACGAGCCCTTCGGGACGATCGCCTACGTGAGCTGCGACGCGGCGGCGCTCGCGCGGGACCTGAAAACGCTCAAAGAGTGGTATAGTATCGAGGAGATGCGTCTCTACGATTTCTACCCGCAGACCGCCCACGTGGAGACTCTGGTCGTACTGAAACCGATTCAGGCTCCCCATGCGTAGCGTCCGGACCGGACTCGTACTATTCGTTCTCTATTCCGTTCTTCCTGTTTCCGATGCTTCCTCTCTGCCTCTGATCACCGACCCGTACCTGCGGATCGCGTGGGAGGATGTGACGCCGGGTGAGGTGAGCGCCCCGGTACGGAGCGTCTGGTACTTCGAGCGGGGACGGTCCGAGAGCGATCGCCGGTGGGGACTCGCCCTGGTCACGGAGGACCGGCATATGCGCATCCACGACTCGCGGGGCGAAACGGTCCGCACCGTGCGTACCGGCCTGCGGGCCGCTGTCGACCTGCGGCAGGAACGGTCCGGTACGGTTCTCCTGGCCGAACGAAACGGCACGATCCGGAGAGTCAGCCCGGAGACCGGTAGCGTCGTGCCGGTGGCGCGGGTGTCCTTTGAGCCGCGACGTCTCTGGCTGGACCGGGACGGCAATATCTACGTGGTAGGGCAGGAACGGGAGATCGCGCACATCTCCCCGGCGGGGACGATCCTGTGGCAGCGGGAGCTTCCCGCGCGGATTTCCACGATCACCGAGAGGCCGGATGCGCTCTACGTTGCGATCGGTGACGGCCGGATATTCCGATTTGACCGGACCGGCACGGGGCAGGTGGTGTACCGCGGCGACCGTCCGTTCCGCGACCTCACCGGCGGCGAGATGGGACGGTTTTTCACCCTGGTGGGGATCGACCTGGAGAGCCGTGTTTCCGCGATCCGGATCGAGGGCGAGAGCGGTCGTCGTATCTGGTCGGTTGAGCGCCCGGCGGGGGAACGGTTGCTCGGCGTGGACGCGCGGGGAAAGGTCTGGGTCATCGGCGATACCGGCGAGCTGGGTCTGATAGACCCGGGTGGCACCTATGCCCGGGTTGCGCGCGTCCCCGGCGGTATCGCGTCCGCCGCGGTGCTTGACCGCGCGAGAAGCGTGGTGCACCTGGTGGACGAGGAACTGCGGCTTCTGACGGTCACCGGCGAGGGGCATGTGGAGTCCGCGCGGCAGCTTGAGGGGAGTCCGCTCTCGTTGACGATGATCCACGAGACGGGGGAGGTGGTCATCCGGTACGACGACTGGGGAATGGTGGTTCTCGCGCAGGAGGGAGCGCCGGGGACGCGCCGTCTCACGGATCAACGGGATTCCTCCCTCGGATCGAGCGCGCTCGGCGCTTTTACGGAGACCGTCCTGGACGGTACATCCCGACCGGAGCGGCTGCGCCTCGCGGAGATGCTCGCGGAGCGCCGTGAGTCGGCGGATCTCTACGGTCATGTTGTTACCTACCGCACCGCGGCGACGCGGCTCCTGGACGAGATCTACCGGCGGGCCGACGCCGGTGACCGGGCCGGTATTAACAACTTTCCCGACGTGCGGTCCCGAGCGGTGGAGCTATTGCGATACTCCCTCGATACGGGCAGTCGGGAAGCTCTGGCGATAGCGGTGGAGCGGGACCCCGACGCGAGCGTTGCGGCGGACGCGCTCCGGGCGCTGGCCGACCTGGGCGTGGACGATTATGGTGCGCTCAGCCGTGCGCGGGCTCGGTTCCGACGAGCAAACCAGCAGGACCGGACCGTCCTCGCCGCCGGAATGATAGAACTGCTCCGGGCGGTCCTCGGCGAAGGGGGACACCACTGGGGTTTTGAGCGATCGCTCCTGCGTTCGGTCGCCTCGGACCTGGCTGCCTCGGATATCCCCACCGTTCAGCGGACGCAGGCGATGGAAGCGGTACGCGGTCTGGAATAGTCCCGCGGCCGCATCATCCACTCAGCCGGACCAGTGCCTCACTCCGTCCCGGACTGCGTCAGAATTTCCTGGAGTTCGTCCCGGGTAAAAACATACTCGGAACTGCAGTTGTGGCAGATCGTGCGCAGCGGGAACGGGCCGTTCTTGAGGATGTCCTCCGCTTCCTCCCGCGGAAGAGCGTTGAGAAACCGGCTGAACCGATCCTTGGAACAGTCGCAGTAGAAATCCGCGTTGTGCGTTGAGACGAGCGACGGATTCCACCGGGAGAAGACGTTCCGGACGATCTCCGTAGGCGTGTTCCCCTGGGCGAGCTCTACAGCCAGGTCACCCACGGAATCGATCGCCGCCTCCAGATTCTCAAATTGTTGCTGGTTTGCTCCGGGAAGCCGCTGGAGGTGAACCGCCGCCGCGCCGAGTATTCGTCCCGCCTCGTCACCGGCGATGAACGTACGCACCAACGTCGCGATCTGTTCGCTCACGCGGTAGTACCGTTCGATATTGCTCGCCACGCTCTCCTGGTGCCACTCTACGCGACCCCGGCTGACGTCGCTCTTGCGGGTGTCCGAGCGCACCACGTCGAGGGAGCCCGTGCCGAGAATCCTGTAGGCCTGGTCCGGTTCCACGGGAGGATCCCCGTCGCCGTCCTCGAGGCGGCGGCGGAGGTAGCCTCGTACCTGGCCGGCGGTATTGACGTCCGTGACAAAGCCGGCTGTCGGGCCGTCCGACTCCAGGAGCAGGGAAATCCGTTCCGTTTCCTTGAGGTTTGTCGCGGTTAAAGCGGTGACCAGAAGCGCCTCGCTCAGGACCAGCGCCTCCGGGAGGGAGAGTCCGTGGTTGCTCCGGGCGTGGTTCACCAGGGTTGTGCCGTGGATCAGCGCCAGGCGGATCGTCCCGTCCGCCAGGAGGAAGCGGTCTATCCCGTCCCGGGTGATCGATGCCAGGTGATCAAGTAGTGTCTGGTCGGTGATCGGCTTGATGATCATGGCCCGATCATACCGCACCGGGCGGGCGGTTGAAACCTCCGGCGCGTTGACCTCGGTCGTTCAGACGGCGTAGGCTAACTCCCATGGAATACCGCGCAATCGATAACAGATACGAGCAGCTCGGGACGCGTCGCTCCGGCCGATCCGGACTGCAGCTGCCCCTGGTTTCACTGGGACTCTGGCACAACTTTGGTGACAGTACACGATACGAGTCAATCCGCGAGATGATCCTGGGATCCTTTGACCGGGGGATCTTTCACTTTGACCTGGCCAACAACTACGGCCCTCCGCCGGGATCCGCGGAGACCAACTTCGGCCGTGTTCTGCGCGACGACCTGCGCCCATACCGGGACGAGCTTATTATTTCCACCAAGGCGGGGTACCTGATGTGGCCCGGCCCCTATGGGGAGTTCGGCAGCAGGAAGTACCTCATGGCCAGTCTGGACCAGAGCCTGAAGCGCATGGGGCTCGAGTACGTGGATATCTTCTACTCCCACCGGTTTGACCCGAATACGCCGCTGGAGGAGACGATGTCCGCCCTGGACGCGGCGGTGCGGCAGGGCAAGGCGCAGTACGCGGGAATCTCGTCGTACTCGGCGCAGAAGACGCGGGAAGCAGCGAGGATTCTCCGCGAGCTGGGAACGCCCTGCGTGATCCACCAGCCCTCCTACTCGATGCTCAATCGGTGGATCGAGGAGGACCTTCTGGACGTGCTCGACGAGGAGGGGATCGGGTGTATCGCGTTTTCTCCGCTCGCGCAGGGCATGCTCACCTCCAAGTACCTCAAGGGTATTCCCGAGGGATCGCGCGCGGCCCAGGAAGGTACGGCGCTTTCCCGTGATCTTATCTCCAAGGAACGACTGGAACGGATCTCCTCCCTGAACGAGATTGCCCGGGAGCGGGGGCAGTCCCTCGCGCAGATGGCGCTTTCCTGGGTACTCCGGAAGCCGGAAGTAACCTCGGTCCTGATCGGCGCGAGCAGCGTACAGCAGGTGGTGGAAAACATCGCCGCCACGGAGCAGACCTCGTTTACCACGGAGGAGCTGACCCGTATCGACAAGCACGCCGTGGACAGCGATATCAACCTCTGGGCGGAGTCGAGCCGGTACTAGTGGCGCACCGGAACGATCAGGAGCGCATGACCCGGGCGCTCCGGGTATACGAACGTCTCTGGTCGCACGAGAAGTCCGTGGTGGAACGGTTTGCCCGGCTCCTGAAGGACTGGCCCCGCTGTCTTCACCGTGACCGGATGCCGGGACACCTCACCGCCTCGGCCTGGGTGTGCGACCCCGAGGGGGAACACGTGCTCTTTACTCACCACCGGAAGCTGCGGCGCTGGGTACAGCTCGGCGGCCACGCCGACGGCGAGGGAGACCTGCCCGAGGTGGCACGCCGGGAGGCTCGCGAGGAAGCGGGTGCTACGGAGCTGGTGTTGTGCTGTCCCGCCGGCGACGCCGCGGGCGACGCCGGCCCCGCGGGCGACCCCGCCGGCGAGTGGTCGATATTCGACCTGGACGTTCATCCGATTCCTCCCCACGGGAACGTACCGGCGCACCTGCACTTTGACGTGCGATTTGCCTACGTCGTACCCCGGTGTTTTGATCCGCACGTGAGCGAGGAGAGTATCGATGTCCAGTGGGTTCCGATCCGGGACCTCGACTCATATACGGGAGAACAATCGATCCGGCGCATGGCGGAAAAGTGGAATACGATCGTCGAAAAAACCGGTGTTACCGGTATTCCACGCGGTGCAGACGACTCTCGCTACGTGAGAGGTAGTACGCGATAAAAGACGGCATTACGCGCGCCACGAGTCCGAGCAATCTACCCGCGATGATCGTGTGTATCCGCCGACGTGGCCGTAGGAGCGCACCGGAGATCGCGGTCGCCGCCTCGGACTGAGTGAGGTGCGCTTTACGGGCGTGCCGACGCAGTGTGCCGTCCGAGGAAAGGACCTCCTTGTCCGGGTCGTTTTCCACAAATCCAAGGAACACACAGGACACGCGGACGCCCTGACGGCGGTATTCCGCGTCAAGGGACCGGGCAAACGACTCGACGGCGTTCTTGGTGGCGGAGTACATCGAAACGCCGGGAAACCCCCACATCGCCGAAACGGTGGTGACAAATACGACTGTTCCGCCGGTCCGTACCAGTTCCGGTATCACGGCGATCGTAGGGAGGATCGCGGAGAGGATATTGCCGGCGTACAGGCGGTCGATCGTGCTCTTCCGCAGGTCAGCGATCGATCCTCGCATGGAAAGACCGGCGTTGTTCACCAGGCCGTCCACGCGTTTCCAGGTCTCCAGCGTGACCTGAACGAGCTGCTGCGCTCCCTCTTCCGTACTCACGTCGGCGACGACCGTTGTCAAAGGTGGTTCCTGTACAGGGGGATCGAATGCGTCCCGATTGCGGGCCGGACCGGTGGCCGTAACCCCGGTGGCGTTTCCGGACTCGCGCCACCAGGCGGTGAGCTGCCGTTGCGTCTGCTGGAGTTGATCCCGGTTCCGCCCGTTTATCACCACCGTGGCGCCCGCGGCGAGAAGAGTTCGTGCCACCTCCCGGCCTATTCCCCGGCTGCTGCCGGTGATGATGATCACCTTGCCGGAGAGCGCGGAGAGACTGTTCAAGACGTGGCTCCCGCGTCGGTGCCGTTGGTCGCGTGGGACGTGCCTTCCGAGGCGTCTTCGTCGGAATCTGCGTAACCCGCGCGATAGTCCCCCAGTGCCTCCTCGGCGACCACGCGGTACCGTCCAACCACCGTCCCCTGGTCGGAGACGATGATCTCGTAGGAGGTGATCGTCCCGTCCTCCTCAACGCGGGAAGACCCGCGTACCTTCACCACCTCCGTGCCGGTCTGCGGGTACAGGCCGGGTACAGGATTCCCGTGCTTCAGCGTATGCCACTCGTTGTCGAGCTCGCTGATTATCTCCTGTCGGGAATCCTCGTGGTCGTGCATCGGGGTTGCTAGATTTCCGTATCGAGCTCGTATGCTTCCATCGGCAACGAGGAAGTGTTCATCATCGCCGCGATGCGCTGGATCGAGGAGAGGATCAGGGTCTGCTCCCAGTCCTCAAGCGCGTTGAAGCGCTTTACGAATCCCTCCTGCAGGAAGTTGGGGTGCGTCTCGAGGATGCTGCGCGCCTTCTCGGTGATATCCACGTACACCCGTCTCTTGTCCTGGCTGCCGCGCATGCGTGTAGCCAGTTCCTTGGTTTCCAGGCGGTCGAGAATAGTGGTAACCGTGGCCTGGCTCAGGCTTACCCGTCGCGCCAGTTCCCCGATCGTCATAGCGCCGGCCTGACCGATCTCGCTGATCACCACCAGCTGCGGTCCGGTCAGCCCGTACTGCTTGGAGAGCTGACGCGAATGGATGTCGATCGCGCGGATAATCTTCCGCAGTGTGGAGAGTACGTACGCGCTGGCTTCTCTGTCAGTCATCTTCTTCTGGCTCCCTCTTTTCAAAACGAATTACTTTTGCCGTATCGTCGTCGACCTCTTCGTTCAGCATCTCGATCAACTGAACGTTCTGGAACGGTATCATGATACTGCGAGCTTCTCCAAACTCACGGCGGAGCTCGTCGTCATCGGGACCTATTATCACTTTGCTCGGTTCCGGAAAAACGAGTTTCTCCAGTGACACGAAGTACGGGTGCGTCATGTCCAGGTCCCGACAGTTGATTACGCGGGCTTTGTCTTTCCAGGTGAAATGAATTCTGTAGGTCGCCATGAAAGAAATCCCTCAGTTCCATAATATTTCGAGATCAAACTATCTAGTAGAGAATATACCAACAACCGGAAACATTGAACAGTCTATTCCGGCAATATCAGTGTTGAGGACCATCCCGGCACCGGCACCGGCGCCGGCTGACACCGCGGGCATGTATGCGTTCCCCGCTGGGCGACGACGCTCTTCACGATCGGCGTTCCACAGCGCGGGCAGGGCCGACCGGCCTGCTGAAACACCCGGAGGTGATGCTGGTTCGTTGGTTCACGGGCGCCCCCGGGCGGCAGAAAGTTGCCCTTGCCACCCCCGAGGCGGGTTCCTCCGTTCCGTATCCCCTGGAGGAGAACATATCGTATCGACGCGGCAAGTCGCTTGGTCTCCCGGCTGTTCAGGGAGGTCGCCCGCCGCAGTGGATGTACCCGGGCGTACCACAGTGCCTCGTCGACGTAGATGTTTCCCAGGCCGCCGATTACCGTCTGGTCGAGCAACAGTGGTTTCACGCGCCGACGCGAGGCGAGCAGCCCCTGCAGGGTTTGATAATCGAAGGTCTCCGCCAACGGGTCCGGGCCGACGCGGTTGAGGATCGGGGAGGGATCGCGGGTGAACAGGCAACGCCCGAACTTACGCACGTCCCGGAAACAGAGAAAACGACCGTCCTCGAGCCGGCAGGCCACGCGAATGTACGGATCCTCCGGTGTCCCTGCAACGTACACCATGCCGGCCATTCTCAGGTGGACGATCATGTGCCAGCCCTGCTCGAGCACAAGAACGAGAAGCTTGCCCCGGCGGAAGAGAGAGGTGATCTGCAGTCCCGTGAGTGCCGTCTCAAAGTCCGGATCGCTCCCGGATACGGAGCGCTCCCAGAGGATCCGGCTCTCCAGGATCCAGCGTCCCACCAGGTGGGAGTCGATGAGGGTATTGAGAACCGTGTGTACTTCCGGCAGTTCCGGCATCGCCGTTACCCGGGACCGGCGCCTAGGGAGTATCCGTGCCGTCGGGAGTACCCGGCGTTACGTGACGGAACCAGAACGACTTGATCCGCTGGAGTTCGCCCTCTTCCCGGACCGACCGGAGCGCCTCGTTGATCGAGGACTGCAGGTCCTGACGGTCCCGGTGGATCGCGAATCCGTAGAGTTCCACCACGTAGGGATGGTCCAGGATGCGCAGCCGGTCTCCGTACTGCGGATGCGCCAGAACGTAGTATTCGATTATCGCCACGTCCGCCACTACCGCGTCGAGTCGTCCCTGCACGAGATCCTCGATTCCGAGACCGAGATCGTCGTAGGTCCGCACCACCGCACCGGCGTCACCGGCGATCCGGGCTCCCGTGGTCCCGATCTGGGCTCCAATCTCCCGACCGCGCAGGTCTTCGAGGACCTCTACGCTCTGCTCCTCGAGGCGCACCACCACGTACTGCGCCGCCTCCAGGTAGGGATCGGAGAAGAGCATCGCCCGCTTGCGTTCCTCCAGAATCGTCACGGAGGAAGCGATCATCTCATACCGTCGGTTAATGAGACCGATGAAGATACCGTCCCAGGGTACCGACTCAAACACCGGGCGAAACCCGGCGCGCAAACCGATCTCCCGCAGGAGGTCGATATCAAACCCGACCAGCTCGCCCTCGCGGTTGAAGTACTCCATGGGCGGCCAGGTCGCGTCGGTACCGACGGAGACTTCCGGCAGGCCGTTAAAACGCCGCTGCTCCTCCGCGCTCCAGGAGAGCGCCGTCTGGGCGACAGCGGTGGTCAATGCGATGCAACCGAGCAGAACGACCAGTATTACCGACAGAAATTTTCTATTAATCATAGGCAGATATAGTTCTTGAACGTCCGCCGCGTTGGTCGTGTCGTTCGCGTCAGGCGGCCGGCACGCGACGCGCGATCGTGGAAGGCAACGGCCGCCAATCAGTCCCGCAGGTGGGAGATCCGTTCCTGGATCAGCGCCATGCGGCGGGGCTCGTCCGGGTCAAAAAGCGGAATCTCCCGGTGATCGTCGCCGTCACGGGATCCGGGTACGCACCAGCGGTTTGACTTGAGCGCCTGTATTCCCTCGTTGGCCGCAAGTTTAAACGTAGACGACTCGGTTACCACCACGAGTTGTCCCTGTTCCCAGTAACACTTCTTTACGTTGTATGTTTCCTCACTCACGGCAACGCTCCTTCTGCGGGGCAGTGTATACCGGAGAGAATCCCCGTTGCCAGACCCGGAATCGCAAAACAGTGTACGATGCGCGAATGAGACGTTCCGAGAAAGCGATTGAACACCGGGAAGAGATCGACCAGGTTATCCGGGCGTGCACCGTGGTCCGGCTGGGGTTGTCCGAGAACGAACAACCCTATGTGGTGCCGCTCAACTTCGGATACGACGGATCGAGTTTGTACTTTCACTGCGCCCGGGAAGGGCGCAAGATCGATATCCTTCAGAAAAACAACCGCGTATGCCTGGAGTTCGATATTCCCGAGGAGGTTGTTCAGGGGGAGGCTGCGTGCGCCTGGGGTATGCACTACCGGAGCGTGATAGCCTTTGGAACGGCCCGGCAGCTATCTGAATCAGAGGACAAGCGGCGCGGACTGGAGGCGATCATGGCGCAGTACTCGGACCGGACGTTTACGTTTCCCGACGCAGCGGTCGAGAGAACCGCGGTCTTCATGGTGGAGATAGAAAAGATCACCGGCAAACAGTCTCCCCGTGACGCGTGAGCGCCGCCGGGTCTGACGGATTTCTGATCGATAAAGTGTGAAATCAACAGGGTGGTGCATACCAGTCCCGTTCGACACTTTCTGTATAATATCCGGTTGACCTGGCGGCAAGGCCGTGGTATAAATACGTAAACGTTTACGTAAAAGGAAAGGGATGGCGTCAAATAAACGGACACCGACGATAAAAGATATTGCCCGGATCGCTAACGTTTCCACCGCGACGGTATCCCGTATTCTGAATGGGCAACCGGGATATGGCGATGCTACGAGGGAACGCGTGGAGGCGGCGATTGCGCAGCAGGGCTACACCCGCAACGCCGTTGCCCGGGGCCTCGTACAGAAACGGACGCATACGATCGGTGTGCTTCTTCCCTCGGTGACGAGCCAGTTTGCGTCGGAGTTGCTCGGCGGTATCGAGACCGAGGCGCACTCCCACCAGTATTCCGCGATCGTGTGCAACACCGACCGGAACGGAGAGCGTACCGCGGAGTACCTGAACGTTCTCGCGGAGAAACAGGTAGACGGCATAGTTTTTACCAGCGAGTTCCTTACCGACGAGTACGAACACCTCGCGGAGCGGCTGAACGTACCGATCGTTCTCGTGTCGACGATGTCCGAGCGATATCAGATCCCATACGTGCGCGTAGACGACCAGAAAGCGGCTTTTGCCGCCGTATCGTACCTTGTTGAACGGGGCCATCGTCGGATCGGGATGGTAGCGGGTACGGAAAATGATCCGATCGCTGGTAAACTGCGAGTAAACGGGTACCGGGAAGCGTTGGACACAAGCGGCATCGATTTCCGGCAGGACTATATCAGCTATGGTGACTTTCATTTTGCTCTTGGTAAGCAGGCTGCGGTGAACCTCCTCGACAGGGCTCCGGAGATTACCGCTATTTTCGCCGCGAGCGATGAGATGGCGGTGGGAGTGATTTCCGCGGCCTGGGAGCGGGGCCTCGGAATCCCGGAAGACCTTTCCGTCATCGGGTACGACGATACCGCGATGGCTATGATGGCGACTCCACCGCTCACGGCGGTTCACCAGCCGATCGCGACGATGGGACGCCTGGCGGTACGGATGCTGATAGAGGGGCGGAATGAGGGTGTGGTGCTACCGTTTTCGATCACCGAGCGCAGTTCAGTTGGTAACAGGGCATGAGCAGAACGTGTTTTTTTTGGAATCGAACGTAAACGTTTACGTAGCGTGCAGCGACAACAGGAAAGAGGAGACAGATAGACGTGAAGGGGCGACAAGAACTGATACAGCACAGCATCGAGACGATTCTGCGGAACCAGGAGAAAAACGGCGCCTATGCAGCCAGTCCCGCGTTCAGCCAGTACGGGTACTCCTGGATGAGGGACGGTAGTTTCATCGCGTACGGCATGCTGCTCCGGGGAGAGGACGCATCTACGCAGCGGTTTCTCCGATGGGCCGCAGAGGCAATCAACAATTCCGGCATCAGTCTGGAAGGGATCACCGTCGCCCGCAAGGAGGGGCGTCCCCCGCGTCAGGGGGAGTGCTTCCCGGCGCGGTATACCCTGTCGGGAGAGTTGCCCGACGACGAATGGCCCGCGTTCCAGACCGACGGTTACGGAGGCTGGTTGTGGGTCCTGGTGGAGTGGATGAAAAAAGTCGGGGCCGACTCGATTCCGTCCTGGGCGCGTACAGCGGTTGATACAACCGTGAGATATCTGGAACGAACCTGGGATCTTCCAACGTTTGACGCGTGGGAAGAGAACTCGTCCGGGATCCACCCGGCGACGCTGGCGTGTCTCTACGGCGGGCTTCAGGCGGTCGCCTCGTATGGATACGAGACGTCCGATCTTACCGCGGCGATCAGGAATCTGGCGCTTTCCCGCCTTACCGAACGGGGAACGCTTCCAAAGTACATCGGATCGGACGAGGTAGACGCGAGTCTGATATGGGCGACGGTCCCTTTCGGTATGGTTCGACCCGACGATCCGGTAATGCTGAATACGATCACCGCGATCGAGAGCGATCTCAAGGTCGACGGCGGTCTGAAAAGGTACGAGTCGGACACCTATTACGGCGGCGGACGCTGGTTGCTTCTCACGGCCTGGTACGGCTGGTACTACGCGATTCGTGGTGATCGGAAGACCGCGGAAGAGGCGGCCCGCTGGGTGGAAGCTCAGACGCTGCCTAACGGCGATATGCCCGAGCAGAACATGGATACGGCGGTGGACGTGGAAAAAGTCGCGTCCTGGACGGAAGCATGGGGGCCGGTTGCCACGCCGCTCCTGTGGTCGCACGCGATGTATCTGGTTCTGACGCATGCACTGGAGTCGATGACCGATTGATCGGTCTAATTAACCAATCCTGTAACAAGGAGGAGGTAGGTATGAGACGGTTACTGGTATTGACGATCACGCTGGTGTTCGTTGCGGCTATGGTTTCTGCCGGCGGAGGCAGAGAAGAAGGGGTGCAAACGGTACGTTACTGGCATACCATGAGTGACCCCGAGAATGAACAACTCGCGAAAGTTATCGCGGAGTTTGAAGCTCAGAATCCGGGTATACGGATCGACGCGACGCAGTATGCCTGGGACGACTTCCGGAACGTGATCCTCACCTCCGTGGCTGCCGGTGATGCCCCGGAAACGGCGCGGCTTGATATCATCTGGGTTCCGGAGTTTGCCCGGGAGGGATGGCTTCTTCCATTGGACGAGGTCTTTCCCGGTTTTGAATCATTGCGCGAGGAGTTTTTCCCGGGCCCCCTGGCGACTGCGGAATGGGAAGGGCAGTACTATGGCCTGCCCCAGAATACGAATACGCAGGTGCTGCTCTGGAATCGCGGGTTGTTTGATGCGCATGGAGTAGCGGGGCCTCCGGAGACGATGGAGGAGTTCGTTACAGCGGCGCAGGCACTTTCCGACTCCAACCGGGAGAGATACGGTTACGCCCTGGGCGGTACGTATTTCTGGGCGCCGGCACCGTTATTCTACTCCATGGGAGGACGGATCGTGGACGACGCGATGACCACCGCACAGGGCTATATCAACGGAGAGGAAAGCGTTCGTGCGTTTACGCTCCTGGTGGAACTGTTTGAGGACGAGGCGTTGTCTCCCAACGTGCTTGGCGGTGGGATCGGGACCGCCGACGGTCACGGCTCCGGTCGTTACGCTATGATAATTGACGGCCCGTGGATGGTGGACATCTATCGCGATACTTACCCTGATTTTGACGTAAACTTTGCGTTGGTACCCGCCGGACCGGACGGCACCAACAGTTCCGTGGTGGGAGGAGAAAACGCGGTAATATTCCGGAACGCCGGAAATACCGATGCCGCCATGCTCTGGCTGGAGCACCTGGTTTCGGAGGAGGCTCAGCGAACGATGGCACAGGTTGGTGTAATGCCTACGCGAGCAGGATTACGCGGAGACCCGGCGATGCCGGAGTACTTCGATATCTTCATGCAGCAGTTGGAGACCGCTCAGGCTCGGTTGCCGCATCCTGCCTGGAACCAGATAGATCGCGCGATCGACAACGCGTTCCAGCGGATGCTTCGAGGAGACCAGTCCGTGCAGAGTGCTCTCGATCAGGCTGCCGATGAAATCGACCGGCTTCTCGCCGATTAGAGGATGAACGTTTGGGAATGACGCTTGTACACGGAAGTCGCCGTCGCCGTCTGGCAACGGCGCTTCCGTTCATACTGCCGGGAGTTCTCCTTTATACGATACTCGTGGTGATCCCGATGGGGTATTCCTTTGCTATGAGCTTCTTTGACTGGCGAATCGCCGACGCGCGAAACTCCGTCTGGATGGGACTCGGCAACTATAGTCGAGCTTTCAACGACCCGATCTTCCGGCGCGCCGTCGTAAACACCGTGGTGTATTCGGCGGTTACGGTCCCGGTGCAGATCGTCCTGGGGCTGGTGGCGGCGATTCTGCTTAATCGTGACGTGCGGGGGCGCGGGCTCTTTCGGTTCGTGTTCTACCTTCCGGTGATTACCAACTGGGTGATCGTGGGAGTGCTGTTCGTGTACGTGTTCAATGCCCAGGCGGGCCTGGTGAACTATGTCCTGCGGGACGTGCTCGGTCTTGTGGACAGGAACATCCGGTGGCTGGCGGACCCGCATCTTGCCCTTGTGCCGGTTCACCTGGTGGAGATCTGGAAAGGCGTCGGGTGGTGCGCGATCATTTACCTCGCGGCGTTACAGACCGTACCGTCCTCGCTCGTAGAAGCGGCGCTCATGGACGGAGCGGGACGGTTTCGCCGGATCGTATCGGTGGTCTTGCCCGTTCTTGCACCGACCACGCTCTTTCTGATCGTGGTACGGACGATCGGAACGCTTAACGGTTACGTCTCCAATATGGTTATCACCGAGGGCGGCAACCCGCTGGATCAGACGCACTTCGTTCTGACCCTGATGTACGATGCGGCGTTCGGCAACCTGGAGTTCGGGTACGGTGCGGCGATCAGTTACGTTCTGACCGTTTTTGTTCTGCTCGTGAGCCTCGTACAGATCCGGCTGCTGCAATCGGGAGAGAGCTCGTTATGACGACGATTACCGAACGCCGAATCGAGTCGCTGATCGTTTATACGTTGCTGTTTGTCGGGGCGGTAATCTCCCTGTTTCCGTTCTGGTATATGCTCGTAACGTCGTTGAAACCGCAATCGTTTATTTTTGAACTGCCGCCACGATTATGGCCGGCGGAGATCACGCTTCAAAACTACGCGCGAGCCCTCACCCGTGGTCGCTTTGGTCGGTACTTCGTAAATAGCGCGGTGGTAGCGGTGGCGACCACCACGGGAACGGTTGTTTGTGCATCGTTGCTCTCCTATGCGCTGGCCCGGATAGATTTCCCGACACGACGATTCCTTTTTCTGCTGGTAATCCTGGGATTGATGATTCCCCCGGTGATGCTGATCATACCGCAGTTCGTGGTGGTGCGTTCCATCGGGCTGCTGGATAAACTCCCGGGACTGGTCGTGGTGTACGTCGCGATGAACCTGCCGATGCAGACATTCCTGATGCGCGGGTTTCTTATAGGTATTCCGGCGGATCTCGAGGAATCGGCGTTTATCGACGGTGCATCCCGACTCCAGGTGTGGTGGAAGATCATGCTGCCCCTCTCGAGGCCGGCACTCGCGGTGATAAGCATCTTCTCTTTTGTATACGCCTGGGACGAGTTCGCCTGGGCTCATGTAGCGATCCGAAGCGCTGCTCGTCGTACGCTGCCGATCGCAATCGCCTTTTTCCAGACGCAGTACCGCACGGAGTGGGGGATCGTCTTTGCCGCGTCGATCGTCTCGCTTGTTCCGATATTTCTGGTTTTCATGAGATTTCAGAGGTTGTTTATCGAGGGAATCTCCACGACGGGTCTGAAAGGTTGAGCCTAGCATGGAACACAACGTGAACATCGATATCCGGCCGGTCAAGTCCCGTTTCAACGGTGATGAGCCGCTGTCTTTTATACTTCGTAGCGTAGGAGGATCTTCCGGCGGCGGGCATTCCTTTGCGGGAACCCTGGAGTTGTGTCTGTATCGGGGAGGACCGGATCCAACTTATGTGGAGGAACGCCGGATCGAACTCTCTCCCGGCGGGACCGTCCGGTGGGAGACGGAATTTTGTGCCGGGACCGATCGCTGGCAGGGGTTCCGCGCGATCGTGAACGTCCGAGGACGCGACGGAATGCGGTCGATCGCCGCAACGGCGTGCGATACGGCGGGATTATCAACCACCGGCGAACGTCCAGTTGGTGACGAGAACACCCCGGAAGAGTCACCGGCCGGGTTCAACCGGGAGCAGGCGTCTCCCCGTTACGGATTCCTCACCGGGTTTTCTTCGGAGGATACCGACCAGGACGACCTCGACTGGTTGACCGCGTGTCATATTTCGCACGTACAGTTCTACGACTGGATGTACCGGCACGACCGGTTGTTACCTCCGGAACGCCGGTACGTCGATCCGCTCGGGCGGAACCTGGATATCGAAACGGTCAAAGAAAAAGTGGCCGGTTGCCGGGAGCGCGGTATGCATCCGATCGCGTACGGAGCGGTGTACGGCGCATCCCGGGAGTACGCCGACGCGCATCCGGAAGAACGACTTTTCCAGCGCGACGGAACACCGTATTCCCTCGTGGACTGGCTCGCGATAATGAACGTTTCCCGAAACTCATCGTGGACGACGCATATCGTGGAAGAGTTCTCCCGGGTCTGCGACGCGATCGGCTTTGAGGGCATTCATATGGATACCTACGGTTTTCCCAAGCGCGGGTATGACGAGAACGGCGCGGTGGTATCTCTGGACGAGGAGTTTCCGTCACTGATATCCCGGACACGCGCGGCGATCGAGGAACGGTGCGGACGTGGAGCGACGCTCTTTTTCAACGCCGTCAACAACTGGCCTGTTCCTGCTCTCTCGCAATGTGACCTGGACGCGACCTATGTCGAGGTATGGCCGCCGAACACACGTTACCGTGATCTCTGGCGGATATCCCGGGAGGCTCGTTTGCAATCCCGGCGGACGCCCGTTCTGGCGGCGTACCTTACACCGTTCGACCCGGAGGAAACCGAATCGGAGGAAAATCCCGCGGGTGACCCGACTGCAGAAGCGATCGCCTCTCTTCTGTATGCAACCGCGGTAATTACCACGAGCGGTGCTACGCATCTTGTACTCGGCGAAGCGGGATGTGTGTTGTCCCATCCCTATTACGTCCGGCACGGATCGTTGTCGGAGCGGGGAAGGGCGTTGATCACGCGGTATTACGACATGCTTACCGCCTACGGATCGTTACTGAGCGCGTCGGACAGCGAGGAGATTACCCTGGACCACGCTCACGGCCCGGACGACGAGGTGCTCTTCGAGATACCGTCTCCGGGTCCGGGGATTTCCGCGTTTCCCGACGCCGGAGCCGTCTGGGCGGCTGTCCGGGAGACCCCGGAATACTACGTCGTCTCACTGGTAAACCTGACGGAACTCTCAAACGACGAGTGGAATCGGCCTAAGCCGCTACCAACGGGTCCGATCAGAGAGATCCAGATCACCCTGGTGAGCACTGAACCGATAGCAGAGGCAGGAAGCGATTCTCCCGACAGAGGGGATGCGGAGGATCCATTCGGGGAGCGCCGGAACCCGACGCCACCGGAAAAACTGGATCTGGAAGAAATAGCAACTCACAAAGGACCCGCCTGTCGCGTGACCGTACCGCCGGTGTGGCTCTGGCGGCTGGTGTGGTTTCGGAAATCCCCGGAGGCTCCGACCCGGTCCCGACGGAATTCTGACAAGTAAGGAAAGAAATCAACAGGGTGGTGGTAAAAACCAATGTTATACCGCTCCTTGGCACGAGCTATTGTCTTCGTGAGAGATAGCCAGAATAAGGAGCGATTGGAAGGATGAACGTAGCGCAGTGTGCGCCGAACGACGAAATCGAGATACCAACGCTTTACAATAGTAATGTTAGGCGTTAGTATTCCGTGTGATCAGATCGTTCGCATCACAACCGACCGAGGAGATCTGGTGTGGTCGCCAAACCAAACGACTCCCACCCGATATGCAGAAAACTGCAAGACGGAAGCTCCGTATGCTGAATAACGCGGGCACGATCAACGAATTACGAATACCACCCAGCAATCGATTGGAAAAACTGAGGCGTGATCGGGCCGGGCAATACAGTATTCGGATAAATGATCAGTGGCGAATCTGTTTCACATGGGAAGATGGTGACGCGTATGACGTCGAAATCGTCGACTATCATTAGGAGTACGAAATGGTGAGATTACCCAATATTCATCCAGGAGAGGTCTTGAAAGAAGAATTTCTCGATCCGATGGGAATCAGCGCTTATCGACTGGCGAAAGATACCGGTATTCCACAAACTCGGATTTCGGAAATCATCAAAGGGAGACGGAGGGTTACGGCCGATACGGCTCTACGTTTGGCGAAGTATTTCGGAATGAGTGCTCGATTCTGGCTGGGACTGCAAGATGATTATGATATTGAGGAAGAAGAAATCACAATCCACAAGGAGCTGGAATCGATACCCACCATTTCGGTATAGATTGCCGGTCAATCTGGATCCAGGAAACACCGGCGGTATAACACTGCGCTGCAGTTGACACGAATCAACAAAAACGTGCTACGCTCTCCGCATGAGTCTCGTACGATTCGGGGTTTCCATGGAGGAGGAGCTGGTGGCGCTCCTGGACGAGCTGGCGCAACGGGAGCAGTACGCAAACCGGTCTGAAGCGCTGCGTTCGCTCGTGCGGGCCAGGCTGGCGGAGGATACGGACCCGGAGGACGAGCGTCCCGTGGCGGGAATCGTGTCACTGCTCTATCCCTACGACCGGAAGCTTGCCCGGGCGCCGATTGCGCCCTATCCCTCCCTCAGGATATCCGCAAACCTGCAACTGCACCTGCAGGAGTCGATCTGTCTCAAGGTGCTGGTGGTACAGGGCAAAAGCAGCGAGGTCCACCGTTGGGCGCAGCCTCTGGTCGCCCAGAAGGGCGTGGTGGGAAACCTCTCGGTGGTCGCCACGGAGGATCTCTATACCTCCCTGGTTTCGGGAGGATGAACCGATGAGCCGCGACATCCACAACACCCCGGGCGCCTCCGATGCCCACGCCCCCCCCGACTCCACAGGACAGCCGTCGCTCCAACTGATACACGGGGAGGACGTGATCTTCTCCAGTCACGGGTCCTGGCTGCACCCCCTCTTTGAGCTGGAGCGTTTTCTCGCGGACGCCCGGGCGGACTCCCGGGCGGACGCCCGGGTGGACCCGCGGGAGTGCGTGCTCCGGGACAAGCTTATCGGTAAAGCGGCGGCGCTTCTGATCGTCCGCATGGGGTTTGTCCGGGTCAACGCGGGGATTCTGAGCGGGCTCGGGGAAGCGGTCCTGACGGCGCACCGCGTCCGGTACGAGGCGGAGCAGCGGGTCGACCGAATTCTCTGCCGGACGGAAGAGCTCCTGGCGGATGTGGATGATCCCGACGAGGCGTATCGGTTTATCCGGGACAGGATCGAACGCGCCGGAGCCGGGTCGTGACGTTCTCCGTGGAGGATCTGCGCGTCCGTCGCGGTTCCCGGGAGATCCTGAAGGGAATCTCCTTTGTGGTGAACCCGGGGGAGCGCGTTACCGTGACTGGAAGCAACGGCGCGGGTAAGACAACGCTCCTGAAGTCGCTCCTGGGCATTCTCCCGGCGGAGAGCGGTACGATCAGCCTGGACGGCGCGGTGGTGGGAACCGCGCCGTGGCGGCGTATCCGCCGGAACGCGGGGTACGTGAGCCAGCAGGCGGTCCATACCGATTTCCCGATCTCCGTATACGAGGTGGTGGGCATCGGGTGTATCGGCCTGGGACTCTCCCGCGGGCAGCGGCGTGAGCGGATCGGGGCTGTCCTGGAACAGACCGGGTGCGCTCACCTGCTGCACGCTCCCTGGGTACGCCTCTCGGGAGGAGAAAAACAGCGCGTCTCGATCGCGCGGTGCCTGTGCCACCGACCCCGGGCGCTGCTCCTGGACGAGCCCACGGCGAGCCTCGACCCGGAGGGCAAGGAATCGCTCCTGGAACTCACGGAGGAACTGTCCCGCCGCGACGGGATTACGGTGATCATGGTTACGCACGATTCCGGGCATTTTGACCGCCGCGGCTGGCGGCGACTCGTCCTGGAGGACGGCCGCCTCTTCTCCGGAGAGCGCCTCCCGTCGCGTCGTTCGACAGGAGAACTCCCTTCGGGTCACTCCAGGCAGGATTTGCCGTCGGCGGAGCGTCGAGCGTGAGTATCCTGCAGGCTCTGGCGTATCCCCCGATCCTGCGGGGGGCGCTGGTTCTTTTAGTGGCGGGTACGCTCTTTCCCCTGGTGGGGGTCTTTGTGCTCCGGCTCAACCTGATCACGCTGCGCTTTGCCCTGATGCACAGCTCCCTCCTGGGGGCCTCGATCGCGCTTGCGATCGGCGCCAGTCCTCTCGTGATCGGAATCGGTGCCAACATGCTCCTGGTGCTGATCGTTTCCGCCGCGGGAGCACGGTCGGAGAGCAACGCGGGACACCTGACCACGTTTTTCATGGTTTTCACCGTGGGACTCGCGTTTGCGATTCTCTACCGGTTCAACGTGCCTGCCCGGGAGTCGCTGGGACTGCTCTGGGGGAACATCTTTGCGCTGACGCCGCTGGACGCGATCCTCACGGTAGGGTTCGCGGTGCTGGTCCTGGTGTTCGTTGTTCTGCTGTTTCCGCAGATTACAGCGGTTCTCTACGACCGGGAAACGGCGTTTACCACGGGGATCGAGGACAGGACCGTCTACCTGGCGATCCTGGTTGTGGTGGGTCTTACGATCACCCTGGTGATGGGGCTGATCGGGGCGCTTCTGCTCGACGCGGTCCTGATACTTCCGGCGCTGATCGCGGGACTGGGCAGTCGCAGTACCCGGGGGCTCTTCCTGCGCGCCTCCCTGTGGGGAGCGGTGATCAGCATAACGGGATTTGTTTCCGCGCTTTGGATCGATATACCGGTGAGCTCCGGGGTGACGCTGGTGGGGGCGGTGGCGCTGGGGGCCACCGCGATGTATTCGCATTTTACCAATCGACGGAGGGTACGATGATCGTTTTCAAACGACCGGCACCGGCAAGATCGTTCGCCGGCGCGTTCCTGTTATTAATACTTCTGGGGATCCCCGGGGTTGATAGATTCCTGGAGGCGCAGGCGAACGAACCCGCGCGAGTGCTCGCCACAACACCCTGGACCGCGGCGTTTGCCCGCGCAGCGGGGGCGGAGCACGTGGACCTGCTTGCTCCCTACGAGATGCGCCACCCCCCGGAGTACGAGCTGCGCGCCACGGATCTGCGCCGCGTGGAGGAGGCGGACCTGGTGGTGTACGCCGGGTACGAGACGATGATGTCGCGACTGGAACGCGTTCTCGGAGACACGGTCGCTGCTTCCGTGCAGATCACCACCGTTCACACCCGGGAGGAGATCGAGACGGCGGTGATGCGCATCGCCGCCGCACTGGGAACGGAAGACCAGGCCCGTCGCAACGTGGCGGAGCTCCACCGCTTTCTCGAGGAGTGGAGCGCGGACCTGCGGTCGGCCGGCCTGCACCACGAAGCGATCCTGGTGCACGGTTTCCAGGTACCGCTTCTGGAGGATCTCGGTGTTCCCCCGGCGGGGCGGTTCGGTCCCGGCCCCCTGGAGGCGCAGCAGATCGTACGACTTTCCCGCACCGGCGCTACGGTGATCATCGACAACTGGCACAACGAGGTATCACAGCCCCTGCGGGAGACGATTCCCGACGCCGCGATCGCGACGTTCATCAATTTTCCCGGGCACCGGGGTACGCGTACCTTGCTTGATGTGTTGCGGTACAACCGGGAGGAACTCGACCGCGCTGTTGCGGCGGCGCGGCGGTAGAAAACCTGCGAGCAGCTCAACCGGGTTCGACCGGGTAAACGTGTGCGCCACCCGGTTCAAAGTGCAGATGCGCTGATCGAACGTGCCCGTGATGCGCAGGGAGACTCCCGGCGATCCGGCGGAGGAGGCGCATTCCGGTATACCCGCCGAGTTTCCCCAACAGCAACGATGAGGCGTCTTCCTGTTGGGATAGCGTATGTTCGTCCGGGTCGGTTTCCAGACGGACTTCGATTCGTGCCGTCGGCACACCGGAGGCGAGCATCCGGACAAGATCTTCAGGATCGCCGCTCACCGTGCCGACCGGCGTCTCCGAGGTATGATCACGTGTTGCCAGGATCCACGGCCGCAGATGCGTGCGGGTAGTTCTCCGATCCTCCGGAAGCACCGCCGTAGTTATCGAGTGCGGTAGTAACGCTTCAGGCAGCACCCAGACTGCTCCGAACCCGAGGGTTGGTCTCGTCAGCATCGTAAATGCGGTCAACACCGCGGCCGTGGATATCGAGTGGGAGAGGACCGGGTGGATCACTACGAGCGAACCGACCGGCGCGTCTTCCCTCGCACGCAGGAGTGCCGGTTCGTCTATCGTGACGCGATGAGCCCAGGCGGAGAGATGCCGCCGGACGCGGTAAAGACCAAGTCGCGTCGAGAGTGGTCCGGTAGAACGGGTAAGCAGCCAGTACCAGTCCTGTTGCACTCGTGTGTGTTTACGCCCCGCCACCAGCAGTTGCGACTCGTCTCGTCGCATCATGTGACGGTACACGCCGCGGCAGATCGTTCGAATATACTCCCGCGGAGTCACGGGTGGAGCCGGCCAGGGCAGGGAGGAGCGAAAATCGAACGTATTGAGCATGAAGTGGCGGAATCGGGCGTTGATTTCGTCCGCCTGGTGCCGTTTTTCCAGACTGCGACGACGGAATACTCGTCCCTTCAGGGTAAGCAGTCCAAGCGTGGCGCCGACTCCGCGATTCACCGCCAGGAGTAGACGGTTTGAACCGAGATAACGGATTCGCGGCAGCCGATCCACCTGATACTCCCGGAAAAACGAAACGACCTCGTCCGCCGATTCCCGGATCGAGGTCGACCGGTCCACGCCCGCGGTGGAGTGGCGGATTCGAGGTCGCTCTTCCGGCGGCGGAGGATCCTGTAACTGATCGAGGATATGACTGGTCACCACGTCGCAGGGAACTATATCCAGTCTCGTCCGGGGATTTCCCACTAGTTCCTGGAGATGCCCGGCGCCAACGAGGTATACGAATCCTGCAAACGCCGCGCCGCTGTCGATCCACGCAGGGGCAGGATGCTCGATACACGCGGAGATGACGCTGGGCCGCAGTATCGAAAGGGGCAGATCGTTATACCGTTGGATGAGCAGATGTTCCGCCAGCGCTTTGGTCAATGTGTAGGTGTTTGGACGACCCGTCTCCCGGAGCAGGGCCGGCTCGTCGGGATCGCCGTTACGGATCTCCTCGTACAATTGGAACGGATCGCGTGAAAGCGGTGCCGGGACCTCATACACGGGGTTTCCATCCTGGTGGGAGGTCACGTACGCGGTAGAAACGCTCACGACCGACCGCAGCGAGGGACAGGACCGCGCCAGTTCCATGACGTTCAGCGTGCTGTCCACGTTCGCCCGGGCTGCCTCCTGTATCGGCAGATCAAACTCTATCGACGCGGCGCAATGAATCACGTGGGTCACGTTGTTGATCAGCTGCGCGTGTCCTTCCGCGGAGAGTCCCGCGCCGGGGTGTGAGAGGTCGCCTTCGAGAATATGGACACGATTCGGCCACTCCGGAGGAAGATTGCTGAAACAGGGCAGCTTCACGAGGCGCCGGAAACGGGATTCGATACCGTGACGTCCCCGGGGTCGCATAATCAGGGTGACCTCAAGCTCGGGCCACCGGCGTAGTACCGCTTCGAGCACCACCTTTCCCAGGAAGCCGGTCGCGCCGGTTAACAGGAGATGATTCCGCTTCCCGTCGCCGGGCACGATCAGACTCCCGTGGGGGTACCGGAGCGGGCTCTGTGATTAGCAGCTCCGAACACGCCTTCAGGATTCAGAACGTTTTCCACCCGTTCCAGGATCGTGATCGATGCGGGAGAATGAATGCGATCCAGGAAACCTGCCCGGAGTTTCCCGATACCGTGATGGTGGGAGAGCGAACCACCCGCGGCCAGGATTTCGTCACGCGCTGCTTTCTCCAGTTCCACGAACGCGGCCGCCGGGTGTTCTACACCCTTGCAATAGAACGCAAGGTAGAAATATATGCAGACACCGGTTGTATACAGCTGTGTCACGCGGCACGTCACGAACGGCCGACCGGGCAGTTCCATCGCGGCGTATTCCCGGTGTACGCGCGCTTTTACCCGCTCACAAAGGGGCAGAACGTCACGCCAGGACACGGACGTTTCCAGGGACTCACCCAGAATATATCTCGTCATCGCAAAGTCTCGTATATAGGCGATCGCGAACGTCATCGCGTAGCCGCGACGACCGTTTTCCGGACCCGCCACCATACCCCGGTGACGCCGGGCAAGGCGGCGCACCAGTTTCCGCTGCTGCGCTACCGTCTCACGGGATCCCTCAAAAACGAGGGTACACGCTACCATTCGGGCCGGATCAAAACGGAAGAATCGGACCACCAGCCACTTCTGGATCCTGGAAAGAAGTCCGGATCCTTCCTCGTCCGTTTTAAGAGCCTGACTGAACTGAAACTGGAGATTATCCACCAGGCGTACGCTTGCCGGTATCGCGATCTCGCTGCGGGCCAGATCGTAGGCAAACTGCACACCGTCTTCAAACGTATGAAACAGGACGGAATCGTACCGTTGAATTTCCGGAAGCGGAAAAATCTTCACGACCGCCGAGGTGATCAGCGCCCATCCTCCTTCAGATCCAAAGAGCAGTCGTCGCGGATCAATGGCGATGCTCTCGCGCGGTCCGACGCAACTTCGGACCAGTTCTCCCTCGGTGCTGACCGCGGTCACGTCGACCACGATGTCCTCGATGTTGCCGTAACGGTTCTTCTTCATACCGCTGGCATTGGTGGCGATCCATCCACCCAGGGTGGAGAGTTCGATACTGTCCGGCTCATGCCCCAGCGTATAGCCGTAGCCGGCGAGAAGGTCCTGGATCTCCTGTCCTACCGCCCCCGCTTCGATACAGGCGGTATTCTCAACCGGATCGATCCACCGGACACGGCGCATCTCCCGGAGATCGACCGAGAGAATCATCCGTTTTTCCTCCGGCGGACAACGCAGGGCGTTCGAAACGTTCGTGCCACCGCCGTACGGTATAATCACGACGTCATGCTCGTGCGCTGCCTGGACGACCAGGCGAGCCTGAGCTTCGTCCCGCGGGTATACCACGAGATCCGGAACTCTCCGTACATCGCCGTGGTGAATGTCCCAGAGATCCTCCAGCGTGTGCCCGTGCCCGTGCCGGAGCCGGACCTCCGGGCGTTCGTCAAGCTGCTCGGTATCAAGGTTCTCCTGCATCACCAGGATAAACTTCTCATTCCGGATCGGCTCGGGTATCGGCGGCGGATACTGGTCGGTCGCGACGTCGTGTGGATCGATCTCCACGCCTAATACGCGGGACATCCACGGCAGAAGATAAGGCAGGCGTTTTCCGGAGATGACGTAGCGTGAACCTTTCATCGTGACCTTGCCATCGTCTCCGACGACGAATCCCGAATCACGGAATCCCCATGCATCCATAGCACGCTCGTCGCCATCCGAAACGATCTGTTCCTCCGGCACTATCTTCTCTCGAGAGAGGATCGGGTGAGGAGCCACTACGTCATCATTTGTATATCCCATAGTTATAAAGCGTAGAATGGCTTAGTAAAAAAATCAACTAATATGTCGAACGGCTGGACGGAAGTACCGTCGGACCGACGGACGGCGGGGCGGCTGGACCGATTCTATATGGTCGTTTGTGCCCCATCGGAGAGCGGAAACACGACCGCAACCTCCGTGCCGCCCGTGTCGGGCCGGGTGATCGTCATCGAGCCGTGGATCTGTTTTACCAGTGTCTGCGCGATGCTGAGTCCCAGCGTCGTGGTTTGATCCAGCCGGAACTCCGGAGGCATTCCGGGACCGCCGTCCCGTACGACGAGTTCGGCGGTGCCGCCGTTATTGTCGCCGCGCACCTCATCGTTTCCACGACCCGTCTCTTTGTCGCCGCGCGCCTCGCGACCGTCGTTGCTACCGCCGCCATCGCGATCGCGGCGCCTGAGCGTTACCTCCACCGCTTTTGACTCGTTTGGATCGCAGGCGTGCTGCAGGGCGTTGCTCAGGAGTTCGTTCAGGATCAAGCCGACCGGTACCGCTGTGTTGAGTTCCACCTTGAGTGGTACCGTCTGTACGTCCACCGCGTCGGCACGGCACTCGAAACTGGTGCCGAGTGTGGAAGCGAGATCGCTTATATAGTCGGGCATATCGATCCAGGCCAGGTTCTCGGTACTGTAAAGTCGTTCGTGAACCTTGGCCATGCTCAGGATTCTGTTGTGGCTGGACTGCAGGGTAGTCTGTGCTTCCGTGCTCAGGGTGTCTTTCTGCAGGTGCAGCAGGCTTACCAGAATCTGAAAGTTGTTTCCCACACGGTGGTGAATTTCCTGGAGCATCGCCGCTTTTTCCTGGAGGGAGTGCCGGAGTTCTTCTTCCCGCTCGAGCACGGTGGACGCCATCGTTTCAAACTCACGGGTCAGCTTTCCGAGTTCGTCGTCCCGGGTGGGCGTCTTCATCGGCTCGTAAGAGCCGTCCGCCACGCGACGCACACTCTTCAGGAGATCACGTACCGGTCGTACCACGATCCTGTTCAGCATCATCGACACGGTAATCGTTATCGTCACACCCAGAAACAGCGCGAGCACTGCGGTCAGGAAGATCAGAAACCCCAGCAGTTCCCGCGCCAGGGTATCGTCGGTGTATACCTGGATAGTCCCGAGCTCCATATCCCGGTAGATCACGTGACCCTCCGCCTCCGTGTACGCCCGGCGACGGACTTCCTCCAGCTCTTCCGGCGAAGATGTCTCCCGTGGTCCCTCCGTACCCTGGACGAAAGCAAGCCAGATCCCGTTGGGTTCTTCCGCTTCCCGCACGACCACGGCGCGGATACTCGACCCCGCCATTTCAGCGAGGATAAAGGAGGACGCTGTCTCCCGGTTATAGCTCCACAGGGGAAGCTCCAGGGCGTTCGACAATCGGTGAACCGCCTGCGTGCTGCGATTTTCCAGTTCTTCCGTTACGATTCTTCTTACCATGTAATAGTTGAGAAATGCCCACCCGATCATGACCAGGGCGATCACGGTGATGAGCGCCGTCAGGATACGCGTCTGCAGGTTAGTGTACCGTAGTCGCATCCTCGTCCTCGTGGGGGGCGTACTGTTCCGGAATTCTGATGCCGAACCGGGAGGCCAGCACAGGGTTTATGGCGACGTCATACGCCGGCTCCCGCGGATGGATCGCAGCGAAATCGGCTCCCTGTACGTATTTATAGACCATCGTCGCGAGCTCGCGACCGGCCGCGGTGGTGGACGCGAACAGGGATGCGGTAGCTCCCAGGTTGCTGTGCACCTCGTACTCGCCGAGACCGATAAGTGGAGCACTGGCGTTTCCCGCGACCATCCGGGCAAATTCCTCGCGTACACCCATCTGGTCGTTGGGGCTGAGAAACAGATCGACCCGACCATTCAGTTCCGTCACGTACTCCCTGGCCAGGACGATACTGCGTCGCATGCCGTGCTCCCCCGGGACAAAAGGAACCTCCCGCGTTACGACCTGCAGGTCACGGAGGTCCTCCCGGGCGAGCGCGTCCCTGAGTCGCTCATTATAGGCAAGAGACTGCGGCATATCGGTGTGGATCAGGCCGATCGTTCGTGCTTCCGGCATGAGCCGACGGATAAAACGGAGCCGTTCCACCGGGGGCACCGGGTAGGAGATTCCCGTGAAGTTTGCGGGCGGTGCCCGATCAAACGCGTCGATCAGGCCTACACTGATCGGGTCGGTAACGTTGCCAAAGAAATAGTGCTGCGACAGGTTCCCGTAATCCAACTCGTGAAACGCTATCGCCGCGATCGTACCCTGCAGAACGACAGCATCGTACTCCGGGAACGACTCGATCTGGAAAACCCTGCGGGCGCGTCCGATCTCGTTGCTCAGGGAATAGCGCTGGAACGCCGGCTCCGACCCGCCGGGGCATCCGCGACGTGTCAGCTCCTCGACAAAGGCGACTCGGAAGGAATCGTAGGGCTCGCCCTCCTCGGAATCGATGATGAGTATCCGGCAGCCCTGGCCCGCCGGATGGCTCCGTGGTCGGTCCGGCGGTACCGTGGCCCCGGTCTCCCAGGGAAGCGCGTACAGGAGCAACGCCAGAGTTACTGTAATAAAGATTCTTCTGCCGCCGGGTTTCCGCACTCCCACCATAGATCCCTAAGCTACCACACCGCGATATGCCCGTCCGTGCGGGACTCGGTACCGCCCATGAGAACACCCGTCTCCGGGTCGCGGTGGATGATCTGCCCCCGGCCGAACTCCGCCGGGTCCATGGGAATTTCGATCTGGTGACCACGACGGGCAAGCGCGTCCGCCAGGTGCGTCGGGAAGTGGCGCTCCACCATCACCCGGCGGTCCTGCAGCCAGCGCCACCGCGGCGCGTCCAGGGCGGCCTGCGGGTTGAGGTTGAAGTCGATCATGTTCATGACAACCTGCACGTGAGCCTGCGGCTGGTTGAAGCCGCCCATCACGCCGAAGGGTCCCACCGCCTCACCGCGACGCGTGAGAAAGCCCGGAATTATCGTGTGGTAGGTCTTCTTGCCCGGGGCCAGACAGTTGGCGTGGTTCCGGTCGAGGGAAAAGGAGTTGCCCCGGTTCTGCAGGGCGATTCCCGTCCCGGGAACGACCAGCCCGGACCCGAACCCCTCGTAGTTGCTCTGGATCCAGGAGACCATATTCCCGTCGCCGTCCGCGGTAGCCAGGTAGACCGTGCCGCCCCGTCGCGGCGTACCCGGCTCGGGCAGTGCCGCCCGCTCGCCGATGAGCGACCGGCGCTGCGCCAGGTACTCCTCCGTGAGCAAGGATTCCGCCGGGACGGGCATCATCCCGGGATCCGTTATGTACCGGCCACCGTCGATCATGCCGAGTTTCATCGCTTCAATCGGGAGGTGATACGTGTCGATGTGATCCCGGCCGGAGAACGAACTCGACCCGAGCATGCCCAGCGTCATAAGGACGATCAGGCCCTGTCCGTTTGGCGGGAGTTCCCAAACGTCGTAGCCCCGGTAATTGACGCTGATCGGGTCAACCCACTGCGGAGCGTAGGCAGCCAGGTCCTCGGCGGTGATGTATCCGCCGAACTCCCGGGAGTACGCATCGATCCGCTCCGCCAGGTCGCCGCGGTAAAAGGAGTCCGCCCGAGTTTCCGCGATCGACTCGAGCGTTGCCGCGTGGTCCCGGGAGGACCAGATCGTACCCGCCGCGGGAGCCTTACCCCCGGGGGCGAAGGCGCGGAACCACGGCTCGTATTGCGCGTGTTGCAGGAGACCGCTGTATACCTCGTGGGCCCGGCGCCAGGACGCGGCGGTGGTGGCCGCCAGGGGAAACCCCTCGCGAGCGTATTGGATCGCGCTCTGCAGCGTGCGGGGCAGGGAGAGCGCTCCAAACCGTCGGGACGCCTCCGCCCACGCCGCGGGAATACCCGGAACGGTGACCGGCGCCCAACCGTGGCGCGGCATCGCGTCGTAACCGGCCGCGAGGACGCGTTCGATCGAAACACCCTCCGGCGCGGGCCCGCTCGCGTTGAGGCCGTGCAGCTTCCCCCCACTCCAGATCAGGGCAAACGCGTCGCCGCCGATCCCGTTGGAGGTGGGTTCCACCACGGTGAGCGCTGCCGCGGCGGCAACAGCAGCGTCGATCGCGTTTCCGCCGTCCTGCAGCACTCGGATTCCCGCCTGCGAGGCGAGAGGCTCCGAGGTGGCCACCATCCCCCGCTTTGCAAAGAGGGGAGAACGGGGTAACGCGTAGGGGTTCCAGTACGGGTCCGAGGAAAACATAGTCTCGATTCTACGACCGCCCGTGTGTCCACGCAACCCGTATTCCCGCCGTATAGTGAACGCCGGGCCGCTGGTACGTCAGCATCGAGCCGTCGCGCACGCTTTATATATTTCGCGGTGGAGCTTGCGCCCTGCGACAAATCCACCTAATATGTTTTATCGACGCACGGACACCTTCGACGGACAGCGGAACGCAGGCAGTTACTGCAATCAGGCGACCTGCAATATCTCGCGCGTTGTGGATTACCTTTCTCATCCCGATAGTAGTGGGTTTTCTGCTCCTGGTACTGGCGGCTCTCTCCTTCCGGACGGCGCGGAGTGCATCCCTGACCGCCCAGAAGGAGACGATCGTCTCGGTGGCGGATTTTGCGGCGCAGGTGGTCAACCTGCACTGGATCGCCCCGCGGGAGCGGAGCGTCCGCGTTCTCTCTGGATCGGAGACGTTCCGCCGGCGATTGCAGGGGGACGCAGGATTTGACGAGCTCCTGGCTGAATGGAAACGCGCCTACGATCTGCACGAGGGATACTTCTTCATTTACTACGGACTGGAGGAGGGGGGCATCGAGCTCTATCCCGATCTCCCGCTGCCGGAGGGGTTCGATCACCGGACTCGTCCATGGTACCAGGCGGGAATAACGTCCGAGGGTGACCCCGTATGGTCGCCGCCGTACGACGAGATCATAACCGGAGAGCCCACGTTGAGCACCACCATGCCGATCGTGGACGATTCCGGTAACAATATCGGTGTGTTCGGAATCGATCTCACCTTTGCCAGTTTGAGAGAATCGCTCGCGGCTATCCCCCTGCCGGCGGAAGCGGTGGTCTACCTGGCGGATGAGGAGGGGACCCCCCTTGTCGGAAGCGATGGGTCCTACCGTACGCTCCAGCGTTTACCGGAGAGCAGCGACGAGCTCCTGGTGTACCACCCGCACACGTTGCAGAACGGATGGCAGATGGCCGTTGCCGTACCACGGGACTCGCTGATCCGTGCGTTCTCCGGGGCGGTAGCACCGTTTCTAGCCATGTCTGTCGCGGTATATCTCGTTCTGTTCGGGTCGCTTGCGCTGACGGTGTTGCGCCTGGCATCCCGGACACGACGGCTGACAGCCTACCTCTCGGACGTGATGGAGGGAAACGACGTACTCCGTTCGATCTTCCGGACGCACGACGAGTTTCACGTTCTCAACCGCAGGTTCAACGACGTTCTGCACGCTGCCCGCAACGCGGAAGCGGATCGCCTTGCGCAGGAGCGCGTCTATCGGGAACTGATCGAGCAGACCTCGATCGGCTTTTTCAAGCTGAATCGGTCCGGAAAGCCCGCGTACATAAACGACGTCTGCGCGGAGATGCTCGGGTACGACCGGGAGGAGCTGCTTGCATTCACCTCCGTGTTTGAGATGTTTCCCACCCCCGCGGATCGCCGGAGCTTTCTGCGTCCGCTGCTGCGCGACGGGGAGGTTCGGAATCACCGCGTGAGGCTCCTGCAGAAATCGGGGCAGCCGATCTGGGTAGCGATCACGGCAGTAATAAACGATACCGCCTCCAGGAAAATCGAGTTCGAAATCGACGGCTTCATGGTGGACGCCACGGAGCACGTGGTCGAACAGAAACGGCTCGAAGAAGTAGCCAACACCGACCCCCTTACCGGCCTGGCCAACCGGAGGGCGCTGAAAACCGCGTACCGGAAGAACCGGGAAAGCGTCTCCCCGTGTTCACTCGTTTTCTTTGACATCGATAAATTCAAAGAGGTGAACGATCTCCACGGACATGACGTGGGTGACAGGATACTCCGGCACATCGCGGAAGTAGTGACAAGCGTCCTGCGCGGGGACGACGTCTTTGCACGGTACGGCGGCGACGAGTTTGCGGTGCTACTTCCCGGCACAAACGGGGAGAACGCGATCGCCCTGGCGGAACGACTCCGCGGGGCGATACGAACCGCACCACCGCCGGAGGATGTCCCCCTGGTACCGTCGCTCAGTATCGGCGTAGTCGAACGCGCCGACTCCGGCTGGTCCCTGGAAGAAATGATCATCCAGGCAGACCGCGCCCTGTACAGCTCAAAGACACTCGGCGGTGATACGGTCACCGTAGCGAAGGTTGGTGAGGAAGCTACGGTGGGCTCCTGATAGACGTGCTTTTACGGTAGAACTCGCTGTTCAGTCTCGTCAAATGCGCACCCGGGGTACTGTTTGGTACCTACCGTATGCGTACCGCCACACGGGCGCGGTTGCGGACGCCAAGTTTCTGGAATATCCGCGAGACGTGCGTCTTGACCGTAGGCATCGATATAAACAGGCGGCGACCGATCTCGTCGTTGGAGAGTCCCTCGGCGATGAGACAGGCGACTTCCGCCTCCCGCCTGGATAACCGGAGCCGCTGCTGTGTGTCCTCGATCGCCGCGGTATCGAGGCCGTCACGAAACATCAGGAGAATGCTGGTGGATTCGCTCCAGTAATCTTCAAGTCTCATCATTCGCGTGGGGTAAGATGCGGTATCACCTTTACCGGTCCGGTACGTGACGTCACATTCCACCGCTTCGTCGGTCATCCCTTCCGCACGTTCCAACAATTTCAGCACCACACCGGGAGCGACAAAGAGCGAGTCGATCCGTGGGCAACCCTCGTCCCGTTGCGTGTAACCGAGCGCCCGCTTCGCCGCCGGATTGAGATCCACCAGATCACGACCAGGTCTCAGCAGGGCAGCCGGCGTTTCTGTTTGATCGACAAAGGTCCTCAGGTGGCCGATCATACTGAGCCGACCGATCGTTGAGCGGACAACAAACACCAGAACCATCAGGATGCACGCCAGGAGAATATCTGTTTCCAGCGTGAACGGTACGGAACCGGAGGAGCCCTCTGCAGGAAGAACATGAACGAGCGCGAGCACGACCCAGGCGATTCCTGTCGCCGTCGCGCCGTAGCGGCCGTCCTTCTTCAGCGCGTTGGTCACAACGTATGGTACCAGGAGCAACTTCAACGGACTGGTTGTGCTTCCGGACAATCTCATAAACAGGAAGATCACGGTCGCCGGTATGAGCAGATCAAAGGTATCCATAACTCTTTGAGTCGTCCGCCGCCATCCCGGCGGAACGCCAACGAGAACCGCGATCACTACCAGGGGTATGATCATCCCCGCGACGTAGGCGGCCCGCCGGAGTTCCCGGGGTATCCGGGGAACGAGGATCGTCACGCCCATCGTCAGGAGAAGTATCATCACGAGCTGCGCCGTCGCCACGGTTGCCCGGGAGGTGAAGAACACCACGTCCTCGCCGGGAGAGAGGTCACGTTTTCTCCGGCGATTACCGAGGATGAACGCCGTCGCAAGAAGTACTCCGGGAAGGTACCATGTGCTCATCACCGCGTTCTGAAGTCCGACCGGTGGAGAGATCCACTGCAGCCGTACTACGAGGAGATACGTCACCGAGAGGTCCAGCAGCCCCATCATTGCGTTGCCGG
>SLRR01000254.1 GCA_007130865.1 Spirochaeta sp. | reverse complement strand
TATCCGACGAGGAAATCGCTATGGTCGAATACAGGTTAAACACACGGCCTCGAAAGCGCTTCGGCTTTCTCTCTCCGCTCGAATATGCCTACCGTGTTGCGTTGACTGCTTGAATGCGGGGCCGGGTAGCGTAACACCAGCTCTTGAATATACTTGAACGAAGAGACCGACCCTTTTATAGGAGGATTCCCATGGCCCACGAAGTACGGATCAGAATCGATACCGCAATTGCCCGACATAAGGACTTTGAGATCATCGTTAAAGGAACGGATGGTAAGATCGGTACGATCCTGGTCAGTAAGGGAAATATCGAGTGGCGTCCATCCGGTTACACAGTGAATAAATTTCGATTGACGTGGACGAAGTTTGCCGAGCTTATGGAGAAGAACGGAAAATCTGTCAAGGTGCCCTAAGTTCAGAATAGCGACCTGGTTGATAACGCACGATTCGTCGAGCCTTCGAACCACGGTTTTGTCAAGGCGTTTGTCACGCTTGGCAAGCGACTATGACGGCCGCGGCGATAACTCCACCGTTGCCGGTATCCGTTATATAATTGACGCGCGGGCAACGGTCATCGCACACGTGACGAGGCTCGCGGGAGCTGTCTCGGAAGGAGAGGTGATACGATGTGGATCTGCATGAACGACGCGTTTTTCTCTGTCGTTCGTACGTCGAGCCTTCCCGAGGCGCATCTGCTGGTGCGTAGCCGTCGCCCCGGGGACATCGAACGTTACTGGCCGGAGGCCGAAGTGACGCGAACACCCGGCAGGGATTACCTGTTCCGGGCTGCGCTGCCGGAGCAGGCGGTGCGAGACGTTATCGCTTCCGCGGTCAGCGGGATTGATTACGACAACTTCAAGAATTCGGTCCGTGACGATGATCTTCACGACGCGTACTTTTCCGTATGGCAGGCGATGGCCAGGCTCCAGCGTCCCCCGCCGTATCAAAGCAGCTGAGCCGCGTGGGGCGGCACCGGGAGTCGTTATAGCTTTTGCGACCGCCTTGAGGAGCGGAAACCTATGAGGAGGTGCTCATGAGCAACGTCTTCGATTTCGACATGACTCTCGCGAGTATCCGAAAGCGACTGGAACAAAAGCAGGACTATGAAACCCGTTCATCGGACGAAATGTTCTTTGGCGGCGCGGACGTCATCATTGACGAGGAGTCACAACCGCACCATGAACCATTCCTCGCAAACCAGCCGATCGTTTTTGACTCCAGCGGTTACGCGGCGCGGCGACGTGTCGTCGTCACCCGGCACGCGACGCGGCTCAGCGAGCTTTTTTATCAATTCCGGGACAGCGGATTCGACGAGATCGACAGCGGTACAAAGTACCTGTTCTATGGGGCCCTCGCGCAAGCTGCCCTGGACTTTCTGGAACGGAATGGCGATCCCGACGATCCATTCCCGATGCTCTTGGACGTGTATAAGGCCGGCGAGCGGATTCTACGGGCGCTGCGAGACGACTATGAGGCTCCAACAGACTAATAGATGAAACCTGGAATTAAAAACGAGCATAGAATAGCTTGGTTTTTACTAACACCGGCGATTGCTTCGTTGTTCGTGTTCCAGTATCTGCAACTTGGCGGTCTGACGGTAGCGTTTCGAACGTTTTCCTGGCGCTCACCGTTTCGCGGTCGCTTCATCGGTTTACAGAACTTCCGGGACATATTTATCAATCCCAGTTTCACCAGCGCCATTCTGAACACCGTTTTTTACGCGGTCATCGCCGGTACCATGATCACTCTTGTTGCAGTGATAATTGCCGGGTTGTTTCATATAAGATCAATCGTCAACCAACGCCCGTGGTATCAGTACACTGATCCTATCGCCGTATTTCTTGTCCTGGGTAATCGTCTCGCTGCTCGTTACACAGGTGTTTTCCTTGCGTGGTACGCTTAACGTAACGCTGATGCTTGTAGGATTGGTCGAACGACCGTTTCCGTTTCTTAGTGCCCCTGCTTTATTTCCGCTGGTGTTCTATGCTTCTTTTATACTGTTGATGGAGTGGACTGTGAAGATTGCCGCGAAAAAAGTGTTGCTCGGACTTCTGTTCATTTATTTCTCTCTGTCGATCGTCAGCTGTACCACAATCGTGGGCGGCGTGGTGTCACGTTATCGGCCCTTGAATGTCGTCTGTGCTGTACAGTTCCGGCTCCTCTGAGATACCGCGCATTGCATTGGTCAGGGAAAAGCTTGAGAACTGCTTTTCTTCCCTGCGACTTCTCCGGTGTTTCAAAAACTCGACAAAATCGAGCACCTCTGACTGCACTTCCGGCGGTAGCTGCCGCAGTTCGTCGGCGATTCTATCTGCAGTACTCATGCTGGTAGTGTACCACCTTTCCATTGCGCTTGAAACGATAATGGCGACTTTCTCGATGCTGAGGCAAGGTCAGAAGATGTGATGCACCCCCGCGCAAGGCCGGAGGCGGAAATCCTGCCGCGCCGTGGCGCGGCAGATTGGGAGCCGGAGGCCGACCCCGCACCGCGGGGTCGCCCGGTACCACCGGAATTAGTTGAAACACGTGCTCCTACTGCCAGGGATACCAAATCGCCCGAAGTTTCTCCGATTTTTTGCCTCCCCGCACAAGCGGGGACGCTCTGGAGCTCATCTATATAGGTATAGACCTGTGTGGAGGAGCGATGGAAGAAAACCGAAAACGGGCAGATACGGAACCGAAAAAACCGAGACAGGACCGGGGATCGGGGTCGGCATCAACCCGTGGCGCAAGAGCGGATCAGGATTCAGCATACAAGGATTTACTCCGCGAACACTTCCCGGACTTCCTCCGGTTCTTCTTCCCCGCCGTGGCAGACGAGATCGATCTGACGAAGGTGTCGGTCTTCCTTGATACCGAGCTGAAACGCTTCTCCCGGGGCAACAACTCGCCGCACCGCCTGGCGGATCTGTTGGTGAGAGTGCACTGCAAGGCCGGCGGGGAGGAACTCATCTACTGCCACGTGGAGGTGCAGGGCCATCGGGATGAGGGCTTTGAGCTGCGCCTCCTGCAGTACGCGTATCGAATCCTGGACCGCCTTGGGCGATTGCCGATGACGCTGGCGGTACTGACCGATGTTGAACAGGGATACCCCCTTGATGGCCGGTACCGCCTGGAACCGATACCGGGAAACAGTCTGACACTGGAATACCGGGTGGTGAAGCTGTTAGATTTAGAGGGTAGGGTAGCGACGGTCCTGGCGGAACACGAGGCCGGGCGGTCAAGGCGGATGAATATCTTTGCCGCTGTTGTGGATCTTCACCTGAGGATGCAGCGGGAGCGCAAGAGTGGCGACTGGGGGGACGACGAGTATCGTTTCAAATTGAAAAGTCGTTTGACC
>SLRR01000016.1 GCA_007130865.1 Spirochaeta sp. | reverse complement strand
TGCCGCTGCGCCGGGAAGTGCTGGATTACCTCCCGCGGGTCAAACACGTGATCGTTCCGGCACACGCTGCGGGTCGGCTCGTTGAACGGGATATCGCGGAACAACTGCAGGTGGAGGTGCACGCTCTCCCCGACCGTGACGGCGAGTTCCCGGCTCTCGAGGATGTCCTGGACGTACTACGGGGTATCGCCGGACCCGGCGGGTGACGCATCCGCCGCAGCTGCCTCGACACCACGTCGGCGGGAACGGGCGACGCTCACCGCGGAGAGCACTCCTCCCCCGATGATCAAAGCTCCACCCAGCAGGTGCGGCGTTCCCACCGTTTCTCCCAGGAGCAGCAGACCGAGGATAGCTCCGTAGAAAGGAAGCATGTTGTAGAACACCATCGCTCCCCCGGCTCCGAGCTTCTTGACTCCGGCGTTCCAGAGCGAGAACCCCAGCGCCGCCGGGACAAGCCCCAGATACACAATAACTCCGACGAGCCGGAACGAGATCTCTACCGGTATCACACGCTGCTCCAGGACCGCCGCCAGGAGCAACACGGGGATACCCATGTAAGTAGAGAGCGCCGTCGCCGAGAGGGGCGAGCGGTTGCGCGTGGCCCGCCGTCCCGCGATCGAATACAGTCCCCACACCGCAGCCGCCAGGAGTACCACCAGGTCCCCGGGATTGAACGCCAGCGAGAACAGCACGCGCAGCGAAGCGCCCGTGATGAGAATAGCCACGCCCACCATAGCGGAGAGCGCGCCCCCCAGCTGCCGGCGCGTGTAGGGCTCTTTGATGATCCACGCGGCAAAGACCGCGGTCAGGAGCGGCCCCATACCGTTGATGAGCGTGCCGTTAATCGCGGTAGTGTAACGCAGTCCAAAATAGAGCAGAGGCGCAAAAAGCACGATTCCCGTAAGCGCCATCAGGACGAGCGGTACCAGGTCCTCTCCGGCACGGCGTTCATCCAGCGGAGCTTTACGCAGGAGAATCCAGAAGCTCACCGCCGCAACGATGTATCGCGCGACGGTCAACGTAAACGGTCCGACCTCCGTGCGCAGATACCGTCCGAGAATAATATTGGTCGCCCAGGTAAACGTAGCGACGTTGACAAAGAAGATTCCTTTGAGAGTCTCACTCCTGCTTGTGTTCATGAGGACACAAGCATAGCACGAACTCCGTCAACCGTGCTTGCGGAACTGCGATAGCACGGTCATGACTTCGTCCACCTTTTCTTTCTGCGCGGACGTATCCTCCGTACGGATCGCGTCCACCACGCAGGTGTGGAGATGGTTCTCCATGATGCGATCCTCCACCGCTCGGAGTGCCGCTACCACGGAACGCGTCTGGGCAAGAATGTCCATACAGTACCGGTCCTCTTCGACCATGCGCTGCACGCCCCGGATCTGTCCCTCTATACGGTTCAGTCGCTCCCGGATCGCCTTTTTTTGCTGCTCATTCAACATAGGTACTGATAGTAGCTTGCATCGCTTCTCTCGTCAATTACCCTAGGGGGGTATAGTATCGAACTCCTCAACACGCCGCTCAGCGGCAATGAACTCCCTCGGAACAACGTCCGCATTCAAGATCCTTGACCCCGCAAGATTTCTCTTTCGTTTCCGCCGTTACCGCGTTACGCTGTATATACGGACGGAGGAACGTTCCATGACGAGGCGTGAGATAGAGGGACGCGTACTCGAGATAACGAGAGGCGATATCACAGCTCAGAACGACATTGACGTGGTGGTAAACGCCGCAAACGCGCAGCTCCTTCCCGGCGGCGGCGTGGCCGGTGCTATCCACCGTGCCGCCGGACCGGATCTCGAGCGTGAGTGCCGCCCCCTGGCGCCGATTCGTCCGGGACAGGCGGTTATAACCGGCGCGCATAACCTCCCGAACGATCGCGTGATTCACGTGCTCGGGCCGGTGTACGGCCGGGACAAACCGGAGGCGGAGTTGCTGGCGTCGTGCTACCGGAACGCGCTTTTGCTGGCCGACGAGGAGGGTCTGTCCTCTATTGCTACTCCGGCGATCTCCACCGGTGCGTTCGGTTATCCCCTCGAAGACGCAGCGCAGGTGGCTCTCACCATGATTATCAACGTGATGAAGGACATGTCCTCCCTGGAGCTCGTGCGTTTCGTTCTGTTCAGCGAAAACGACCGCGAAACTCACGAGCGGGTGCTCCGTAAGATCCTTTCCTGAACCGACACCGTCCTCAATTAAACGACCGGCACCGTCCACTCCAAGTAGACTTCTTATTATATTACCACGACAGGGTGATTACCATGTTAAATTACTCATGTTATTTCTAAGCGAATTTCGCCCTGAATTAAAATCCCTCTTGACAATTTCTTGTGATAGGATTCACTATAAAGCCATACCGAAAGGAGCTCACGATGGCAGTAGAAACACGCACGACCCTTCCGGATGATCTGTACGAGTTCATCCTGGAATGGAAAAATCGACCCGGCAATCTCATCATGATATTGCACCGGGTGCAGCAGCATTACGGGTACATCCCGGAACCGGTAGCGGACGAGGTCGCCCGCGTGGCGGATCTCTCGTTGGCACAGATTTACGGTGTGGCAACGTTCTACAACTTTTTCAATCTGACGCCTCCCGGCAAACACCGGGTTGCAGTCTGCATGGGGACTGCGTGCTACCTCAAAGGTGCGCCGGCTCTGACGGAAGAGCTCTCAAAGACGCTGAACGTCGGCGTCAACGAGGTAACCGAGGACAAGCAGTTTTCTCTCATCGAGGTGCGCTGCGTCGGTTGTTGCGGGCTCGCCCCGGCAGTCCTTGTTGATGAAGATTTATACGGCAAACTGACTCCTGAGAAGGTTCAGGAGATGTTGGATAATTACCAGGAGGGTGCGTGATGCCCAAAATGACACTGGACGAACTGCGCAAAGTTCGCGACAAGAAACAGTTTGAGATGGGGCTGCGGGAATCCGGCGGCAGCTCGACCCGGCTGGTCGTTTCCATGGGTACCAGTGGTATCGCCGCAGGCGCAAAGAAAACGCTGGCCGCTCTCGTGGAAGCGCTGGAAGAGCAGAATCTTACCGATATACCCGTGCGCCAGACCGGCAGTATGGGACTTGAGAGTATGGAACCGATCGTGGAAGTCCACAAGGAAGGGATGCCCACCGTTATCTACGGCAAAGTGGACGAGGCTGTAGCCCGCGAAATCGTGCAGGTTCACCTCAAGGAAGGGCGGCTTCTCGACGGCCATATCGTCGATCGCCCCGCCGCCGATATTCAGGGAGGTCAGTGATGGCATATTCAACATACTGCCTTATCTGCGGAGGCACGGCGTGTGAATCCAGCAAGGCCGACGAGATTTACCGAAAAATCGCCGACGG
>SLRR01000297.1 GCA_007130865.1 Spirochaeta sp. | reverse complement strand
TTCGCGCACGATCGCGGAGCGGTCGTGATCCTGGACCCGGCCCCGGCGGCTGAGATCCCGCCGGAAACGCTCCGCCTTGTTACGTGGATCACCCCAAACGAGTCGGAAGCGGCCATGATCACCGGTACCGCACGGCGGGAGACCGTAACCAAACGCGAAACCGACGATGCGCTTAAGTCCGCGGCGCGACGCCTCCTGGAATCGGGCGTGGACAACGCCCTGGTAAAGGCGGGTCCCCGTGGAGCCTACCTGGCAACACGGGAACAACCCGACCCGGTTCACCTACCGGGATTCTCCGTGGACGTAGTGGACACCACCGCAGCGGGCGATGCGTTCAACGGCGGCCTCGCCTGGGCGCTCTCCCGGGGCGCAGCTCCGCAGGAAGCGGTACGCACGGCCAACGCCGTCGGTGCGCTGGCGGTCACCGGCCCCGGTGCGCAAACGGCGATGCCCCATGCCGATGCTGTGGCGGAGCTGCTGCACGTTCGTTGATCATGGAGACGGAGGCACTGCTCCGCCGGTAGACGCGACCTCCCGGTCAGGTGCTTTCGGTGCATTCCCCGGATCGCATAGTGTAGTAGTCGAACGCCTGCAGGGCGAACCGCGCGTAGGCCGCCGCGGCGCCGCCACCCATCTCGATCGCAACGTCGATCGTCTCAAAGAACTCCGCTTCCACGGCACCTGCTTTGAGAGCCTGCTCCGTATGCCATTCCATACAGGGTTCGCACTTGGTGACAATAGAGATCGCCAGCGCGATCAGCTCCTTGTGCTTTCTCGAGAGGCTGCCCTGAGCAAAGGCGTGCTTTTCCACCTCAAGAAACGGACGATACGCCGCAGCGTTTGCGAGGAAACGCGGATGCAGCTGCGAGCGTTCCTTTCGACTCTGTTCTATCCGGGCGACTATCGGGTTCTCCACGGTGCACTCCTTGGACCGTCGTCTTTTTATACGGAGTATTATAGCACCGCGGGGCGATCGGAAGAACTTTGATAGTGACCTTTGGAACACGGCAGGCGCGCCTGGGGCCTGCAGCTCGTACATCTGGAGATCCGCTGGAACGCCGGCTCATGCCGGCGCTCCAGGCGTGCGTCTATTCGGGTTAAATCAAATATCGTAGTAAAGCGCGAACTCGTAGGGATGGGGCCGCAGGTCCAGCGCCATCACCTCGTTCTCAAGCTTGTATTCGATCCACGTATGGATTACGTCCTCGGTAAATACGTCGCCCCGGAGGAGAAAATCGTGATCGTCCCGGAGTGCTTCCAGTGCGCCTCGCAGCGTTCCCGGGGTGGTAGGAACCTTGGCGGCTTCCTCCGGACTTAGATCGTAGATGTTCCGATCCAGGGGATCACCGGGATCGATCTTGTTCTGGATACCGTCGATCGCCGCCATCAGCATCGCACTGAATCCGAGGTAGGGATTGCTCGAGGGGTCGGGACACCGGAACTCGAAGCGTTTGGATTTTTCGCTCGTGGAGTACATCGGGATCCGTACCGCCGCGCTCCGGTTGCGGCGACTGTACGCCAGATTGACCGGTGCTTCATAGCCCGGTACGAGCCGCTTGTAGCTGTTGGTGGTGGGATTGGTGAACGCCAGAAGCGCCGGTGCGTGCTTCAGTATTCCCCCGATCGCGTAGAGTGCTTCCTGAGAGAGACCGGCGTATCCATCGCCGAAGAAACGGTTCTTCCCGTCCTTCCAGATCGACAGGTGCGTGTGCATCCCGCTTCCGTTGTCCATGAACAGCGGCTTGGGCATGAACGTTACCGTCTTGCCGTGCGTCCGGGCTACATTCTTCACGATGTACTTGTACTTGGTCATGTTGTCCGCCATCTCGAGCAGAGGGGCAAATCGCATGTCGATCTCACACTGCCCACCGGTGGCAACCTCGTGGTGGTGGGCTTCTACGTTGAGTCCCACCTCGTCCATGAGAACCACCATTTCGCTGCGGATATCCTGGAGAGAATCCGACGGCGGTACGGGGAAATACCCTTCCTTGTAGCGAGGCTTGTAGCCGAGGTTGGGTCCCTCGTTCTTCCCGGAGTTCCAGCGTCCCTCGGATGAATCCAGAAAGTAGTACCCGCTGTGTTCGTTCTGATCGTACCGGATATCGTCGAGAATGAAGAACTCCGCTTCCGCTCCGAAATATGCGGTATCACCCACGCCGGAACTCTTCAGGTAGTTTTCCGCTTTTCGCGCGATATTACGGGGATCCCGCGTGTAGTCCTCTCCGGTGATCGGATCGCCTATATTGCAGGTCATAACCAGCGTCTTCACCTGCATGAAAGGATCGACAAACGCCGTCTGCGGCTGGGGGACGACGATCATGTCGGATTCGTTGATCTCCTGCCATCCACGGATACTGGATCCGTCAAATCCCAGACCTTCGGAAAACGTGTCCTCATCAACCGTCGCCGACGGTACTGAGAAATGCTGTTGCATTCCCGGGAAATCCATGAACCGGAAATCGACGATCTTTACGTCTTCCTTCCTGATCAGGTCCAGAACATCCTTGGCCGTCATTCCTGTACTCATCACTCGCCTCCCTTACTATTACGGCGTCTGCCGCAGTTATAACTCCTAAAATGTGGGTTGTTAACTATAGCCCTACATTTATGTCGGACAACCTACATAATTATGCAGAAAGAGTAAAGCGAATTTTAAAAAAATACGCCACGGGCGGACGAATTTGCATCAGATTACAGCTGTTTCAGTACAAAACAGGCGACGGGCGGGAGAAACGCGGAATTCAGGAGATTGGTACGGCGATTATCAACCGTTCGACCGATAGTGCCGGTAAACGATGACCAGGTAGTCGATGAAGCTCGCCCAGGAGAGAAGAACCGACAGCGCGAATGCTCCGAGCACGATCCAGGGGAGCGCCGGCATCAGACCGTGAAAGACGCTCAGGCGTGCATGCATCAGCATGAGTAATGCCAGCCCCGCGCTCACGGCGTACATTACCGCTTTGGTCTTACCCCCGGCCCGTGCCGCCAGAGCAACACCGTCACGAATCATCATCATCCTTACAAAGATGATCCCCACCTCCCGGTAGAGTATGAGCAGGAACATCCAGACCGGCATGATGGAGAACGCCGCAAACACGACAAAGTACGTAAGCCGGCTCACCACGTCCGCAAAGGGATCCAGCAGCTTGCCCACGTCGGAGACGATCCCCTGGGATCGCGCCACCATGCCGTCGAGTACATCGGAAACCTCGATGAACACAAAGAGTATCCAGAGAACGACGGTACTGAGAATAGCGAATCCACCGCTGGTCCAGACGGGGAGGAAAGCGAAAAAAAAGAAAACCGGACTTAATACCAGACGAAGCGAGGTCAGGGCGTTTGCAGCGTTCACCCGCATATAGTGGC
>SLRR01000274.1 GCA_007130865.1 Spirochaeta sp. | reverse complement strand
TTCCGGGTCCTGCGTGTCCACGGATTCCCCGCCCCGGACGTCGGCAAGTACTTCCCGCACGGCCTGCGCGGTGACACCTTTCTTCTTGAAGATCTCCGCCGCTTTGTCCGACGATTCGAGCATCGCGATCAGCAGGTGTTCCGTCGAAACGTAGCTGTCGCCCATCTCCTGCGGCATCGCTTCCGCCTTGGCGAGAATCCGTCCCAGGTTGGGCGACGGCGCGAGCTGGGCGTGATCACCGGTGACGCGGGGCATGCGCTTGATCTCCGCGTCCAGTTCCCGGATGAAGGGGCCCACCGGCACCTCGAGTCGCTCCAGGATCGACCCCACCATGCCCTGTTCCTGCGCGGCGAGCGCCCGGGCCAGGTGGATCGCCTCCAGGGTGGAATGATCGTTTCTATTGGCAATTCCGGCGGCATCCTGGATCGCCGCCTGCGCTTTAGTCGTGAATTTGTCGTAGTTCATACCTGTCGCTCCTCTGCCGTTTCCGCGGCATTATTGTATCCGAGTCGGGTACGTCTAAGGGGAACGATTAAAAGATACGCACGTGACGGAGGCGGAGGCAAGCGGTGCCGGGGCAAACGAGATCGAGCCCGTTGTGCCGTTTGACGACCTGTGGTATAGCGATCTCATGAACTCTTTTCCGGCCGACTGGCTGCTGTCTTCTGACTCACCCTTGCTGGACCTCGTTCAGGACATCGAATCCAGTCTTGAACGGTGGGGTTCGGGTCCCTCGGCCGTAACACCCGTCCTCGTATGGGATGGACAGGAACCTCTGCCGCGGGAGTACGAACGATCGTCCGAGGGCGCGGATAGCCGTCCAATCGTATTGCTCGGGACCGGACCGTTCGATCGCCTTGACCGGCCGGCATCGCTACACCTCGTCGATCCATCACCGGAAACACTCTGGATCGCGATTGTTGCACTTTCTCAAGGTGTCCAACTCGTTGTGCCGGCCGATCGTTCCGTGCACGATTCGTCTATCACAGGTGACCGCAAAGATGCGGCAGAGGGGAGACCCGTTCACCGGACGATTACCGTCCGGGAACAACAGGTCCTGGAACTTATCGCCCGCGGACTTCCCAACAAAGCGATCGCCGCGGAACTCGATATCAGCCTTGGAACCGTCAAGTTTCATCTGTCCAACCTGATGGTCAGGCTGAGCGTACAAAACCGGGCGGAGCTTGTAATGGAGGCAACACGGGAGGGTTACTTGGTAGTCTGAACGTGAACCGGCCAACCGGCCAGGTCGACCTCGCCGAAGAGCCGGGTTTCCGCGCCGACCGTGACCCCGTATCATGATATCCATGAATCTATACGACCTTTCCGGCGAGATCGCGGATCTCTACCGGCGTGTAAAAGACGGTGTTGTCCGGGTGCTCCAGACGAGAGACGAGGGAGAGATCAGTACGGAAGCCAGTGGGACCTTGTGGATTCGGGACAATATCGTTCTCACGGTATCGCATCCGTTCGACGACCTGGACCGTATCAGCGTAATCCACGGAAACGACCATTCTGTTCCGGCACGAGTCCGCGGGTGGGACAACCGATACGATCTAGCAGTACTCGAGGTGGAAAGTACCGCGATTTCCGCGTGGAAACAGTGGTCGGAACTGGAGGAGCTGAATCCCGGGGTTCTGGTTTTGGCGCTGGGATACGCGGAAATCCGTCCCGGCATGGTGAGTCGAATTGCGGAAGAATGGACAAACCGCTGGGGTGGCATCCTCAAACCGCGCGTGGAAGTCGACGGCACCTTGACCGCGACACAGGCGGGCGGACCCCTTGTGGACGTCACCGGCCGGTTCCTCGGTATCAACAGCACCGTTCCCGGTCCCACAGGACAGACGGTGGGGTACGGACAACTGCAGAATCTCGTAAACGATATCCTCCGGCGAGGCAATCCCCGGGCGGCGTACTTTGGAGTCCGGACGGCACCGGCGGAAACACGGACAGGTCGTACTGGTGTGGTGATCACACATGTGGATAAGAACAGCCCGGCCGACGTTGCGGGACTTCGGACCGGCGACGTCCTGACGGATCTGGCCGGTACGGCGCTCACACATCCTCACCGGCTATTCATGACGCTCCGCACGATGAGCCCCGGAGACACCGTTTCGCTTACGATTGAACGAGGCGACGAGGTGGTGACTCGTTCGGTTACGCTGAGCGAACCGCCGTCGCGTTAAAAAAACGGCCGTGGCGATGCGTTGATCCTCGTCTCGGCCCCGTTCTGTCATAGCGTGTGCAAGCCGGAGGCTTCCATAATTACCGGATCGTCCAGTACGTCCTGATCGAGAATATGTTCCGCGTTCAACACCAGAAAGAGACGCTCTCCGTCCCCCCGAGCGATCCCGTCGATGAACGCGAGGTTTCGTCCGGTGCCCAGGTCGGGCGCCTCGTCGAGATCGCTGTCGTTAAGGACTATCACTTCCCTGACCTGGTCCACCGCGGCGCCGAGGACGAACACCTGTTCTTCACGCGCGATTTCCAGGATCATCACGACGGTACCCTCTTCCGCCTGGTAGTGTTCAGTTGCGACCGCTCCCTCTTGCGGGACGGCAAGCCCCAGAACAGTGCGCAGATCCACGAGCGGTATCGCCTGTCCCCGGAAATCGATCACGCCGAGCACGTATTCGGGCATACGGGGGATCTTTGTTATCGCCACGTTCTCTATCACCGTCGCGGCTTGCCTGACGTCAACCGCGTATGTTTCTCCGGCAAGGTCGAAGGTCAGGTATTGCCGTGAGTCACCGGCGTTTCCCCGTGTGGAGACACGGTCGTCAATCCGCGTCTTAACGTTTGTGCTTGTGTCGAACATAGTTACACTACCTCCTCCGTGTCAGTATTCCGTGAACTCGTCATCGAGGCTGTCACGACCGGAGGAGACCGCCTCCATGAGCGCGATCCCGCGGGTCGATGCCGTCGAACCGGTCGTCTCGTCGTGATGACGCGACGCGATGGAGCGACCGTGCGTCCCGGTATATCGGCCGTTCCCGCCGTTGCTACCGGTATTACTATTGCCGCCGGTGGTACCGTTACCGCCGGTCCCACCGTTCCCGCCGTTGCCACGAACGCCGGATCCTGTGTTCTCACCTCGGCGGTACGCAGTAGGGCCGATTACGGCGGAGGATCGCCCCACGGGCAGGACGGTCCCCTGGGACGACGCGATATCATCTGCGTCCACCCGGAAGAAACCGGCCGTGTTCTGCAGTTGTTCCGCCTGGCTCGTAAGCTCTTCAGACATCGAGGCCATCTCTTCCGAGGCGGAGGCGTTCTGCTGAATCACCTGGTCGAGCTGCGTGATCGCCGTGGTGATCTGCTGCGAACCATTGTTTTGTTCGGCGCTGGAAGCGGAGATCTCCTGCACCA
>SLRR01000198.1 GCA_007130865.1 Spirochaeta sp. | reverse complement strand
TCAACGGGTACGTCTACGGCGCCGGCGGCGTGGTGGAGCTGCCGCCGGAAGAGGAGGACCTCTTCGCTTCCGAGGTGGACGCGCTCTTCGGCGAGGCCGAGAGCTGGGACGAACCGGACGAGACAGACGAACCCGACGAATGGTCCGACGATTCGCTCGTTGACGACGACCAGTCGGATATCCTGGCCGACCTGGACGAGTTCTTTGCGGCGAGCCGGGACGAGGCCGATCAAGCGAGGCAGACCGTGGAGGGAGCGTGGAACTTTCTCCTGGTCTCTCTCTACGATCGCCGGGATCTGAGCGCGGTAACGCGGGAGCTGCAGCGGCGCGGGTTTACCGAGGACGAGGGATTCCTCGTGCGGGACTGGCGTCGCACCGTGGGAGGTACGGCGCAGCTCACCTGGTACCTGCAGGTCTTTTTCAACGTGGGGCTCCTCTTCGTCGCGTTCGGCGCAGCGATCATCACCACCAACGCGCTGGTGCTTTCCGTACTGGAGAGGACCGCGGAGATCGGGACGATGCGTGCCCTCGGGGCTACTCGCGGTCGCGTGGCGGCGATGATAACCGCCGAGACGGTGATCGTCGTGGCGGGAGCGGCGCTGGTGGGAATCGCCCTTGGACAGGGGGTGCTGGCGCTTCTCAACCGGGCCGGTATCGTTCCGGAAAACCCCTACCTGGCGATCCTTTTCGGCGGCGGCGCGATGCGCGGGGAGACTTCGGCGCGACTGATCACGGAGCACCTCCTGGCGGGGCTTGCCCTGGCCCTGGTGGCGGTGGTGTACCCGCTCAAACGCGCGCTGGGCATCTCCCCGGTAAAGGCGATGGCCCTATGAGAGGGTTTTTCGGTCTGGCGGCGCTGGCGTGGCGTAACTTCTCCCGTAATCTCAACCGGTACCGCGTGCTCCTGGCGGCGCTGACCCTGGTTGTGGCGTGCCTGGTGGTGATACTGGGAACGGTGATGGGGATGAGCGAATCCCTGCGGGCCAAGGCGAGCCGGTACTTTGCCGGGGACGTGGTGGTGCTGGGGTACGACGGGAGCGGTCGCTCCCTGATCGCGGAGCCGGAGATGGTGCGGGACGCGCTCGAGGAGGCGATCCGGACCTCCGGAGTACCAGTGGTAACCCGCTCGGAGCGTTCCACCTATTACGAAGCGAGTCACGCGATGCTCTTCTATGCCGGATACTACGCGCGGCAACGGCGTCTGGTGGGGGTGGAGTGGGACCGGGAACGACCGATCCTGGAGACGTTCGATTTTACCGAGGGCGGCGTCCCGGAGGACGATGACCGGGAGGGGATCCTGATCTCCACCGCCGTGGCGGAGGACCTGGGGGCGCGTGTGGGCGACGTGATTCTGGTCTCGGTCCGATCCGAACGGGGACGATCCAACACGGTGGATCTCTTTGTGCGGGGGATCTTCGCGGAGTCGAGCTTCTTCGGGTACACCTCCTACCTGGAGCGGCGCACGCTCAACGCGGTGCTGGAGCGGTCCGAGGACACGGTGAACGAGATCGGACTCTATATCGCCAACCCTCTCCAGGACGAGGAACGGGCCGCCCTGGCGATTACCCGTGCGCTGGAGACGCGCCTCCCCACCTTTCCCGTTCTGCGTGACCGTGATATGTATTCCGAGGCGTCCCGGGAGCGTCGGGAGGAGCGAGTCTACGGCGTGGTCACCCTGGACGCGCAGCTGGAGGAGATCAACGACCTGCTGGGTGCGATCTTCCTGATCGCCGGCGTAGTGATTCTGCTCTTTCTCGGTATCGTGATCGTGGGGGTGAGCAACACCTACTCCATGATCGTTTTCGAGAGAACCCGTGAGATCGGTACTCTCCGGGCGCTGGGTATGCAGCGCCCCCGGACGGTGGCGCTCTTTCTCATGGAAGCGCTGTTTCTCGGGGTCTCCGGTGTTATATTGGGAGGCCTGGCGGGGGTGACCACCCTGGAGGCGCTTCGCCGGTTTGTCGTGCTCGATGGAGCAGGAGGACCGGGCTGGGCGGCTCTTTTTCTCACGCAGGGGCGGCTGGATTGGCGGCTGCCCGCGGCGGGTGTTACCGTGATCTTTGTGGCGGCGATCGTCGCGGGGATAGCGGGTTGTCTGCGTGCGGCGGTTCACGCGGGGCTGATCCGGCCCGTGGACGCTTTGCGGCAGGAATGACGAACTTGAGACGACGCGTGTAAGGAATAGATACGAAATGGGAAAAACGAGTATTCGCTTCCCCCGGGGAGGCGGTATTTCAACAATTTTGGCAGCAGCCGCAGTTCTCGCCGCAACCCTGGTTGTCCCGGGGGAACTGTCGGCGCAGGAACAGCCGCCGGTATCTCGTGCCGAGGGACGGCGCATCCTGGAAGAAGTGGACGCGCTGGTATCCTACCCGGAAAGCGATTTCTCCGCGGAGTACACCCTCACGCAGGAACGTCCCGGTCAGGGGACGAGCGTCACGCGGATGACGCTCTTTCGGCGGGACCGCGCCGATACCTACACGATCCTTATCATGCAACCCGCCGCGGACCGGGGTAAGGGATACCTGCGTATCGGCGGAAACCTCTGGTTGTACGACCCGGTGGACGGCCGCTTTACCGTAACCAGCGCCAGAGACCGGTTTCAGAACACCAACGCGCACAATTCGGACTTCACCAAGTCCACCCTGGCGGAGGATTACCGAATCACCGGTCACACCCGGGAGCGCCTCGGCGCGTACGAGACCGACGTGTACGACCTGGAGGCGGTGACCGATTCCGTGACCTACCCGATCATGCGGATCTGGATCGACCAGGACAACCTGGTGCGCAAGTTTGAGGACTACAGCCTCTCGGGGCAGCACATGCGCACCACCGCGATCCCCACCTACCGTCGCCTGGGAGACCGCTTTGTACCGGTGCGGATCGTGATCCAGGACGAACTCCGGGGCCGCCGCATCGATGGTCAGTTCCGCAACGAACGTACCTTGATCGCCGTGGACCGGCCCTCTCTTCAAAATCTGCCGGACATGGTGTTTACTCGGTCATATCTGGAGAGGTTCAGCGATTGAAACACCCAGGTTTTTCGCGACTCCGGCGGTGTTTTTCTTCTGCCCGTGTGCGGGCGATCCCGGCGGCCGTGTCGGCCGCGGTCCGGTTACCTGCGCTCGTCGTTGCAGCGGTGCTGCTCGCGGCGGTTCCTCACCGGGCGTTTGCCCTGGACGACCTCTTTGACGATCCCGACAGTGGAGTTGTCGAGGAGGGGGAGGCGATCGGAGACGAGACCGATCCTGCCGATGAGGAGCAGGACCGTGACGCCGACGATCGTTCGACTTCCCCGTTCCAGGGGGTCGACATCGACGCGCTTACCACCTCGCCGGTGACATTCTCCGGCTCCGTCAACACCGGCGCGGGGATCGCCTTCGGG
>SLRR01000071.1 GCA_007130865.1 Spirochaeta sp. | reverse complement strand
TACCCTCGCGACGGGCGTTGCGGTACACCGGCGCGACCGCTGCGTTCTGGACGACGGAGCACTACCGGCGCGATCCGGTTACAGGGCGGCCGATCTCCTGTACCGTCTTCTTCCCGGAGAGGTTGAGCCTGAACGATGAGGCTCGGACCCGCACAATCGGTATGACCGTCCGGCGCCTGGTGCACGGCTATCTTCCGCCGGATTCCCGGTCGGTTGACCTGGAGATGGTGGAGCGTATCGCCTGGCTCACTGCGGAAGAGATGCCGGTTCCGGATCGTATTTTTACCGCGATAGAGGACGTGGTGCAGGAACACGGGTACGCCGCTGCTACGGTCGAGCGGGTAGCAGAGCGCGTGGGGATTACCAAGTCGAGTATCTATCACTACTTTCGCAACCGCGATGAGATGCTGATGCAGGTGGTTCTCCGGGATCAGCAGCACTTCGCCTCTCTTGCCCGGATCCGGTTGCAGCAGATCGAATACCCGGAGCAGCAGCTGTACGCGCTCTTCGTGATGATCGCGAGTTACTCAGTCCAGCATTCGATTGCGATGACCCTGGAGAACTGGATCAGGGAAAACGACATAACGGTGGAGATCCCGCAGGAGCACATCGGTCAGATGCAGTCGCTCTTCTCGTTTCTCACGGACATGGTGATGACGGGACGACTCACAGCCGACCCGGGCGAAGCGTTCTCGCTGATCGGCTTCGTCCGCTTTCTGATCATGCAGGAACTCGATCTGCTGGAGAAACCGATCGAACGGGACGCCTGTATCTCCGTGACGCGGGCGCTCTTTTCGCTTTTCAGTCGAGGACTCTCCGGGAGCGGAGCCCTCGCGGAGGAGACCGTCGCAAACAAGCCGCGGCGATCGGATCTGGAAACTATACAAGGAATGGAACGATGAGAGTACGAAACGTGATACATCCGGCGGTAATCCTCGTGGCGGTACTGCTGACCGCGATCTCTCCGGTCACAGCCGAAACTACCAGGATCGTTGTACCGGACCGGATCGATCTCGACACCGCGGTTGCCCTGGCGCTGCACAGTAATCTCGGGATCGAGTCGGAACTGGTGGCCCTGCGCCAGAAGAAGCTGATCGCCGACACCTGGTGGAACCGGTTCTATCCGAACGTCAGTGCGAGCTACAGTTTGAGACGGAGTAACGTCGAACCCGAGCCGGCCTTGCCGCTTCCGGGAGCGGAAGCTCCGCCACGCTGGTCCATGGGAGCCGGGCTCAACCTCAGCCTTGACCTCACCCTGCAGACGGTTCCCGGTATCTCCCTGGCTCAACTCCAGTACCGGCAGGGACAGCTCTCGCTGGAGGAGGCCCGGCGCCAGGTGGAACGTGACGTGAGCAAGCTCTTTTATGATCTGCTGCTCACGCGGGAGCGTATGGCGCTGGTGGAAGAGCGTATCGCCACCGCGCAAAGTCGCTACAACCAGGCGCAGATCAATTTCGAGAACGGTCTTATTGACGAGTTCAGTCTTCTGAGCGCGCAAGTGGCGCTGGAGAACCAGCGTCCCGGCCTGGCGTCGTTGCGAGTGGCGTACGAACAACAGCTTCTGGCGTTCCGGAACAGCCTCGGCTTGCCCCTGATGGAGCCGGTAGAGCCGCACGGCGCGATCGACCCGCCTCGGCTTGCGATCAGGCTCGAGTCCGTCGATCAGGGACGACTTCGCGACCGCCTGGACGTACAGCAGCTGGAGATGCTCAACACGATCCGGCAGGAGCAGATACGCGCGGGTGAGTACAGCCAGGCCGGTCGAGCGCCCTTCGTGCGGTTTGGTCTCAACTTCGACCCGACCTTTGGTGGCGATCCCTGGGAAGACGACTGGTTTGACGGTGATCTCTGGGATCAGCGCAGCGGAGCGTTCACGATCACATTGGTGCAACCCCTGGACGCGTGGCTGCCGTTCAGCCGACAGCGGAACGAGCGCGCGGAACTCGAATCTGAACTCGAACGGAACCGATTGACGATCGAGCAGGCATTACGCGGCGCGGAGATCCGCGTCCGGGGACTCCTTCTGGCGATCGAGTCATCACGGCAGACGATCCGTGCGCTGGAAGACAACATCGCCCTGGCCCGGCGCGCCTACGAACTGGCCGAGATCGGGTACGACAACGGACTTCGGGAACTGTTGGAAGTACAGAACGCGGAAGTGGAGCTGAAGGATGCGGAGTTTCAGCTCCTGCAGGAAAAGAAGAACATCATGGATAACATTCTTGATCTTGCCTTTGAGCTGAATGCCGAGGTGGAAGATATCACCACGAGGAGCGGAGAATGAACGCGAGAACTCGAAACGGATCGGCTGCCCGGCGCGACGCGTGGTTTCCGGTGCTACGGACTTGCCTGATCCTCGGCATTCTGATTGTAGTTTCCGGTATTTCTCTGGGCGGCTGCGGTGTAATCGAACGGTTTACCGGCGGCGATTCAACCGAAGGGGAGAACGGTGTATCACCGGGATCGCGCGGTGCACCGACAACGGTCGCGGAATCGGGGGAGCAGGTCTTTGCGGTCAACGTTACTCCCGCGGTGCAGGGCCGGATCAGGGATTATATCGAGGTCAACGGTGACGTTCAGACCACAACCAGCGTGGACATCTTCTCCAACACCGCCGGTGAGATAGCACGGGTTCACGTGCGGGTGGGTCAACGGGTTGAAGCGGACCAGCTTATCGCCGAGGTGGACGCTTCCCGCCCGGGACAGACCTTTGCCCCCAGCCCCGTTCGTTCACCCATCGCCGGAACGATCACCCGGCTTCCCGCGCGGGTCGGTTCTCAGGTGACTCCCTCCGCGCCGATCGCCCAGGTTGCCCGCACCACGGAACTGGAGATCGTGGTACCGATCGCGGAGCGTTTCATTTCCAAGGTGAGAACGGGTCTTGACGCGGAGGTGCGGCTGGATGCGTTTCCGGATCAGCGTTTCCCCGCGCGAGTAACGGAACTCAATCCCGTGGTGGACCCGCAGACACGGACGCTCGAGGTGAAACTGCGCTTCACCCGTCCGGATCCAGGCATACGCGCCGGAATGTTCGCCGAGGTGCGGATCATTACCGAGCAAAAAGATAACATCGTGAAGATCCCGGCGGACGTGGTGATCCGCCGTTTCGGTGAGACGTTCGTTTTTGTGGTTCACGAGGAGAGTGCCGCGACTGGTGAGCCCGACGCGCCCGGCGAGCCCGGCGAGCCCGGCGAGCCCGACGCGCCCGGCGAGCCAGGAACGGCTACAGTGGAGCGGCGTCTGATCACCCCGGGTATTCTTATCGACAATACCCTGGAGGTGGTGGCGGGGCTTGAGCCGGACGAGACGGTCGTCTACCAGGGGCAGGCGCTCCTGGAGGACGGTGTAAAGGTCCGCGTGATCAACCGTTTCAACGTACTGGAAACAGGGG
>SLRR01000097.1 GCA_007130865.1 Spirochaeta sp. | reverse complement strand
TTCGGCGTTATCGCACCGGCGAGCGCCACCGTGTGAACGTCGGAATCGTCGCTGCGCTGGAAAACGTAACTGCCCACCCTGCCGGAGAGAAAGAGCGAAAACCCCTCCAGGTCCGCGGAGATACCGTCACTGCGGTCGGCGCTGAGCGACTCGTAATCCAGAGCAAAAGCAAACCCGCGGGCGTTCCCCACCGCAAGCGCCGCTGGATTGATCAGCGGCGCCACGAAGTCATCCGCGGTAGCCACCGAGTAGTTCGTCCCCTGGGACACTGCGGGAGCAGCCACCAGCAGCGCCAGCGCTAGAAAAACAAATATAAAGTGAATCCGGTTCATCAGGGCTCCTGTTGAACCGGTATACACTACCGGGAGCGTTCGCTCAAGGGAGCCGGTCGTTCAAGGACGACCGTTCGCTCAACCCGACGGCGGTGATCAGTAAACCAGACCTGCGGAAAACCCTACGCTTGTCAAACCGTCGGGATATATGCCGGCGTTAAATGCAGCGCGCCAGGCGAACTGCTGCAATACTGTGGTCTGGATCCCGAACTCGTTTGTAAAGCCGTTGAACCGGAAGTACTTTGCATCGCTGTCGGTACCATACCCCCATTTGAGACCGTGGTGTGCTGCATGACGTCCCAGGAGAACGCGCTATTCACGTAGAGTTCCAGTGCCGGAGCGATCGGACGATATAAGTCGATCGCAAGCGGTATCCCCGTGGCGAACACCATGATGGAGAGATCGTCGTGCATGAGCGGTACCGTCACATCGAATATCCCCACTGTTAGTCCGCCGCTGTAACTCGCGTACTCGGTTCGCTCCGCAGTATAGAGTAGCGATCCGGTATCCAACACACCGAACTGAAGCGCCAGCGTTCGATAATCTCCCGTGTCTTTATCGAACGCCACGTTCAACGAGACCGAGTACTCGGAGACGGTGTTCGATCCGGAAACGCCTGTTACGGTAATGGGCTGACCGTCACGACGTTCGGTCAGGCCGTATTCAATCACGTACCGTTGCAGTCCGCTCGGTTCCTCGTCTCTGAGACCGCTGACCCCGAATGAGGTGCGGTGTATCCGTTTGTTATTGGGGCTCAGCCAACTATAGCCCAGAGTGGTAACTCCGCTCCCGGCGGAATCGGCATCCTCGTGAAAATACTGCTCGAACTGTGTGCCCAGGGATAGCGCCGTGTAGGAAAAGACCGGCTGGTCGTCCACGGCGTCTTCGTCCGTGTCCGAGACCGCAGCGAGAGGTGACGCCTGATCCGCCATAACGGCACGGATTCTCCGCCCCGAGCGGGCGTGATTCCGCATTGTGGCGATCCGCGTCGCTGTCATCTGTTGCTGGTACGCGAGCGACTCGGCGACCGTATCGGGATCGGTAAGTACTCCGTAGCCGCTGAAAAACTGCAGAAGCCACATGTAGAGGCGGTCGACATTGGTCTCCAGGTCGTCGTTCTCGATGTCCAGCGTTATGGAACTACCTTTGAACGAGTAGGTAAATGTCCCATCTTCGTTGTCCGTTACCGTAATGTTATCGTCCCAGAACGGAACATCGTACACAAACTCCTGCGCCGCCACCGGCACTTGATACCCAATCACTACCGGTAACACCACAATTGCAACCGCTATCCACCATCTTCCAGTCATCGTCTTCCTCCCCTGGTCGGGCGCGTGGTGTCCCGACTCATTTTATACAAGAAAGAAGCAAGAAACGGACCAACAAATGTGGCCGATACGGTCTCTATAACGAGCGTTTTCACCACCGCTTTATTCTATTTTTTGGCCTAATTTTATTTAATACACGCATTCTTATACACGTTACCATCTCGGTTTGATCCGGCGAAAAACGTAACGTGTACACGATTCGTGAATCGTTTCAGTGACAAGAACGGATCCTGATGTACCGATCCGGGACGCTTCCTCCTCGATGCCCGGAAGTTTCGCCGCGTTCACCGTGGCGGTCCGACCGAGTCTCACGTAGAGATCGGGTTCTCGAAGCGGGTTACCGTGCGGAGTGAAGTTCGCGCCCGATTCGGTACCAGTGGTGATCGATACTTCGGCGTCCGGCACCCTGCGAAAATTCGTCGGGTAATCGTACAGGCAACCGTGAAACAGTTGCTCGAAAGCATTCCGCGTTGCACGGTTGTTCCGTTGTCGCTCGAAGACCAAATCGGCCTGGCCGACAATCTTTCTCAGACTCGCGACAGGCCTGTATCGGTTGTACTCCGGTTCTTCCCGCAGCGCGGCGTGATCGTTGTACATACCGCAGCTTCGACGAAGCAGATCCGCCGTGGAAGCCAAAAGACCCCGTGACCTTGCCGACGGTAATCCGACGTTTCAGAGCAAGCGCTCCGGTTCATACCCGACGATCTTCGTTTCCAGGACGTCTATCCGTGGCTCAGTTCGAAATACAGATATCTCGCAGCATCCCACCGGGAGATGGATATGCGCCTAACGCGCTATAACCAGGCGAACGAAACGGGCGTGATTACGACTGGACGGATCTCTTCCGGCCGATCCATCGGCTGGTCGCGGTAAATCAGCTCGTCCACCGATCGTGCTTCGCACGCGTTCGCCGCCACCAGTTTGGTATCGCGATCGATGAGAACCACCGCCAGGATAACCAGCGGCACCGGTCGTTCAAGGTCACCGATGATTCAAGAGTGCCGATCATTCAAGAGTGCCGTTCGTTAAAGGACGCCCCGCGTTTAAGAACTCCGTTCGCTCAATGATGCCGATCAATCATAAGCGCGCCGCATCTCCTCCTCCGGGAGCACCGCGCTGATCCGTTCCTGCCAGGTGTCGGACCTCCACGTGCCAAGATTCTGGTGCGTCTCGTAGTAGTTCTGCGGGATCGGATGCGTGCCGAGCACCACCTCCAGGCCGTACTTCTCCGGGATGAACTTTCGGAACGCCTCCAGTCGCGGACACGGCGGGTATCCCACCAGCAATCCCGTCGCCAGGTGGATCACCTCGGCGCCGTTCTTCTTCATCTCCGCCGGGGCGTACTCTACGTTGCCCCCGGGACACCCGGCGCACGTGGTATAGCCCACGAGCTCCACCTCCTCATCCTTGTAGCGAGAAAACGCCCCTTCCCTGTTTCTCAACGCGCGGAAGCACTTTCCCCCGGCACACCGGTGATATCGGTGGCAGATGATAACCCCAACCTTCTTCATCGTTGCCTCCTGAAACAATTATAGTTTAAGAGGCGCCGGGTATTCCAATGTATGACTTCAGTCGAAGCTGCTGGGTTAGTCCCGTGCAGTCCGCGTCTCCTGAAGACCCTGGGATGGCCCGGTGCGTTCACACGCGTATTGTGTGAAACAGTTTGATGAAAAGCACTGCATTCCGTTCAATGTTTTTACGAGATGATATTATTGGGAGATACTACCGGTATGGATAT
>SLRR01000216.1 GCA_007130865.1 Spirochaeta sp. | reverse complement strand
TTCCTGCTCCGGATCGTACTGGGATCGGTCGCGCTGGCATTCACCGTCCTTATGGTTCTGGGGCTGGTACAGGGAAACGCTCCGTCCGCGGAGGTGCTGAGCATGGTGGACCGCACGCTCAACGCCTGGATGGGCGCGTTTGCGTTCATTACGCTCGGGTTCATTCTGGTGACGCGCACGGGCTGGGTAACGGAAGTCGATCTCGACGAGGACTGGACCCCGGACGAACTGGACGAGGTGGAGGTCGGACCGGAGCCGGTTTCCCTCTGGGAAAGCGTGATCTCCGTGGTGATGCTCCTCGTAATGATCAGCCTGATGAACTTCTTCCCGGAGATCCTCACCACCGCGGAAAATCTCTTTCTGCAGAGCGGCCTCGGGCTGGGGCATCGCATCAATATCCCCCTGTTCCGGATCTACATGCACGCGATCTCGGTCGCCTGGATCGGAGAGCTGGTCTACCACGGTCTCCTTCTCTACGGAATACCCCGGGGCAAAGCACTGATCCGCCTGAAGTTCGGGGCCGAACTCGCCTCGACCGTTGTGCTCGCAGCCCTCGTTGCGGACGCGCGGGTGTACCTGGACTATACGGGCTTAGTGGGATTCCGGCTCGTTTTCGCGATTATACTGGTTATTCAGATCTGGGAGATCGTATCGATGCTGGTAAAGTGGTGGAAAGGATTCCGCGAAGCCCCGCGGTGATATCGGCGCGCGGACGTGGTGGGGTGTGACAGGGTGGGGCGGAGCGCGATGTGGAAGGGTGTGGCGGGGCGGCGCGCGTTACGGTCGGGGAAACCGGAGCGTGAACAGCGTGCCGCCGTTTCTCTCGGCGGCAAACGTACCGTTCAGCTGGTCCGCAAGTGTTCTGATCAGAACAAACCCCAGCGTTTCCGATCGATCCGGGTCGACGTCTGCAGGCAGTCCGACACCGTCGTCCGCAACCGTGAGCACCACCTGGTCACGATCTGTTCCGAGAGTTACCGTGACCGTGCCTTTCCGTTTTTCCGTGAACGCGTGTTTGTACACGTTGGTGATGAGCTCGTTGTAGATCAGACCACAGGGGATCGCCCGGGTTATATCGAGGGTAACGTCATCCAGCAAGGTATTGACGGTAACGATCCGCTGCGGCGAGCCAAACGTAAGTTCGGTTGAGGCGGTAAGATCCTCGATGTAGTCAGTCAGGCTGACTTCCGCAAACGTTTCCGACTGGTACAAAGCCTCGTGAACAAGGGAGATCGAATGAATTCTGGACTGCACGTCCTGGAGGATATCCCTGACGTTTGACTCTGAGGGATCGCCCTCTTTCTGTAGTTCTATAAGACTGATTATCACGTTGAGGTTGTTCTTCACACGGTGATGGACCTCGGCAAGCAGCGTCTCCTTCTCCTTCAAAGACCGGTTGATCCTCTCAAGGTGTTCGTGCTTATCCGTCACGTCGCGCACGTTACCCACCACGCCCAGGGGATTGCCGTCCTTGTCGCGAACCAGAGCACGCTTGTTGTGTACCCAGATATAGTTGCCTGACCGCGTCATCAGACGAAACTCCAGGTCGTGCGCGAGAAAGCCTTCGATATCTTCGGCGGGAGCGTGGCGTAACTGCTGCGGGCGAGTCGGTTCCCTGTCGTCGGGATGTACGAGGTCGCGTATCAACTGCGGACCACCGGCGATCACTTCATCCGCGGAATATCCGATCATATCCAGGATCGACGAGCTCATGTACTCGTACTCAGTCCCCGCCATGTTCATCTGGTAAATAACGTCGCTTGAGTGTTCGAGAACGTTGGTAAGTCTGGTTTCCGCCGAGGCAAGTCGCTCGTTGATACGCTGAAGACGCCGCACAAAACGACGCACGAGCAGGCCGCTCCCGAACAACAGGAAGAACCCCGCTGCGAAACTCAACCAGGAAAGCGGAATACTCACCAGTCCTCCCACATCGTCCGCGATCCTTGGGATCGGGTCTCGCCGGACGGCGTTCTCATGATCGGACCGTTCCATTCGCGTCAAGCGGTCTCATGCCGGTTAAAAAATACACCTCAGGGTATGTGAGGTAAATATGTCGCTCCTCGCGCCTCTTGTCTGGGTGGCGCTGCTCCACCTTGCCCCGCCGTGCCCGGCCTATCGCGACTTGCCTGGGCGGCCTCGCCCGGCCTTGCCCGGCCGCCGCCCCCGGAACTACACTGTCCCGATGAAGACGATCGGACTGCTCGGCGGGATGAGCTGGGAGAGTACGGCCCATTACTACAGCCATATCAACACGCTGGTGAAGGAACGGCTCGGCGGGCTGCACTCGGCGGAACTGATCCTGGTGAGCGTGGATTTTGCTCCCCTGGAGGCGATGCAGGCCGCCGGTGATTGGGATACCGCCGGTCGCGTTCTGGCCGGAAAAGCGCGGCAAACGGAAGCCGCCGGGGCAGAGCTGCTGCTGATAGCCACCAACACGATGCACAAGGTGGCAGCCGCGGTGGAGAAGGCTATATCGATCCCGCTTCTGCACATCGCCGACGCTACCGCCGCGGCGATCATGGCGGCGCAGGAGCGGCCCCGCCCGGGGGCGTGCGTGGGACTCCTAGGCACGCGCTTTACCATGGAAGAGGAGTTCTACGCGGGACGACTCCGGGAGAAGCACGGGCTGGAGGTTCTCACTCCACCGGCTCCGGATCGGGAGATCGTACACCGCGTCATCTACGAGGAGCTGGTCCTGGGACGGATCTTGGAGAGTTCGCGCGCGGAGTACGTGCGTATCGTGCGGGAGCTTGCCCGTTCCGGCGCGCAGGGGGTGATTCTGGGGTGCACGGAGATCGGGATGCTTCTGCGTTCCGGGGACGTGGAGGTTCCTCTCTACGATACCACGAGCATCCACGCCGAGGCGGCGGTGGCCGCAGCGCTGGCATAAGGGGCGATCGTTTTCGAGACTGTGGAAGAGGCGGCCCCGGTATAAACATCGCTTCCGAGATTGTGGACGACGTAGTTCCGGACGGAGCGCGGTCGCGCGGAGATCGTTCGATGTTCGATGCTTGTAGTTCGATGCTCGATGAATCCGCGACAGCTAGATCGAACTGGATAGGCCCGGCACAACCTGCCGCAACCATCGACCGGTGCGAAGCAGCATGAACCCAGCCCCGGCGGTGAGGATGTTCGAGACGAACATCGCGTACCAGATTCCCGGAGGACCAAGTCCGAGATTCCACGCCAGAAGCATCGCCAGCGGAACGCGGATCCCCCAGAGCCGGACGACGCTGAGCACCATCACCGGTCGCGTATCACCACCGCCCTGGAACGCGCCGTTGATCACGGTGAAGAGCGTAAACGGTACCACCGAGACGGAGACGATGCGGAACAGAGCGGCTCCGTGGAAGATAACCTCCGGATCATCGACAAAGAATCGTACCAGAGAGTTGCCGAAGAAGAACGTCAG
>SLRR01000207.1 GCA_007130865.1 Spirochaeta sp. | reverse complement strand
TCGCCGTATCGTGGCATGGCGGTATCGTCGTATCGTGGCATGGCGGTATCGCGTCCTACCAGTCGTATCCGGTACCCCCGATCGTGTAGACCGGTCCGAGTTCGATGAAACTCATGACGCGCCCCTCGTCGTTAAACGCGGCCCCGATGTGGAGCGCCCCCAGTGCGGTATCGAATGCCAGGCTCACGTGGCCCCCGAATTTCTGGTCCGCCTCGCGTAGAAACGTATCCGGTGCATCGTCGTGGATTCCGCCGTACTGTGTTCCGCCGGCAAGATAGATCCCGTCCCCCAGGGGGAGCGGGAGCGTGCCGATCCTCACGCGGCCGTCGAGACCCACTACGCCGTAATGCCGTGCCTGCAGTTCCTGGTAGTAGTAGCCGTACCAGTTCTCAACGCCGCCCAGGAAGAAGCGCTCGTATATCGCTACGCCGGAGACGAGATCGGTACCAACCCGGGCGCGCGTGCCGAGCGTAAGGGTTTCAGCGGGCGACCAGTACCGGCTCGTCGCGAAGTTGGCCAGATGAGCCCAGTGGTTTTGTTCCGTATCCCGGTGAACCCGATACGCCAGGCGCGTCTCCGATCCTCCCCGAGGAAAGAGATCGCGATCCAGCGTATCCCGCCACACCTCCAGACGGGCCCCGTATCGGGTCGTCCCGGTGAAGTCAAAAACACGGCCCCCCTCCAATCGTTGCAGCGCCAGCCACTCTCCGAATCCTTTCAGCGTAATGTCCCAGCTTCGCCCCAGATAAAATGAGACCCCCGTTTCTCCCCCGAAGCGGCGGCGGACGTAGAACGACTCCACCGAACGATCATCGTAGAACGGCATATTCTCACCGACCGCGTATATCGCGGGAGTGAGATGGACTTGCGGCGTAAGTGGAATTTTCAAGCCGATCCGGGTCCCGGCGGTCCGGGAGAGCCATCCATCGAGGATCCAGCGCGGTGTGGTTCCACCGGGATTCCGGGAATATCGCACGTGGGCTAATCCCATGCCGACCGCGTTCTCCACCATCTGTGCCCTGAACCCGATCCCCAGGGAAAGAGTGCTTCGCGGTACTTCCCGGGGTTCCGCATAGATAACCAGTTCACGGCGGTCTACCAGGTCGTAGGAGACGTAATCGAAGATTCCCGTCTCGTAGAGACCGTACACCTCGCGTTGAATCTCCGTGACCGAGGTGGTTCTGTCGCGCATGCGTTCCACCAACTCCTCCAGCATCGTCAGTGCTCGTGGATTGTTCCGCTCCGTCGATTCCAGGAGCGTCGGGGCGATCTCGAATCGCGCGCTACTCAGCTCTACGGGAACGTCCGCTTCCGGCACTGCGAATCGCCGTTGACTCGTGGCACCACGCTGGGCGTGGATACCGCGCGCGAGCTCCTGTAGCGGTTCCCGGTGGGTTTCGGCGGCGACGCGGCCCCGTTGGATCAGTCCCGAGGCGTGCTGAAAGTCCGATGGAAGATATCCGCGCAGATCCGGAGTTATCACGAGGTCCGCTTCCTCCAGGTTCCGGAGTATAGATTCCTGTCGTACGATACGGGTGGATTGCTCCAGGATAGCTCCGATCGAACGCAGGTCTTCCGGCTTGCGATCCATCACGTTCAGATTTACGGCGATCACGATATCCGCGCCAAGAGTCCGGGCGACGTTTACCGGAACGTTGTTCACCCACCCGCCGTCTATCAGGTAACGACCGTCGTAGTACACCGGAGAAAAAACGCCGGGCACCGACATGCTGGCGCGGATCGCCGTCTTCAGATCACCTTCGGTATAGACGACCTCTTCTCCCGTTACCAGGTCCGCCGCCACGACGGCGAGTTCCCGCGGCATCTCCAGAAACGAATCCGTCACGGCGTGCACACGGAGCAGGTCGTCCAGATATTCCACCACACGCTGAGCGTGTGACGCCCCCGTCGGAAGGATCGGTTCACCGTCCCGGAACCCCAAAGTTGCACGGAAGGAACGTCGGTGGCGGCGATCCTCGTACCCCGACTGCAACCGGTCCGTGGTATCGAAGAGTACAGCGTTCCAGTCGGTCGTTTCCGCGATAATCGCAAGCTGTTCCGCGGTATACCCCGCGGCGTAAAGTCCTCCCACGATGCCGCCGATGCTCGTGCCCACCACGATATCCACGGGTATCCCCAGTTCCTCGATCAGCTCCAGTACACCCACATGGGCGTAGCCCCAGGCGCCCCCGCCGGCGAGCGCCACGGCGACGCGCGGACGCTGGTAGTCCGTGGCAACGGTCACGGAAACCGGGAGAAGCGCGATGATCAGGAGAGTTGCCAGACGTCCACCGGGGCGCTTGAATCGACTGCACGGAGGGATAGGTACCATTGGCTGTAATCTATCCCGGTAACCCGGTCCTGTGCTACTATCGGGCATGCTCATCATACCCCCGGGATATCAACCGCTCATGGACGCTCGTCATACGGAACGGGCGATCCAGAAGATAAAGGATGCGTTTCAGACGAGCCTCGCCTACGAGCTTAATCTTGTCCGTGTGACCGCTCCGCTCTTTGTCCGCTCTAATACCGGAATCAACGATGACCTTAACGGCGTGGAACGACCCGTTCAGTTCCGGATCGGCGCGATGCAGGACGAGTCCGCGGAGATCGTGCAGTCCCTGGCAAAATGGAAGCGCCTGACCCTGGCGGATCTGGGGTTTGAACCGGGAGAAGGAATCTACGCGGATATGAACGCTATCCGGCCGGACGACTCGATCGATAATATCCACTCGCTTTACGTCGATCAGTGGGACTGGGAGCTAGCGATAACGGAAAACGACCGTACCCGGGAGGTCCTGGATCGAACGGTACGCACGGTGTACGACGTGATACGGCGGACCGAGCGGTATATCTGCCATGAATACGACCTGCTGGAGCCGGTGCTCCCGCCGGAAATCACGTTCGTTCACGCCCTCGACCTGGCTCGCCGGTATCCCGAACTCTCGCCAAAGGAACGGGAATACCGGGTATGCCGTGAATACGGAGCGGTTTTTCTCGTCGGCATCGGCGGCAGCCTCGACGGAGGACCTCCGCACGATGGGCGCGCGCCGGATTACGACGACTGGTCCACCGAGGCGTCACCGGGGTACCCCGGCCTCAACGGCGATATTCTGGTGTATGACGCCGTGCTCGACATCCCGCTCGAGCTGTCCTCCATGGGGATTCGGGTAGACCCGACCGCGCTGGAGCGTCAACTCACGTTAACCGGCGCGGAATACCGACGGGATCTGTACTTTCACCGACGGTTGCTGGCGGGTGAACTGCCGCAGTCGATCGGGGGAGGGATCGGTCAGTCCCGGCTCTGCCTCTTCTATCTCCGGAAGGCCCATATCGGGGAGATTCAGGCGGGTCTCTGGCCCCGCGAGATGGAGGAAGCCTGCCGGGCCGCGGGAATTCCTTTATTGTAAATTCAGTT
>SLRR01000265.1 GCA_007130865.1 Spirochaeta sp. | reverse complement strand
GCGCCGAGACAGAGGAGCAGGTGTTGTATCGTACGGGTTTCGGGTGTGCTCCGGGGATAGCCTTCCAGGAGCCCTCCCTTGAAGAGCAGGTAATCGATTGCGAAGTTATTGCCGAAGTCATCGGTTATCACTTTGAACGTACTGCTCGAGAGTCGCCGGTTGGCGTTGATCTGGGTCAGAAGCGTAGGGATATGCGTCATTCGTTCCCGGTAAACCTCGTGGACCGGTACGAGCTTGGGAACGTCATCGGTGTGCGGAGTGGGTCCCACGGACTTCTCAAAGAGGTCCCGCTCCACCTCGTACATCTCGCCCGCCGGAGCAAGGACGCGGAAAATGCCCTGGGCGAGGTTGATCGCGTATCCCTGCAACTCACCGGTGGCCCAGCGGTAGAGGTCCAGCGCCTGGTAACTGAACCGGGGTCGCTGGTCGCCGACGTGGTCACGGATCTCCGGCAGGCGGACACCCCGGAAGAATCCGGCGATCGCCTGGGTGCCCATGCGCCGGTCCTCGAGCAGCGGCGCCGCCAGGGCGTTGCCCGGTCCGATTTTCGTAAAATAATACTGCACGGTCTCTATTGTAGCGCGTTCGTCGGATCTCTGCCGCACCGGATTACGCTCCCTTGAACACCATGGAGGTCAGGTGCTGCCGTGTAAGCTGTCCCATCGTGCGCGACTCCAGAAATATCGGGTCCTTGTGGTACCGTGAAAGCCCTTCCCGAAGGGATTCCACGCGGGTCTCCGTGGAGATCGTATCCTGTTCCATGCAGTACAGCAGGTCGTCCACGCGGGACCATCCCGACTTGAGCCGTCGCGCCATCAGACCCCGTTCCTCCTTCTGGTACTGTCGGATCGTGGCGGGCTCCAGTACGTCCCACACCAGCTCCAGCATATTGCGGTTCTCCTCGTAGAAGTGTGGGAGATAGACTTCGATCCGGCCTTCGTAGCTCTGCTGGTCAAAGTCGATCGCACGCACCCGGATCTGCTGCATGTCGAAGTCCTGTGTCACCACCACCACGTAGTTGTAGCTCCTCATGTCACCCAGGAGCTTGGAGAAACACCGTTCCGAGAACTTTACGAACTCCTTGGCGATCCGGACGTGGGTCTCTTCATCCCGGAGTCGGCGTTTCTGGAGATACACGTCTCCGGGGATTCCCGTTATATGCTCCTCGATCAGCGTTTCGCCTTGAACGAGAAAATCGATCCGGTTGGGCGCGAGGATATGTTCCAGCTCCAGTCCGTACACACGGGACGCGTCGGCGCGCTTCACGTAGTAATAATCATGGTTGTCGTTGTACCGGTTAACCACGCGTACCCGAAACGGTTTTGAGTTTCCAAAGTTGCAGTATTCCACGCGGCTTATATACAGGTGATCGGTAAAATCCGGTGTATCCGGTGTCTTGAGGTAGGCGTAGATCTTGGTCAGTTGTCGCGTCAGCTCCTCCCAGTCACGCTGCGGATAGACCACCCAGTCCCAGAGTGTGTCCTCTCCACTCTTGTCCTGAAGCGGAAACGACTCCTGGTAGTCCAGGAGATCGGAGTACTGCAGAGTGAACGGCGCAGCGCGTTGAAAGTGTTGCAGATACTCCATCAGTAGCGGCGTAATCGGATACGAGGGCTTCTTTTTGCTGATTTTCACCCAGGCCGTAGTCGGAATCTGACGCATTGTTCAACAATGTACTATACAATAGCCCGCATGATGCAAGCACCGGGTAGTTTTGACACGCTTACGCCGCACATTGTTACCGCCTCGGTGGAGGCGTTTTTTGATCTCCAACTCGACGGAACGGTCGAACGGTACGCAAGTTACGTGAACCGCGTTTACGGGCTCCGAACGCAGGAGGGTGACCACCTGGTAGCCAAATTCTACCGGCCGGGTCGGTGGAGTACCGAGGCGATCCTGGAAGAACACCAGCTCCTGCAGGAACTCGACGACGCGGAGGTGCCCGTGGTGGCGCCGATCGCCGACAGCGAAGGGAACACCCTGCTCGAGGTTGAGTTGGAGCCGGAGGAGTACGGCGGTGGCACCGGCGGTGGCACCGGCGGTGACGGTCAGTACGTCGGCGACGCCCGCGGTGATGATCCGTACGTCGGCGACGCCCGCGGTGACGGTCAGTACGTCGGCGACGCCCGCGAGGACGCGCCGCTCCACCGGTTTGCGCTCTTTCCGCGCCGGGGCGGTCGCAGCTTTGACGCTGAAAGCGACGACGACTGGTTCCGCCTCGGCTCGATCGTGGCGCGATTGCACCTGGTGGGTCGACGGGAAGCGGCTCCACATCGGCTGACGCTCGATCCGGTAACCTGGACCGGCGCTTACGTTAAGGAGCTTCTCTCGGAGGAGATCGTCCACGGGGACTGCGCCGCGGAGTTCGAGGAGATTGCACGGGGAACGATCGACCGGATCGCGCCGCTCTTCCAGGGCGTTCCCGTTCATCGTCTGCACGGGGATTGCCACCGCGGTAATATCCTGGACCGACCCGGTGAAGGTCTCTTGCTCATCGACTTTGACGATATGATGAACGGGCCGGCGGTTCAGGACCTTTGGCTCCTGTTGCCGGACCGGGCGGGAGAGTCTCGCCGGGAACTGGTGATGCTCCTCGACGGCTACCGGCAGTTCGCTACGATCGGCGAGGGACAGCTTGATCTCATTGAACCGCTGCGATTCATGCGTATTATTCATTTTCTCGCCTGGCGCGCCCGGCAACGGCACGACCACTGGTTCGCTTCGGAGTATCCCGGCTGGGGCGACCGGGCGTTCTGGACAAAGGAGATAGAGGACCTGCGGGACCAGGCACGGTTCGTGTAGGCAGGCTCGTGTGGCACGGTTCGTGTAGGCAGGCTCGTGTAGGCAGGCTCGTGTAGGCAGGCTCGTGTAGGCAGGCTCGTGTAGGCAGGCTCGGGTGGCCCGGTTCGTATAGACAGGGTCCGTGCAGCCGTGATTCGTGGCCTGCCTGGCAGGAGATCTCAAATTATCGGTTGCCTGCCCGAGGTTTTCGCTGGTACTCTCATTATATGAAAACAAACCGCTGTTCCTCCCGACAAAGCGTCGGTCTGTTCGTGGTGTTCATGGCGCTGCCCATATTGACGGTCCCGGCGGACTCGATCAACGTGCGTCTTGTCGCGGAATCCGGTTTCCTCGGCGTGATCGACCACCGGATCGCGTTCGCTCAGGAGGACTCCACCTTCCGCTACCACGAAGACGGTGGTCAGGATGTGCTCTTTCCGTTCCTGCGGTTTTCCGCGGAGGTGGACGTGGCGGACCGGCATACGATTATTTTTCTGTACCAGCCGCTCCTGCTGGAGACGCGGGAAACGTTGCCGGAGGAGTTCAGCGTAGACGGGGTGGAGTTCGCAGGCGATAGCCTTCTCTCCCGGTATAGCTTTCCTTTCTACCGCTTCAGTTATCTCAACGAGTTTTTCCGGTCCGATCGCTTCAGCCTGGCCGCCGGCGCGTCCCTGCAGATTCGCAACGCCAACATCGAGTTTGAGGCGCAGGGCGGAGAGGAGTCCGCGGGTTATTACCGATCCGCCGGGGTAGGTCCGGTGCCGCTCCTGAAGGCGAGGGCCCGGTATGATCTCACCGGAGGGTTCTGGCTCGGCGCGGAGCTGGACGGTATCTATGCACCTATCAGCTATTTCAACGGCAGCGACAACGACACGGTGGGGGCGCTGCTCGACGCGAGCCTCCGTGCGGGTTACGACGGTGGTGGCTCGATACGTCCCTTTATTAACCTGCGGTACCTCGGTGGCGGGGCTTCAAACGATGATCCGGCGGATTACACGGAGAACTGGATCAACGTATTCTCGCTCTCCCTGGGGGCTGCGGCGGATATCTGGTAGTTGAGGTAACTGGTGTTCGGTCGCGGACTGGTTCCGGTGAGCCTGCGCGAGTCATCGTCCCGGCTCACTGCGATGCTCGGTTTTCTCCGCAGTCTCGGGTGCGAGGAAGCACTTCTTCTGCACGTGGTCTCCGGTGCGTCGGGAAACCGCAGTCGGCGACGTCTGGAAGCGCTGTGCGCGGAGGTAGACGCCGGCATTCCTCTGGACACGAAGGTCGTGGCGGGGTCTCCCGCGACGGAGATCGTTCGGTGCGCCCGGACCGACGGGGCCGACTTCATCGCGATTCCCTGGACTCGCAAGAACTGGCTGCAGCGAACCCTCGTAGGAAGTACCACCCGGGACGTGGTGCGTCTCAGCGATCACCCGGTTTTTATCTACAAGAACGACCGCGTGGAGGAAACGGCTCCGACGGTCCTTTACGCAACCGCCCTGGGGCAGGGGGATGAACTGGTGCTCCCCCTGTTTGAGAGCGCCGGAATCAGGGCGGACCGGTTGATTCTGCTCCACGTAGGCCGGCGGGCGCCCGATCCCCCGGCGGAACAAAGCCGGAAGGCCGCGGTAATCACCTCCCTGGACGAGCTTGCCCGTCGGTGCGAGGCTATGGTCCCGGATCGCACTGTGGATCCCCGCGACGTGACCGGAAGTCCGAGACAACAGATCGTCCGCACGGCCCGTCGCGAAAACGCCGACCTGGTGGTACTGGCAAAGTCGGAGCGGACCGGAGAGCTATCCGATATTCTAGGCTCCACCGCGGAGGCGGTGGCGTACAACGCTCGCCAATCGGTGCTGATCGTCGGAGGAGAGCCGGACCATGGGAGATAGAGCACCCGTAAATACCGTGTTTCTCGTGAGCCTTCTCCTGGTGGGCGCGTTTGTCCTGCTCGGTATCGCGTTGCCGGAGTCTCTGGACCGCGCCACCGCGTTTGTTCACAGCGCTATCATCGAGCACTTCGGATGGGTGTACCTGCTCGCCGCGTTCGGGTTTCTTCTCTTTGCGCTGGGGATCGCGTTCAGCCGGTACGGTCTGATACGCCTCGGCGCCGACGACGAGAAACCGCAGTACAGTTACTTCGGCTGGTTCAGTATGCTCTTTGCCGCAGGAATGGGAATCGGCCTCGTGTTCTGGGGCGTGGCGGAGCCGGTAAGCCATTATCTCAACCCGCCGGAATACATCGCCGGTGAATCGGGAGCTGCCGCGGCGTTTGCGATGCGGTACAGTTTCTTTCACTGGGGGGTCCATCCCTGGGCGATCTACATCGTGATGAGTCTCGCTATCGCGTACTTCTCGTTCCGTCGCGGTATGCCGCCGTTGATTTCAAGCTGTTTCTATCCCGTCCTGGGCGACCGTATCGACGGGGTAATCGGCAAGACGATCGATATCCTGGCGGTGTTTGCCACGGTCTTCGGGATCGTGACCAGTCTCGGCCTCGGGGCGCTTCAGATCGCCGACGGGCTCAGGGCGGTGCTACCCGTTCCCGGCGGTACCGGTACTACCCTGGTGATCATCGCGGTGGTTACCGTCATGTATATGGCCTCCAGCGTGACCGGCCTCGACAAGGGAATCCAGATGCTCAGCCGCACCAACGTACTTGTGGCGGTATCTCTCCTGGCGTTCGTGCTGATCGTGGGACCGACGTCGCATATACTCAACGTGTTCACAACGACGCTCGGGGAATATCTTTCCGGTCTGGTTTCCATGAGCCTGAGTACGAACCCCTTCGAGGGATACCAGTGGACGCGATCCTGGACGCTTTTTTACTGGGCCTGGTGGATCTCCTGGTCGCCCTTTGTCGGACTCTTCGTGGCAAGTATTTCCCGGGGACGGACGATACGCGAGTTCGTTCTCGGGGCGCTGATCGTTCCGGTGTTACTCACCTTCGTCTGGTTTGCGGTGTTCGGCGGTACGGCGATCGCCCTGGAGCAGAACGTTGACCCGGGGTTCGCGTCCCGGGCTGTAGCGGAGGTATCGTCGGCCCTGTTCTTTCTCTTCGAGTACCTGCCCCTGACGCCGGTACTTACCGGACTGGCGGTGGTGCTGCTCACGGTGTTTTTTGTTACGTCCGCTGACTCCGCCACGTTCGTACTCGCCATGATGACCTCCGGGGGCACGTTGCAGCCCTCGACGAGCCGAAAACTTCTCTGGGGAGTGGTGCAGTCATCCGCGGCGGCGGTGTTGCTTCTCTCGGGCGGACTGGAGGCGCTCCAGCGCATGGCTATTATCGCGGCGCTACCCTTCACGATCGTGATGGTGGTGATGACCGTGAGTCTCTACCGCGGCATGCGGTACGAGATGCGCTACGAGAAAAAATAACGGCGACAGCCGGTAAGGCCGCCGCCGCTGTACAGAGGTTCTTATTCGAAAGCGTCTTGACGAGGTCGTTCGGTGGGCCCGACGTCGGCGGACGGCGTGCGTACGCCGTCCTTCCTCAGCCCAGGGCCTTCTTCGCGATCCGGTGCGCGTAATCGGCCAGGTTCTCCGGCGTTTCTACGTCCCGCAATCGGATCGATTCCATTACGATCGTTCCGGCGTTGTGGCGCTTGATCTCGTGGTTGATCGAACGCGCGACGGACTCGTGGGCGTTGTACCCGCACACGACGTTAAGAACGGTGCGTCCTTGCAGGTCCGGCAGCGTCGCGAGAAACGCGCGTATCGCCGGGCACATCGAGCTGGCCCACACCGGGCTCACCAGGACAAGCAGGTCTCCGTCGTCAACGGAAGGTGGATCCACAAGTTTGGCGGGGATTTTGAGTACGGACATCGCTACGCCGAAAACAAGCGTTGCCCCGGGTTTTGTGGTCTCGATGCGTTCCAACTCGACGGTGTTGCCGTCGTCGGTCAGGGCTTGGGCGATCGCTTCTGCTACCCGTTTGTTTTTTCCGGTACGGCTGAAATACACGACTTTAGCTTTCACTGTTCTTCTCCTGCGTCAGTATGTATCGATGCGACGATAGGGTTGTCCGAGGTGTCAACTCTCCGGTACCGGGTCTTCCACGTCCCTGAGGCCGAGTGCCCGTTGAACGTACATGCCGATCACCATGAGACCGCGTACGCCGATGACGGCACCGAATGCGGTCGTTCCGAGTTTTCCACCGGCACCTCCCATATATGGTGAAGTGTACATTATGATCAGCGCGCAGAGAAGTCCCGCCGGTATCATCCAGTACGCTTTCTCAAAGCGGTTGGTACCGCTCATGCCTGCGAAGGAGGCGGAGAATACGCCAATCGCCAGGAGTGAGCCCAATTCCGGACCGTGGATCGCCGGGAGCAGGAGCCCGCCCGCCAGGCCGATCATACCGGAAGCCATTACCGGACCGTGTCCAAACCAGACGCTCAGGATGAACGTGATCATCGCCGCGAAGATGCAGTACGCCACGAGAACGGCTCCGGCGTCCCAGGTCGGCACGGGGCTGCTCAGCAGCGGCGAGTTGGTCGCGTAAGCCGCGACAATACATCCGGCAAAGGCGATCGTCCCCAGTTTACCGCCGAATCCGTTAAATACGTGTTTTGCAAACACGAAGATGAATCCTGCTACGACACCGGCGAGCATCAGCCCGGTCCAGTCCAGCAATCCCGCCGAAGCCATCCCGACGAAGGAACCACAGTAGATCGGAACAGAGTAAGGTTTCAGAAAAGCCGCCCCGAAGATTCCCACCAGTGCCGAAGCGACCACGGCGCCAAGTCCAAGGTCGATGCTGATCGCGTAGGTTACGACCGCGCCCAGATAGACATAGGCGATTATCAGCGTGTCGGTGGGAAAATCGAAGCGCTGTTCCTCGGAATCCGCGGCGTAGGCGAAGCGCCATTCCCGAATCGATTCCCAGGCGAGGCCGACTATCCAGAGGCCCAGAACCGCCGCGACTATCATCGAGAGGTTGAGAGCCTCCATCAGCCCCGCGCCGAACAACGCGAACGTGAACGCCGCGAGAATAAGGTACCCTGTTATCGACGTCATTCGTCGATGGGACGCTAAATGTTTCATTGTTTCACTCCTCTTATCATGTTTACCTCACGCCTCCGGCTCGGAACCGGGAACAGCAACCGACCGAACGTCATCCTCCCAGTTCTCCAGGAACTCCAGCACGATCCGCCGCGCCGCGACGCTCGTGATATCACCCAGCACGTCCTGCAGTTCCGACCGGGCGATCCGGTAGGATCTCCCGTTGCACGACCGTTCCACCTCCAGGTCGTATTCGCTGTCAAAGCACATCAGGTCTACCAGTAGCCCCGGAATCGGGCCAACCGGTGGGGTGTCCACATGGGAAACGTCCAGGCGGAACCTCAGTTCGGTCCCATTCCCCGGTTCCGAATGCAGGTGGTAGTTCCCTCCGGTCTGGTCGACCGTCTGCAGCAGGAAGGGCAGGCCCAGCCCCACCCGGCGTCCGGGATGCTTCCCCGGTTCCGTGTAGAACGGGTCGAGCGCCGCCGCGCGTCGATCCTCGTCCATCCCGCATCCGTCATCCCTGATCATGATATCGAGCGTCCGGTCGCGCTCATCGATCGCGAGTTCGATAACGGTCGCGCCGGCTTCTACGCTGTTCTGGACCAGATCAAGGACCATATCTCCTATTGACCAGTGCATCGTCGGACTCCGTGCGATTGGAACTGAAAAAAACCCCGGAGGAATCTCTTCCCCCGGGATTCACTGTTCCGCGCTCAGCTTGCCGCGGCTGCTTTCTTCTTTGCCGCCGGGTTGATTACCTTGACCGCGCATACCTTCAGTTCCGGTATCTTTGCCGTCGGATCCAGGTTCTCGTCCTGCGTGAGCAGATTCGCCGCCGCTTCGCGGAAGTGGAAGGGAATGAACACCATTCCGCGTTGCACCACCGTGCCCACCCGTGCCGCTGCCCGGATGGAACCGCGCCGGCTCTCGACCACTATGGGGCGGCCGTCGACGATGCCCATTTCGGCGGCGTCATCCTCGTGGATCTCCACGTACGCCTTGGGTTCCTTCCAATGCAGAACCTCGGTTCGCCGGCTCATCGAACCGGTGTGGTAATGGTAGAGTATGCGTCCCGTACCCAGGTAGAAGGGATACTCTTCGTCGGGCATTTCCGCGGGACCTTTTGGCGGTACCGGTGTGAACGCACCCTTGCCGCGCTTGAACTGACCCACGTGGAGGATTGGCGTTCCCGGGTGGTCCGCATCCGGGCAAGGCCAGGCAAGACCGTCACCGGGGAGCCGCTCGTGGACGATTCCACCGTAGATCGGCGATACCTCGGCGATTTCCGCCGCGACCTCTTTGGAGTCGGCGTAATCCCAGCGCGTGTTGGTATGACCGAGGTGCTTCGCGACCCGGTTGCCGATCTCGCTGATGATCTTCCAGTCTTCCCGGGCATCGCCGGGAGCGGCCACCACCGGCGTGGATATCTGGACCCGACGTTCCGTATTGGTAAACGTTCCGACCTTTTCCATCGCCGCCTTGGCTGGAAGGACCACATGCGCCAGTTGAGCGGTCTCCGTGAGGAAGATATCCGCCACTACAAAGAAGGGCAGCGTCCTGAGGGATTTCTCCACGTGCGAGATATTGGGATCCGAGATCATCGGGTTCTCGCCCATGACGAACATCGCTTTGATCTCCCCTGCCTCGGCGGCGCGCATCATCTCCACGATCGTCAGACCGGGTTTGTCGGGAATCCTGGCTCCGCCCCATTTCTCTTCGACTTTGGCGCGAAGTCCGTCGTCCGTTACAGCCTGGTACCCGGGGAGAACGTTGGGAAGCGCGCCCAGGTCACAGGCACCCTGAACGTTGCCCTGGCCACGGAGCGGGTTAACGCCGGTGGACTCCTTACCGAGCATGCCGCACATCATCGCCAGGTTGGCCAGCGTCAGAACAAGGTTTGTACCGTTGCTGCGCTGCGTGATACCCATGGAGTAGAGGATCGTGGATCGACCGCGGCCTTCGCCGTACCGGGACTCACCTTCCTGTCGGATACCGCCGGCGTAGATCCGGGCGGCTTTGCGGATCTCCTCCGCGTCGACTCCGGCCACGCGGGCCGCTTCTTCCACGGTAAGGTCCTCGAGACTGGTCGCGAATACGTCAAATCCCTCGGTGCGGGATTTGATGAACTCCTCGTCGGCCAGTTTCTCGTCCCGGATCACCCGCATCATACCCTGGAAGACCCAGATATCCGTACCGGACTTGGCCTGCAGGTGAATTGTCGCCTTCTCGGCGAGCGGGATACGGCGGGGGTCGACAACGATGAGGCTGGCACCGTTATTGACGGCCCGTACCACCTCGTAGCCGATCACCGGGTGCGCCTCGGAGGTGTTGCTCCCCGTTATGAAGATACAATCCGCGTGGCGTACCTCGCCGATGCTGTTTGTCATCGCTCCGCTGCCGAACGCCTTGGCGAGACCCGCAACGGTACTGGCGTGGCAGAGCCGCGCACAGTGGTCCACGTTGTTGGTGCCGAACTCGGAGCGCATCAGCTTCTGGAACGCATAGTTGTCCTCGTTGCTGCACCGCGCCGAGGCGAGTCCGCCTACGGAGTCGGGACCGTTTTCCTTCACCGTAGCGGCCAGTGTTTCCGCCACAACGTCGAGCGCCTGGTCCCAGCTTACGGGGACAAAGTTGTCCCGGGCGTCCTTGACCTTGAGCGGGCTGTCCGCGGGAAGCTCCCACGCTTCCTTGGTGATGCCCAGCTTGTACGCCAGGTCCTTGCGGATCAACGGCTTATCCAAACGGTCCGGCTTGTTGATATAGTCCCAGCCGTACCGGCCTTTGGAACAGAGGAACACACCGTTCGCCGGTGCTTCCGGAAAACCGTTAACGGAGACGATCTCGGTTTTTTTGTTACCCTGCTCATCGGTTACCTCGCGGGTGCGATACTCCATCTGGCAGCCCACTCCGCAGTAGGTACATACGCTGCGGACCTTACCGAGTTCCCACTCCCGTCCCTTCTGGAGACGCGATTTGGTCATGAGCGCCGCCGTGGGGCATACCTCCACACAGCTGCCGCAGAAGACACAAGGTGAGTCTTCCATAGGCCGGTCGAAGGCGGTCGCCACGTGTGATTCAAAGCCGCGATCCGCAAACTCAAGTACGTTGGCGCCTACTACCTCACTACAGGCGCGCACACAGCGGCCGCAGAGGATACAGTACTTGTGATCCCGCAGGAACGCCGGGTTGTCGTCCTGGAAGAGCGTCCGACCCAGCTCAAAGTGCATGCTGGTCTGCTTCAGGTCGTACTTGTAGGCCAGGTCCTGCAGTTCACACGCGCCGGCTTTGTCGCAGGTCACGCAATCCAGGGGATGGTCCGAAATGAACCCGTCCAGGGTGATCTTCCGATGCTTCTCGATCTCGTCGGTCGAGGTGACAACTTCCATCCCGTCCCGGGCTTCCAGCGTACACGCGGTCTGCATGCCTTTTATACCGGAGACCTCCACCATGCACAGGCGGCAACCGCCTGAAGGTGTCAGGTCCGGATGGGCGCACAGGCGTGGAATCTCGACGCCCGCTTCAAGGGCAGCATCGAGGATCGTATTTCCCTGAGCCGTCTCGAGCTCACGTCCGTCTATCTTCAGGCGTACCATTATTGCGCCTCCTTAATGATGTACTCGTCTTTAAAGTGTTTGATAGAGGAGAGTACCGGGTTCGGGGCGGTATTCCCGAGTCCACAGAGTGAGCTCGATTTCATCCAATGGCCGATTTCGGCTATCTGATCAAGGTCTTCCTGCGTTCCTTCCCCGTCAACAAATTTCTGTACCAGTCGCTTCAACTGGCGACCTCCGACGCGACAGGGCACGCATTTCCCGCAGCTCTCCTCCACCGTGAAACCAAGGTAGAAGTTCGCGACTCCCGCCATGGAATCGTCCTCGTCCATCACGATCATACCGCCGGAACCCATCATTGATCCCAGAGCGGTGAGGGACTCGTAGTCGATCGGGCTGTCAAGATAATCCGCGGTGATCATACCTCCGGAGGGACCGCCGGTCTGAACCGCTTTGAACTTCTTGCCGTCGGGGATACCACCACCGATGTTGAAGATGATGTCCCGCAGAGTGATACCCATGGGAACTTCGATCAAGCCGGAGTTGTTGATCTTCCCGGTGAGTGCGAAAACCTTGGTTCCTTTCGACGTCTCCGAACCGATCGAAGCGAACCAGTCTCCGCCGCGGGTCATGATCACGGGGATGTTTGCGAGTGTTTCCACGTTGTTGATCACCGTGGGTTTGCCCCAGAGACCTTTTACCGCCGGGTAGGGCGGGCGCTGGTTGGGCATGCCCCGGCGTCCCTCCACGGACATCAGCAGGCCTGTCTCCTCACCGCACACAAACGCACCCGCGCCGAGACGGATTTCGATCTCAAAGTTGAACCCGCTGCCGAAGATATCTTCACCCAGCAAGCCCCTCTCGGTAGCTTCCTTTATCGCGTGTTGCAGCCGTTTGATCGCCAGGGGGTACTCAGCACGGATGTAGATAACTCCTTTGGAGGCGCCCACGGTGCAACCGGCGATCGCCATTGCTTCCAGGACCGAGTGGGGGTCACCCTCAAGGATGCTGCGGTCCATGTACGCACCGGGATCGCCCTCGTCGGCGTTACACACGATGTACTTCTGGTCCGACTCTGTGCCCTTGGTGAACGCCCACTTACGTGCCGTGGGGAAACCCGCGCCACCGCGTCCGCGGAGACCGGATTTCTCGAGCTCTGCTATAACACCGTCCGGCTTGAACTCAAAGAGCGCCTTGGCGAGCCCCTCGTATCCGCTGCGAGCGATATATTCCTCGATGTTTTCCGGATCGATGAAACCGCAGTTGCGCAGTACGATCCGTACCTGTTTCTGGTAGAACGAGATCTGGTCCGTGGTCTCTACCACCGCGGCTTTTTCCTTATACTGAAGCCGATCGATGGGCCGTCCTTTGTTCAAATGCTCTTCCACGATCTCGTCCGCGTCACGGGGTACAACCTGCACGTAGAACGATTCGTCCGGGAGGACTTTCACGATCGGTCCCTGTTCACAGAAACCGAAACAACCGGTTTTTACGACCTGAACCTGCTCTTCCAGCTTCTTTTCCTTGACTCCGTCGGCGATTTTTCGGTAAATCTCGTCGGCCTTGCTGGATTCACACGCCGTGCCTCCGCAGATAAGGCAGTATGTTGAATATGCCATCACTGACCTCCCTGAATATCGGCGGCGGGGCG
>SLRR01000061.1 GCA_007130865.1 Spirochaeta sp. | reverse complement strand
CTGTCGGTGCGGTCCGGTAGGTCCGCACCTGATGCGACACCACTTCGTGGTCGTCGCTGCTCGGATCCAGGCGCGTACCGGACCGAAGGGAGGAACGTGCCGTAACCATGCGTCCGGGGATACCTCCCCCTTTCGAACCCTTCCCATGCGTCCGGGGATACCTCCCCCTATAAGGATAAGGACGCTACCCTGCGGGCGCTCTCGAAGCACGTTGTGATATCGACACGACGGATTCGAATCCGTCAGGTGCGATGAGAGGCGTTGAGGATGGTAAAACCGACCATGCGATCACCCTGAAAGCGGAGGATTGTATCGCTATCGTCCATTTCGGAATGATCCGACGCTACTGGTCGCTGAAAGTTCACGTAGAGCACGTCGGCGTCGTGGTCATAGTCCATCCAGAGGGCCTCAGTGTGATTCTGCTTGAAGAGTTCCAGAATCGGTTGGACCGGCAATGCTACGCTCATGGCCATATCTTCGCCTTTTTCTGCAACCATTTCAACTCTCGGGTAAAGAACGCCGTGATGACGAATCCATCGTCCGGGGAGGTTTCCTTGTACACGACAGCGTGGACCTTTCCCGAGAGACGCCCCGGAGCCGGGGGCCGTTGGCTGCGCATCGGCAAAATGGCGCCGGAGCAGGTAGGTTATGGGCTCTGTCATTGGATTACCAGAATAACAACCGGAGGTCGTTCACGACTAGCCGCAGGGTGGCTGCCGGCATGGCGGCTCGTGAAGCTGGTAACGCTGCGGGCGGGTCCTACTCTTCTACTCCGACCCCCGGCATCTCGCTCCAGCGCCCCCGACGGCCAGTCCGGAGGGGGTAGCGGAAGACTGCGAGGGGTGTGTAGGGCGGAGCGCAAGCAGAGCCCGACCAACACAGGACGCATGTGCGAGCAACAATTCCGAGGATTGGAATTGTGACCAGCACACACCCCGGTGCCGCGGGCACGCAGGCTGCAGCGTGGGGGAGACCTCCCCCTTCCATCTGCTCCTCTCCCGGCTGGATTTCACTCCTGACCCGCGCCGACCTACTCACCGAACCGGAAGCGCCGGCAGAACCAGGCGAGACGGTCCACGCCGACTTCGGGATAGCCCGAAAGCCAGGGCTTATTGTGGTAGGACGGGAAGGTGTCGTCCTTCTCCAGGAGGGGCATGATCCCGATCCGCTCGTCCGGGTCGTTACCTTAATCCAGTTCCTCCCGGGTCCGCGGCGCGGGCCGGGCCGTGACCGTGTGCAGATAGAGGAGTACCTCCGATGCACCGGCGGGGGTGCGGAGCCGTTCGCGCTCCTCCGTATCGAGCTGCTGCGGGAGGTCGCCGGCGGGGGTGGTCGTGTCCGCCCGGACGGTTCTATGAACCGCCGTGAGGTACGCCAGGATCTCCAGCACCAACGGCAGGTGCGGTTCCGCGTGCACCAGGAGGATCTCGCAGGGGGTATCCACGGCGAGCGCTTCCTGCTCCCGCCGGGCGACCCACCGTTCCGAGCCGGGAAGGGCGCTACGCCGGGAGAAGTTGTGGCGGTAGAGGAACTGTTTGCCGTGGCGGGGGCGGGGTTTGGTGTCGCGCATGGTGCTTTCCGGGGCGGTGGCGTTCACTCCCCACCCACGGGCGGCGCGATCAGATCCGCCAGACGGACGGTGGTACGGGATTCAGCGGCGTTAGCGTCGTCCGGGGCCGTTGCGTCGACGGGGCGGGCCGGCGCGTCGGCCGGCTTACGGTCCTTGTGGTCGGCACGCTGGCGCGCCGGTGTCCGCTCCGAGAGGATCCAAAGCGTAGTGTCGCCAGCTGGACCTCGCTCGAGCGCTGGACCGTGCTCGGGTGCGCCGCCGTCCACGTTCGTTCTATCGTCTGAACGCGCACGATCGGCCTCACTCACCACACAAAAGCTCAGCCCCTCCTTCTGCGCGCACCATTCCAGGAGAAACTCGAGATCGCTCTCGCCCACCAGGACGATTTCCTTTACCCCGGCCGCGCGAAAGCGGTGCATAGCGTGACGCAACCGCTCCTTGTACCGAACCACGTGCCCCACGGTCCGGCGCAGGTACAGGTAGCTGCGGTGACTGAGCTGATCCACCCCGGCCGGGGTAACCAGATAGTGCACGTTTGCGCTGTTGATCCGCCGCACCATGAGAAACCCCTTGTTCACCAGCCGCTTGAGGATCGCGTTGGTCATACCCAGGCTCAACCCCAGCGCGCGCGAGAGATTGCGCTGCGTCGTTCGGGTCCGCTCCTGGTGCGCCTGGTGCACATGCGCCAGGAGATCCAGTTCACGCAGGTCCTGGGGGTCGGGGGCGTCATCGTCCGGGGAGGCGGCGTGCTCAGCGCGAACATCGGCACCGCCGGGGGCGGCGTGGCCGTCGCCGGAAACGTCGCGATCGCCGGGGGTCCGGTCGGCGTGTACGTCACCTGCGGATGCGTCGAGTTCGTCCTCGTCGTCGGGGAGTTCGTCTGAATAAAGATCGTCGTGCGACAATAACATAATATAGATCAGGAGGCGTCGGGTCCGCGCATGGTTCCGCACCGAAGGCACAGCTCCGCCGGGGACGGGTCTAATCTCGCAGGACCGGGCCGCCGCCGGGGACGGCCTGATCGGCGAATGGCACAGCTCCGCCGGGGACGGTGGGTCTGCCGGAACCGCCCGGGGACATACAAAAACCGGAAACACGATACGCCGCGGCCGGAACGCGCTGACGCAGAAAGAATCCGGTGGGTGTCGATCAGTTGATAAGTATATCGCTCATGTGAAATTGTTCAAGGGTTGAACAGGAAATTCTTTCCTGCAGGACGGTGCATCACCACCGCGGTAAGTATGGCTCGCTCGCGTTTAGTATGCGTCTCCCGCGTCGAGACTCAAGCGGTCTCAAGCGGCCGCGCGTGCCGTATTTCCCGGGGTCCCGCGTTATTACTACGGTATCCAACTCGTGCAACATATTTTTCTCCAGCCCGGTTTTTACACCTGGGGCGTTGTCGGTATGTGGCTCAAAAACGACGACTCACATATGGTCACCGATAGTGTTCCGCGCCAGGATGTTTTTCCGCACCCCCAAGCCGGGAATTTTGCTTGACAGAACACACTGCATTCTTGCGAATGATCGGACACAACGCCGGGGTACCGGGCAGGTTATTGTCCACACGCCAACGGCGGTTGCGCACCGACCGGCCACGTGAGGCAGCAACAACGATGCGCGGGTCGATCACCTCCACATAGCGGCCTGCTATGGGAGTATTAATCTGAAGATGATCGCCTGTCAGCCATTCGAACAGAAAGCCCGCTCTGCGAGCGTATTGACCGCCGGGCTCATCTTCGATCCAGGTGATGAGCTCCGCGGAGTCGACTCGCTCGAACAGGCGAGAGAGTAACTCCAGGTGCGGTTCTTCGTGCTTGAAATGAAAGGTCAGATGCCCACGCAGCGTAGCCCGGGG
>SLRR01000073.1 GCA_007130865.1 Spirochaeta sp. | reverse complement strand
GTCGTGGGATAACCGCGCACATCGAGCTCGTCCTTGATCGCCACGGGTACGCCTTCCAGGAGCGATCGTGGCTTCCCCGCGGCGACTCGACGGGCCGACTCCGCCGCCTGCAGCCGGATTTCCGCAGCGTTCCAGGCGGAGAACGCGTAGAGTGGCCGCTCTCCCCGGAGATTTTCGTTCTCGAGAACGGCAATGATCCGTTCCGCTATCTCCACCGGTGTACCGTTGCCCTCCCGGTACGCCTGGTAGTAATCGATGATCGAGGGGTACCGGAACTCTTTCGCGGAACGGGTCCGGTCCCCGAGTGTTTCCAGTTCCGCCGATCCCGGCAGCGAGGCCGGTTCCGGACCGGTCGCTACCGGCACTCCCGCTTCCGCGGGCTGAACCAACGGGTAATACCGGGGTGCTTCCGTAAACGTCAGGCGGCGGAACCGTTCCACGCCGACGCGGCGCAGTATCGATGATGCCGGTCCGATGCCGATCAGGGGACGTTCCAGAAGCGCCGCCATGGCCCGTAACACCGCACCGGACGCGCGGGGATCTTTCAGCACGGAGGACACGTATGTTTCGTCGGGGGAAGCAGATCCTCCCCGGATTAGCGCGTTCATCAGCCCGGTACCGGCTCCAGCCTGCCGGAGGAGAGGCTTTGCACCACGCTCTCCATGAACGCCAGGTCCGCCAGCGCCTTTTCCGGGGTGTACCGCGCGGGCTTTCCCTCCGGTAGGAGTGAAGCGATCTCCCGCCACATGGTGGTACTCTCGGGTTGCCACTCCATCGGGACGAGCGATTCCGTTCCGTCCCGGGGATCCCGGACGTGCAGCTCCCGATCCCGGACAACCAGGGCGGCCTTGGTACCATGTATCACCAGCGAGTTTCCCTGGTTTCCCAGGAACGAGGAGTGGGAGAACGTACCCTGCAGACCACCGGGATACTCCACGATCATGGAAAGGACGTCCACGTCGCCGTAATCCGGTCGGAGCGACCGCCCCCGGGCAAACACCGCCGTGGCCGGTCCGAAGAGTTCCTGCAGTAGCGCCACCTCGTGGATACCCCCGTCAAAGAAGTTACCCAGGGGGAAGTCCGGAGTTACGCGCCAATCCGTGGAGCCGTAGCCGCCGGTTAGGTCCCTTTCCCGGGCGATACGCACGTGGAAACACCGTTCAAAGCTGATCGGCGTTCCGATCTCGTCGGTCTCGATCAGCTTCCGTACGACCGGGATCAGCGACTTGTAAACGTGCTGTTCCAGGACGTAGAGAGTGCCTGCACCGCGCTTTTCCGCGACATAAAGGTCTTCCGCCTCGGCTACGCTGATCGCCACGGGCTTCTCCACCACGGCGTGCTTGTTTGCCGCAAGGGAGGCCTTGGCCATAGGCGCGTTCAGGGAGATCGGGGTGAGAATGATCACCGCCTCCACTTCCGGGTCCTCGATCAGTTTCCGGGCGTCACTGTAGATCGTCGCGTCCGGGTACGCTTCCCGGGCGCGACGCTGTTTCTCCGTGGACCGTGCCGCCGCAGCGACGACCCGGATCTGATCGTGCAGTTCCGCCAGGATAGACCGGTGGGTATTCTGCCAGATCAGGCCGGGACCGATGATTCCCGCGTGTACCATCCCATTATGATAAGACGGTTTTTTGTTTCTTGCCAAAGTAAACGTTCGAGTGTAGCCTGATATATATGAATCAACCAGAAACGATCCGCGATATCGTGACGCTTTCGGTGGAGTCTTTTACCGATCATACCGCTTACCGATTTGTCGGGGGCGAGGAGTTCTCTTACCGCCGCATGGGCGAGGCGATCCTGGGTATCCGTTCGACTCTCTCGGATCTTGACGTAACCACCGGCGATCGGGTGGCGCTTCTCAGCGAAAGCCAGCCCGCCTGGCCCGCCGCTTACCTGGCGATCACCAGCTGGTCCGCGGTGGTGGTGCCGATCCTCACGGAGTTCACCGTGGAGGACGTGAACGGGATCATGGAGCACTCCGGCTCGAAGGTGCTGATCATTTCACGGCGACAACAGGAGCGGTGCGCGAGCGCTCTCAAGCCCGGCGGCGCCCGCGTGCTCGTGCTGGAGGATCTTTTCGCTAAGGCACTGGAGGAGGGAGCCACGGAACGTGAGGGCGCGACCACCAGTGCGGGCGCGACCACCAGTGCAGACGATCTCCCTGCGCTCTCATCGGAGGACACCGCGGCGATCATCTACACATCCGGTACAACGGGCCACTCCAAGGGGGTGGAACTCTCGCATCGGAATATCGTGTCAAACGTGGTGGCGTCCGACGTTTTTGCCGGGATCCAACCGGGTGAGAAAATGCTCTCCCTGCTCCCGCTGGCGCATACTTACGAGTGCACCCTGGGGATGATCCTGCCCTTTTCCAAGGGCGCTACCGTGAGTTACCTGGACCGACCGGCGTCGCCGACGGTTCTGGTGAACGCCTTGAAAGAGGTGCGGCCGCAGCTCATGCTGGCGGTACCGCTCCTGATCGAGAAGATGGTTCGGGCCAGGGTGATGCCAAAACTCAACAAACCGGTAATGAAAGCGCTCCGGGCGATCCCCGGCGTGAGCGGCGTGATTTACCGCGCTGCCGGTAAGAAGCTGCTCGCGGCGTTCGGCGGGCGCCTGCGGTTCTTCGGGATCGGGGGAGCGCCGCTCGCCGCGGATGTGGAGGATTTCCTCTACCGCGCGGACTTCCCCTACGCGATCGGGTACGGGCTGACCGAAACAGCTCCGCTTCTCGCCGGAACAAGCCCGCACGCGAACACGCGTCGGTCCACCGGGACCAACTGCCCCGGCGTAGAGCTGAGAATACAGGACGGAGAGATCCAGGCGCGGGGACCCAATATAATGAAAGGGTACTACCGTGACCCCGATCAGACCGCCGAAGTCTTTACCGAAGACGGCTGGTTCCGCACGGGCGACCTGGGAGTATTCGACGCGCAGGGTCGTCTCTACGTGAAGGGACGGCGCAAGACCGTGATTATCGGATCAAGTGGCGAGAACATCTATCCCGAGGCGATCGAGTCGGTTATCAACCAGTTCAAGGGCGTGGTGGAGTCGCTCGTGCTCGACCAGGGGGGCAAGCTCGTGGCGCGGGTGATCCTGGACTACGAGATACTCAAGGAGCAGGTCCGGGAGTACGCGGACAATACGTCCGCGTACCTCGAGCAGATTCGCAAGCAGGTCAACGAGCGATTGACCGCGTTTTCCCGGCTGGCGGAGATGATCGAGCAGAAGGAACCGTTCGAGAAGACCCCGACGTTCAAGATCAAACGCTATCTGTACCAGTAGGCTGATTGGTCAGGCAGGCCGACGGAACAAGCGAGCCGAATGAGCAAGTCGGCACGCGAACATGCGGAACGAATGTCGGCGCGGGAAATGAAGCTGTAGAGGGGGCTCGGCCCCCTCACGTTTCCTGCACGGACGTTATATAGCTGAGAAATATTCTATCATTCATTGACGCTGATCCTCGGTGATCCCTATACTTGACAATTAGCATATTTTATCAAAGGAGTGTATATGCAGTTACGAAGACGTGTTTTCACGACGGTAACGATGGTCGCGCTCGTCGCGGCGGTCGCGTTTCTCGCGTCCTGCGCGCCGGACGAGGCTGAACCGGTAACGGAAGCCCCGGTCGAACGGGACACACTGACGATCGCGATCGGTTCGGAGCCGGAGTCGCTCGATCCGGTCAACATGACCTCGGCTCCCGCCGCGACGGTAGGTGAGCATGTGGTGGAACGCCTCATCTATATGGAAGAGGATGGTACCCTCACGCCGATGCTCGCCGAGAGCTGGAGTTCCAACGAGGACAGCACCGTGTGGAATTTTGAGATCCGCCAGGGTGTAACGTTCCACGACGGAGAGCCTCTTAACGCGGAAGCGGTTGCGCTTAACCTGCAGCGGTTCGTCGATCCCGACGTCGGTGCCGCATATGCGTTCCTGCTTGGGAGCGTTCAGTCGATCGAAGCGGTCGGCGAGTACACGCTGCAGCTTGAGCTGGCTCAACCCTTTGCGCCGATCCTCTCGCACCTCTCGCACAGCTTCATCGGTATTGTGAGTCCCGCGCAGATCCGTGACCTTGGGCCGGACGATTCGTTCGAGATTCCGATCGGAACCGGTCCCTACGTGATGGACAGCTGGGCTCGTGGTGAGAGTGCCCGGATGAGTGTGAATGAAGAGTACTGGGGTGGCGCGCCGCAGATCCCCAATCTCGTGTTCAACTTCATACCGGAAGCGTCCGCACGCATGGTGGCGATCGAAACGGGCGAAGCCGACGCGGTGATGTTTGTGCCGCCGCAGGAAGCGGAACGGCTCAACGCGGTACCGGAAATTGACGTGATCAATCAGACCAGCGTCCGGACGATTTACATCGGTTTCAACAATCAGCGTGAACCCTTTACCGATCCCCTGGTGAGAAGGGCGCTCAACCACGCGGTCGACAAGCAGGCAATCGTGGACGCGCTCTTCCAGGGCGCGGCCTTTGTAGCGGATGCGCCGGTGGTGCCCGCGGTATTCGGTCACACCTCGGTCGGTCCCTACGAGTACGACCCGGAACTTGCCCGGGAGCTGCTCGCCGAAGCAGGCTTTCCCGACGGGTTCAGCATGACCCTGCACCATCCCACCGGACGGTATCCGCTGGATGCGACCGTGGCCGAAGCGGTCCAGGACATGCTCTCCGAGGTCGGTGTTAACGCAACTCTCGAGACACGTGAGTGGTCCGCATACCTCGATTTCACGTCGCAGCCGCCGGACCGGGCTGAATACGACGCGTTCATGCTCGGCTGGGGAACGGTTACGCTCGACTCCGACTACGGGCTCTACGCGCTGCTGCACACGCGGCAGTGGAACCCCAACGGAAACAACCGCGGGTTCTACAGCAACGACCGCGTGGACGAGCTGCTCGACGCTGCCCGTGTCGAGACCAACCCCGCAACGCGGGAGCAGCTCTACGCCGAGGCGATCAGTCTGATCTGGGACGATGCTCCCTGGATCTACCTCCACAACGAGGGACAGATCAACGCGGTCCGAGAGGGTGTGGAAGGTCTTATCCATCACCCGCTGGAAAACCTGAGCGCCTGGGACGCCTCCTTCACCAACTGAAGCAGGTCTGATCCCGGACATCCTGATCCCGATCCCCCTGGGGGGTCGGGGTCTTCGGGCGTCCACCGGTAGCGGCGAGTCCGATATCGGTGGCCGACCGGAGATGCGGAAACGCGCGAGGATCTTCGGTACAGGAGCAGAAAACAATTGTATCAGTACATAGCACGCCGTTTGATGTTGACGATTCCCGTGGTGATCGGGGTTTCGATCATCGTTTTCTCGATCATTCGTCTGATTCCCGGCGACCCCGCACGGGCGATAGCCGGCGTGCAGGCGACGCCGGAGTTCATCGAGCAGGTGCGCGTCCGGTATGCCCTGGACCGGCCGTTTTACGTCCAGTACGGACTGTTTGTCTCCGGTGCGGTCCGGGGAGATCTCGGGCAGTCCACGTTCAGCCGCCGACCGGTGACAACGGAGATCCGGGAACGTTTTCCCCGAACGCTAACGCTGGCGTCGATCTCCCTCCTGATAGCCACCGTCGTGGGCGTATCGGCGGGAATCGTCTCCGCTACCAGGAGGAACTCCGTTTTTGACAACGCCAGCATGCTCGTGGCGCTGGTAGGCGTAGCTGCGCCGGTATTCTGGTTGGCACTGATGCTGCAGCTGTTGTTTTCCGTACAGTTGCGGTGGCTCCCGGCCACGGGGTTGGGGACGTGGCGGCACCTGGTGTTGCCGAGTATCACTCTGGGCATGGCAAGCGCCGCCCTGATGGCGCGGATAACGCGGTCAAGCATGCTGGACGTGCTGCGGCAGGAGTACATCACTACTGCCCGAGCCAAGGGGCTGGGAGAACGGGTGATAGTTTACAAGCACGCACTGAAGAACGCTCTCATTCCGGTTGTGACCGTACTGGGTCTGCAGTTCGGAATTCTCCTGGGTGGAGCCGTTCTGACGGAGACCGTGTTCGCCTGGCCCGGTGTCGGCCGCCTTCTGGTTGACGCAATTCTGCGACGGGATTATCCGGTGGTGCAGGGGACGGTTCTACTGCTGGCGTTTCTATTCGTACTTATCAACCTGGTGGTGGATATCATCTACGCATTTATCGATCCACGGATACACTACCAGAGCGGGAGTGGAGAGTGATGGCGGCACGGAACACAGCCGGCGGCGCTGCCGCCGGGACGATTGACAGACAGGACGAGGCACAGCCCGCAGCCACGACACCACGAAAAAAGGCAAGCGAGTTCAGAGAAGTTCTGAAACACCTGCTGCGTAACCGCGGTGCGGTGATCGGCCTCGTTATCATCGGTTTTTTCGTGACCGCTTCTCTGGCGGCGCCACTCATCGCGACGCACAGCCCTACCTCTACGTCCCTGATCACTCGTCTGCAGCCGATAAGCGGAACGCACTGGCTCGGCACGGATGAACTCGGACGGGATCTGTTCAGTCGAATGCTCTACGGCGGACGGATTTCGCTCAACATCGGGATCATCTCCGTGTTGATCGGATCGCTTATTGGAGTGCCGATCGGCGCGGTCAGCGGGTATTACGGCGGGAAGCTCGACATCGTAACGCAACGGTTTATCGACATCATGATCGCGTTTCCGGGAATACTGCTTGCCATAGTCGTCGTTACGGTGCTCGGTGTGGGAGTTCAGAACGTGATGATCGCCACCGGGATCGCCAGCGTGCCGATCTACGCGCGGCTTGTGCGGGGATCGGTGCTCTCGATCAAGGAGCAGAGTTATGTTACCGCCGCGCGCGCCGCGGGTTTGCGGGATATCACGATCATCTTCAAACACGTGCTTCCCAACTGTCTCGCCCCGCTGATCGTGCAGAGCACGTTCCAGATTGCCACCTCGATTCTCTGGGCGGCGGGTCTCGGTTTTCTTGGTCTTGGCGCTCAAGCTCCTACCCCGGAGTGGGGCGCGATTCTGAGCAACGGACGTGATTACATTCGCACCGCGCACCATCTCACAACCTACCCCGGGTTGGCGATCCTCCTGATGGTGCTCGGTTTCAATCTGGTGGGGGACGGGCTCCGGGACGCGCTGGATCCCAAGACACGGTGATGGATAAAGGATCGGCATGAACAATCTACTGGAAATACAGAATCTGCGCACCAGTTTCCGTACCGAGGACGGCGTGGTCCGTGCGGTGGACGATGTCAGTTTTTCCATCGCACCGGGAGAAGTGGTGGGACTGGTGGGGGAGAGCGGATGCGGCAAGACCGCGGTGTCTCTTAGTATCCTGCAGCTGTTACCGACGCCACCGGCTGTGATAGAAGGCGGGGAGATCCGCTTTGACGGACGGAACCTTCTCGAACTTTCCAGCCAGCAGATCCGGCGCGTTCGCGGGAACGATATCGCGATGATCTTCCAGGAGCCCATGACGAGCCTCAACCCGGTCTACACGATTGGAAACCAGCTCATGGAAGCGATCCGTCTCCACGCGAACGTCCAGGGAGCGGACATTCGCAAGCGCGCCGTGGAGATGCTGAAGCTAGTGGGGATCCCCCGGGCGGACGAGGTGATGGACGAGTATCCCCACCGATTCTCCGGCGGGATGCGGCAGCGCGCGATGATCGCAATGGCGCTCAGCTGCAACCCGAAACTTCTTATCGCCGACGAGCCCACCACCGCGCTGGACGTGACGATCCAGGCGCAGATCCTGGAACTGATGCGCGAGCTGCGCGACCGGATCGGCATGGCGATCCTCTTCATCACCCACGACCTGGGAGTGATCGCGGAGATGGCGGACAAGGTGGTAGTGATGTACGCCGGTAAGGTGGTGGAACAGGCCGACGTGGTATCGCTCTTTCATCACCCGAAACACCCCTACACAGAGGGGCTGATCGCTTCCCGGCCGGCGGCGGAACAGAATACGGAACGTCTCGCTTATATTCCCGGCAGCGTTCCCAACCCTCTGGATATGCCCGGCGGGTGTCCGTTCCACCCGCGCTGTGACCGGGCGATGTCCGTGTGCGCCGAGAAGATGCCGCCCTCTCGAAATCTCGGTGAGGGTCATCACGCGCGGTGCTGGCTTCACGAAGACCTGAACCCGCAGCAGTCCCGTAGACTCACCGAATCGGAGGTGTCCGCATGAGCACACAGAGCGTGACGGTACCGCCCCCGACGGTCCATGATCAAGGTTTGGAACAAGCGGTCCTTTCCGTGCAGAACCTGAAAAAGTACTTCCCGATCAAAACGGGGGTGCTCAGCCGGGTAACGGGACACGTGAAGGCCGTGGATGACGTAACGTTCGAGATCCTACCCGGCGAGACGTTCGGTCTGGTGGGAGAGAGCGGATGCGGCAAGAGCACCACGGGGCGCACGATTCTGCGCCTGGGCACTGCCACCGGGGGGTCCGTTCACTATAACGGTGAGGATGTGTACGCCGCGTCGTTTCAGCGCCTGCGGCTGCTCCGCAAGGAGATGCAGATCGTTTTCCAGGATCCGTACAGCGCGCTCAACCCGCGTATGACCGTGGGAGCAGCGATCCGCGAGATCCTGCGTGTCCACGGCCTGGCGACGGGCGCGGAAGCGCGGGACCGAGCGGAAGATGTCCTGATCCGTTGCGGTCTCGAGGGATACCACGCCGACCGGTATCCCCACGAGTTCTCCGGAGGACAGCGACAGCGCGTGGTGATCGCCCGGGCCCTGGCGCTCGACCCAAAGTTCATCGTAGCCGACGAGCCGATTTCTGCGTTGGACGTCAGCATCCAGAGCCAGATAATCAACCTCCTGGAAGACCTGCAGGACAGCTTTGCGCTTACCTACCTCTTTATCAGCCACGACCTGAGCGTAGTGCGTCACGTGGCGGACCGCGTGGGTGTGATGTACCTGGGCAAGCTCGTGGAGGTGGGCGAGAAAAACGAGTTCTACCGGGAGCCGCTCCACCCGTACAGCCAGTCCCTTCTCTCGGCGATACCGGTAAGCGATCCCACGATCAAGAAAAAACGGATTATCCTGAAAGGCGATGTCCCCAGTCCGGCAAACCCCCCGGCGGGATGCCCCTTTCACACCCGTTGTCCCCACGTGATGGACGTGTGCCGCACCGTTACGCCGGCGCTCAAACCGACGGAATCGGGCCGACGCGTGGCGTGCCACCTTGTGCACCCGCAGGACTGAACCGGGCCGGGAGGACCCCGGCACCGACTCCGCTGATGACCGGCAACCGGTTCGGACGACCGTCGGAGAGACACTGCTGCTTCTGTACGTGACGTTCCGCATTCTTCTGCCGATCCTCGCGGTGATTATCTTCACGGGTTTTGCCGCGTACGGGTTGTTCGCCCTCTTTTTCCGATACTGACTCCCATCAACAATTCTGGCAGCAGTACAAAAAAACCCCCACCATGTAGTTGCCGCGGGAATTAACCACTAGTATCATTAGAACTCAAAGGAGTTTCTATGAAGCGATTAAACGAGCAATTCCCCCGGACCGGTGCGGTTCGGACCGTTATTACCGTTCTCCTGGCAGTTCTCGCGAGCGCTGCGGTGTTTGCCGCGGGCGCCGGAGAAGCAGTTCCGGAGGAGGATCTGCGCGGACCGGTGACGGTCGCGAGCAAGATCGATACCGAGGGCAGCCTGCTGGGGTATATGATCGTACACCTCCTGGAGGACGCAGGATTCATCGTGGACGACCAGGTGCAGTTCGGACCGACCGACGTAATCCGGCGGGCGATCACGAGTGACGAGATCGATATCTACCCGGAGTATACCGGTAACGGCGCGTTCTTCTTCGGCGAGGCCGGAGAAAGTGTCTGGCACGACGCCGCCGCCGGTTACGAGCGCGTTCGTGAACTCGACCTCGAGGAAAACGAGATCGTCTGGCTCACCCCGGCCGACGCCAACAACACCTGGGCGATCGCGGTACGGAGCGAACTCGCCGAAGCAGGAGTGACGACGATGGAGGATATCGCCCGGTTCATGGACGACGGAAGCGAGTTCAAGCTTGCCGCCAGTGAGGAGTTCGTGAGCCGCCCGGACGTACTGCCTGCTTTCGAGGAGACCTACGGGTTCAACCTGGAACAGCAGAATCTTCTCGTGTTTTCCGGTGGCGACACCGCGATGACGATGCAGGCGGCGGCACGCAACCAGGATGGAGTCAACGCCGCGATGGCCTACGGCACGGACGGGCAGCTTTCCGCGCTCGGGCTTCACGTGCTGGAGGATACCCTGGGCGTTCAGCCTGTTTACCAGCCGGCGCCGATCGTCCGCGCCGCGGTCCTGGAGGAATTCCCGGAGATCGAGACGCTGCTCCGGCCGGTATTCGAGAGCCTCGATCTGGAAACGCTTCAGGAACTCAACGCGTCGATCGCCGTGGAAGGGCGCGCCGCGGAAGAGGTAGCCCGGGCCTACCTGGTCGATCACGGCTTCGTCGACTGAGCAGATCCTGGGCCGGGCGTAAGAAACAGTGTCGACGACCGTCACGGAGTTCCGGGGTCAGGAACTCCGACCAGTGGAAACTCTCCCGGTCCTGATCTCGCTCCTCCTGGCGTCGGCCTTCCCGATGGCGGGAGTCATAACGATTAAACCCAACCGCGTCTCCCCCGGGGAGGCGCGGTATCTGCTCGAACTCGGGTATGCCGGATGGGTAGCGCCGGCTCTCTTCCTGCTGGTTGCCCTGGCGGTGATCGCCGGGATGGTCACCGGTTCTCGCGGGAGGACCTCGGGCGCCCATCTCGGAGGTGAACACAACGCTACGCAACTCCGCCGACGTCGGGTACCGCTCCTCCTCTGGGCGATAACACTCACGGTGCTTCCATGGATTATGGTGACCCTCGCGGCGGGACGAGCGGCGGCCCTGGGGGAGCTCGGTGGGATTGCCCGGTTTACCCCGGGGGCGGGAACGGTCCTGACAATGCTCGCGGCGGTTGCGGCGTGGCATGAGCTGAATCGTACCGCTCGATCGCACCGGATCGTGGGAGTCCTGCTGGTCACGGTCGTGATCGTGGTAGCGATCCTGCTGGTATCCGGTGCGTGGGACTCCCTCGCGTACGTCGTGGAGTACCGGGTACGGGCGGAACGGTTCTGGCGGGAAGCTCGCCGTCACTGGATGCTTGCCGGTACTGCCGTGGCCGTCGCCAGCGGTATCGGGGTCCCCGCCGGCATGGTCGCGTTCCGCTATCCCCGCATACGGCAATCCATCCTGGGAATCACCAGTACCATACAGACCGTACCGAGCCTTGCGATGTTCGGGCTGCTGATCGCGCCGCTGGCGGCGCTGAGCCGTGCGATGCCGCAGTTACGCGCCCTGGGTATCGCCGGGGTGGGGACCACCCCGGCGCTGATCGCACTGACGCTTTACGCGCTGCTTCCGGTAGTCCGGAACACGCTCACGGCTCTCGCGTTCGTACCGCTGGACGTCCGGGAGAGTGGACGCGCCATGGGTATGCAACGGCGACAGCAGTTCTGGATCGTGGAGGTACCCCTGGCGTTACCGATCGTCCTGCGCGGTGTCCATACCGCGGCGGTGCAGGCCGTAGGTAACACCACCGTGGCGGCCCTGATCGGTGCCGGCGGGTTCGGGTGGTTTATCTTCCAGGGGCTCGGCCAGGCGGCGGACGACCTGGTCGTGCTGGGGGTGATCCCGATTGTCGCGATGGCGGTAATCGTGGACCGCTTCTTTCTGGTGCTCCATAAAACCGTCGATTGGAGAACACGCACGTGATCGAATTCGAAGAGGTAACTAAACGGTACGGAGAAAAAGTGGCGGTTTCAAACCTGACGCTTACCGTGGAAAACGGGTCGGTCTGTGCGTTGATAGGACCGTCGGGGTGCGGTAAATCCACGACGCTCAGGATGATTAATCGTCTTCTTGAACCGGACGAGGGGACTATCCGCGTTGACGGTAAGGCGCTGCGCGATTACGATCCGGCGGAGCTGCGGCTTCGCGTGGGATACGTGATCCAGTCGGTGGGGCTTCTCCCGCATATGCGCGTCTGGCAGAACATAAGTCTCGTTCCGCGCCTGCTCAAGTGGACTCGCCGGCGTCAGATGGCACGCGCGGAAGAGCTGCTGGAACTGGTCGGGCTCGACCCCGGCGAATACCGCGAGAAGTTTCCCCGGCACCTGTCCGGAGGGGAAGCACAGCGCGTCGGCGTGGCGCGGGCGCTCGCGGCGGATCCTCCGTACCTCCTCATGGACGAACCCTTCGGCGCGGTGGATCCGCTTACCCGCGGCGTGTTGCAGGAGGCGTTCCGCGATATCCAGCGACGTCTGAAGAAGACCGTGGTTCTCGTAACGCACGACCTGGACGAAGCGATCTACCTGGGCGACCGGATCGCGCTGCTCAAGGAAGGTGAACTGCACCAGTTCGGTTCCGCCGCGGAGGTGTTGACACACCCGGCGGACGAGTTTGTCCGGGAGTTTGTGGGAAGCGACCGGATGCTGCGTCTCCTGAACACGATCGACCTGGGACCGATCACGCTGCGGGATGCGCTGAACAGGCTGCTCGCGGCGGATGGTGAGGCGATCGAACTCGACGCAGGTAACGGCGGAACGCGTACGATCGACTTTGCGGCGCTCCGGGAGCTCGTGCGGTCATGAAAAACCCTACGCGAGCGTGGCGGCTGCTCCTCAATCCCGGACTTCCGGCGTTACTGCTCGTCCTGGTGCTTGTACCGGGAATCTACGCCGTTGCGGCGAGTGTGTTATTCCCCGCTCAACCGGAGTTCGTCTACGGCCGCATCCCCCTGGCAAGCTTGCTCGTGCAGCATATCGTGCTGGCCGGTAGCGCTACCCTGGCGGCGGCGGTTGTGGGCGTCTCGATCGGCGTCTTTGTCACCAGACCGGTCGGGGCGTCGCTCGTCCCCCTGGTGCAGGATCTATCCGCGTTGGCCCAGACCGTTCCTCCCGTAGCGGTTCTTGCCCTGGCGGTACCGCTCGTTGGATTCGGGACGGCGCCGACGGTGCTGGCGCTTTTCCTGTTCAGCGTTCTGCCTATTCTCGGAAACGCCGTGACCGGGTTGCACCAGGTTGATCCGGCGTTGCGCGAAGCTTCCACCGCGATGGGGATGCGCCCCTGGCGGCGACTGGTCCTGACCGAATTGCCCCTGGCGGCGCCGGTGATTCTCGCGGGCGTGCGGACCGCGGCGATCATTTCCATCGGCACTGCCACGATCGGCGCCACCATAGGCGCGGGGGGGCTCGGCGTGGTGATCATCGCCGGGCTGGTCCGGGACAATATTGCGTTCGTGTTTTCCGGTGCGCTCGCCTCGGCGATGCTGGCGCTCCTGGTGGACTGGTGCTTCGGGATCTTGGCGCGGCGACTGGAACCTTGAGGACACTTTCCGGGGTGCCGGACCCGTTCAACCCGATATTTTCTTTACAGACCACCGATTCCGGGTTACAAAAGGAACATGTCCGTACATAACGAACGCGAACGTTGGCAGAGGGACGTGGTAGAGCCCGTATTGCGCAAGCACGCGGAACGGGGCGACGGGGTCCTGACGACCACCTCGGGGATTCCTCTGCAGAGAGCGTATATTCCGGATGACGCGGGGTTCCCCATGGACGCCGGGTTGTACATGGATCGCCTGGGGTTTCCCGGGGAGTATCCCTTCACCCGGGGCGTACAACCGACGATGTACCGGGGACGGTACTGGACGATGCGGCAGTACGCCGGGTTCGGTACCGCCCGGGAGTCCAACGAACGGTACCGATACCTGCTGGACGCGGGACAGACGGGCCTCTCCGTGGCGTTCGACCTGCCCACGCAGATCGGCTACGACTCGGATCACCCCCTCGCGTACGGCGAGGTCGGCAAAGTAGGGGTCGCCGTGGACAGCCTGGCGGACATGGAGATCCTCTTCAACGAGATCCCCCTGGACCGGGTGTCTACCTCGATGACGATCAACGCCCCTGCGGCGATCCTGCTGGCCATGTACATCGTGGTGGCGGAGAAGCAGGGCGTCTCCCGGGACGAGCTGCGCGGGACGATCCAGAACGATATTCTCAAGGAGTACGTGGCGCGGGGAACGTTCATGTTTCCGCCGGAGCCCTCCATGCGGCTCATTACCAACACGTTTTCCTTCTGCACCAGGGAGCTGCCCCGGTGGAACTCGATCAGCATCTCGGGATACCATATCCGGGAAGCGGGAGCCACCGCGGTGCAGGAAGTGGCGTTTACCCTGGCCGACGCGATCGCTTACGTGGACGCGGCGCTCTCTACGGGACTTACCGTGGACGAGTTTGCGGGTCGGCTTTCTTTCTTTTTCAGCGCCGGCAGCGACCTCCTGGAGGAAGTGGCCAAGTTCCGGGCAGCCCGCCGAATGTGGGCGAAGATCCTCAAGGAACGGTACGGCGCCACCTCGGCCAAGTCGCTCTCGATGCGGTTTCATACCCAGACAACCGGGGCGGGTCTCACTGCCCAGCAGCCGGACAACAACGTGGTCCGGGTGGCGCTGCACGCCCTGGCGGCGGTACTCGGCGGGACGCAGAGCCTCCACACCAACTCGCGGGACGAGGCGCTCTCCCTGCCCACGGAGGAGTCGGTGCAGATCGCGCTCCGGACGCAGCAGATCATCGCCCTGGAGAGCGGTGTGTCGAACACGGTGGATCCCCTGGCCGGATCCTGGGTGGTGGAATCGCTTACAAGCGAGATCGAGTCCCGTGCACAAGAGTACCTTGACCGGATCGACGGTGATGGCGGTATGGTCCGGGCGATCGAGAACGGAATGGTTCAACGGGAGATCGAGGACGCGGCGTATCGGTACCAGCGGGAAATCGAGGACAAGGAACGGTTGATCGTGGGCGTCAACTGCCACAGCAACGACCGGAGTATATCCTGTCACGATGTAATGAGGCACAATCCCGAGGTTCAGCACGCGCAGCAGCAGCGGTTGAAGGAAGTCCGGGAACAGCGGGACGGCGCGGCGGTTGAGCGGTCTCTCCGGGTTCTGGAGGATGCCGCAAAGGATCCAAAAGCGGATGTGATGGATCCGATAATCGATTGCGTTCGCCGGTATGCTACACTTGGTGAGATCAGCGACCGGCTGCGGGCGGTTTTCGGTGAACACCGGCAGCACGCGGGGATGTAGGGAGCGTAACATGGCACAGAAAACGCGGATACTGGTGGCGAAGCCGGGCCTGGACGGGCACGACCGGGGAGCAAAGTACATAGCCCGGGCACTGCGTGACCACGGGTACGAGGTGATCTATACAGGCATACGCCAGACCCCGGAGTCGATCGTCACGATCGCGATCCAGGAAGACGTGCAGTTTATCGGACTGAGCCTGCTCTCCGGTGCACACAACGAGCTCTTTCCCAAGGTGGTTGAGCTGCTCCGCAAGGAAGGGGCGGAGGATATCGTGGTATTCGGCGGCGGAATCATCCCGGATTACGATATCGCCGGTCTCAAGGAAGCGGGTATCCGCGAGGTATTTCCCCCGGGTACGCCGATCTCCGAGGTGGTGGACTTCATAGAACGATGCCGGAACGAGACGACGCTCACCACCTGAAAGCCCTCGCCCGGGGAGTACAGGAGGGGAAGACCCGGGCAATCGCGAGGGCGATCACCCTGATCGAGTCGGCTTCGCCCCACCGGGACCAACTGCTGCAGCTCCTGGAGGACTGTGATCGCAACACCGGGACCGGGGTCTATCCTCGGGTGATCGGTATCACCGGCCCTCCCGGAGCAGGCAAAAGCACCCTGATCAGCGATCTCATACCGACCGCGCGCGCTCTGGGAGAGAAGGTGGCGGTCCTCGCAGTGGACCCGAGCTCTCCCTTCTCCGGCGGAGCGCTCCTGGGGGACCGGTTGCGCATGGATCGACACGGCAACGACTCCGACGTGTATATCCGTTCCATGGCGTCCCGGGGACGCACGGGAGGGCTCTCGCCGGCGGCGCTGGAAACAGTCACCGTTCTCACCGCCGCGGGGTTTGATACGATCCTCGTGGAGTCGGTGGGCGTGGGACAATCGGAGGTGGGGATTCTCACCCTGGCCGATACGGTGCTGGTGGTCCTGAACCCCGGCGCGGGCGATGAGATACAGGCGCTGAAAGCGGGCGTCATGGAGATCGGTGATATCTACGTCGTCAACAAAGCGGACTACCCCGAGGCGGATGGCCTGGTGCGGACGCTCCAGACCGCTATAACTGAATCTTCGCGGATCGTGCCGCGGCCACTCGTTCTCAAGACGGTCGCCACCAAAGGCGAAGGGGTGGAGGCACTGTACCGCAGCATCGGTGAACGGCTGGACGAACTCGCCGCGACGGGCGGACTTGAAGAACGGCGGCGTCGCCGCATCGCCGGCGCGCTGCAGGAGATCGCTGGAGACGTACTCAACGAGTGGGTCAAGGACTGGCTTGCCGCGGCGGGATGGAGTGATCCCCGAGGGGGCGTTCCTTTCGGGACGTTGCGACGGCAGCTGTCCTCCGCGCTGGAGACCCTGATCCCCGGCGGCGGGTGTGTCGACGGGGAAGACTCCCGGAGCGATCCGGTTTAAAAAGCCTGGCGCGCGAGAGTTAATGACGGACGGTAAGAACCAGGGAGGAGAATAGCGATGATTACGGGAATCGATCACGTGGGGATTGCGGTACGGTCGCTGGATGAGCGGGTGCCGTTCTACCGGGACGTACTGGCGATGGGTGAGCCGGAGCTGGAGGAAGTTCCGGAGCAGAAAGTCCGGGTCGCGATGTTCCGCACCGGGGCCGGCCGGATAGAGCTGCTGGAACCCACCGATCCGGAGAGTCCGATCGCAAAATTTATCGAGAAAAACGGCGAGGGGATCCATCATCTGGCCCTCGGAACGGGCGAGATAACCGCCGGGATCGCCGCGGTGGAAACAGCCGGTCTCCGGATGATCGATTCAACGCCACGGGACGGTGCGGAAGGCGCTCAGATCGCGTTTGTCCATCCCAAATCGACCGGAGGCGTGCTCCTGGAGTTTTGCCGGCGGTAATCAGTTGGCGGCGTGCCCCCGGGCATTCGGTCGGCGCTGGTCAATCGGCGCGTGCCCCCGGCATTCGGTCGGCGCTGGTTAATCGGCGGCGTCCGAAGGAGACCGTTTTGTGGGCGTGTCTTCGCCGGGGCGCCTGGCGCGTACGATCGCGACATCGGCCCACGTGCCGTGACGCGCGCGCGGGTCTTCCGACGGGAAGAGGTCCGGGATCCGTCGCGTTTCCGCCCGTTCCACCTCCAGGCCCGAAACGGCAGCTACGATCCGGTCCGGTGTGTGCAGCTCGCATCCGCTGCATTCCCAGCGATCCGCCATCGACTGGTGCCAGTCGGCGATGATGAGCGTCCCTCCCGGCGCGAGAGCGCGGCTTGCCTGGCGTATTACTGCAACACCGTGACCACCGGGAGGTAGCGCGTACGCCACCAGAACGAGATCAAACGGCTTCTGAGTGCTCCACTCCGCGGCGTCGGCGATCTCAAACCTGATCTGCACGCCCTCTTTCCAGGCGGCGCGCTCCGCCAGGAACACCGCCTGGTCACACCAGTCGATGCCGGTTACGTCCCAACCGTGTCGTGCGAGGAACAGCGCGTTTTCTCCTGTACCACACCCGATATCCAGGGCTCGTCCGGGGAGAAGCGTCCGGATCTCCTCGTGGAGAACGCGATCCGGTACTGCCGTATGTTCCGCGTCCTGTTGATACGCCTCGTTCCAGAACGTCCGTTCCGTCATCTTGGTGAGAACATACTTAATTCCCGTTGTACCGGAAACGTGACGACGGGAATTTGTACGGGTTTTCTTACGTATGGGTGAACGCGGCGGGAACGGGTTGAATCTGCAGTCGGTTTGTCCGGTCCTCTCCGATAAAACCGGTGGCCAGGAGACTATCGATCACCTGTTCCCGTGCTGTGTCGGAAACAACGATCGTGGTGTATTCCCGAGCGGCGATACCGGTGGCGGTATCGGCGGGCGTGATACGGCGGATCCGGGCGGTCGTGGCGCCTCCCGCTCCCGCTTCCAACGCGCTTGAGACGAGTTCTCCCGTTACGCCCTCTTCGGAAACGATCGTGAACTCGTAGTTGTTCCGTAATAGCGGAGGGGAGACGCCGATACGTTCCTGCTCCAGCGCGGGGAAGCGCGCTCGCCAGGTGGTGTCGTTCTTGAGTTCATCGATCGCAGTGATGATTTGTTCGATGCTTGCGGCGTGTTCCTGCCGACCGATCCTCAGTCGCGTGTCGATCATTCCGCACCGGGCGGGCGTTTGAAAGACGATGCCCCGACCGGGGCGGTTGAGGTTCATGTGTTCGATCAGCATGCGGATTATGCTTTTTGTATCGTGCACCGGTACTACCAGGTGAACCACATCCTTTTCCGGCGGGATTGTGATCCTGAGCAATCCCAACCGATCCCGAAGTCCTGTTCCGATACCGAGGGTAACCACCGGCACACATGTGCCCAACTCGAGCGCTTCCCGGGCGAGCGTCTCACCACTTCCGGGCATCGAGAGGATGCACGTGAGGACCGCCAGGTCGTTTATCGGTTGCCGCGGGGGGCGACGCTTTCTAGAAGACTTTGACTGATCCGAATCCGCCGCCGGCTCTTCAACCAGGGGAATTTCCTGGATCGATGGAGCCGCTTCAAAGCTGTACTCCGTGATATCCTGCGCAAAGATCGTACCCCTGCCTGGTGCGTAGAGTCCGCCCGCGTCGATCAAAGACTGTACCGCCGTCTGTGATCCCGAGCGGTCCACGGTGAAGCGGAAAATGTCCACCGGGGCGTCTTCCGGCTTGTCCCATGTACCGGGTATGCCGAAACGTCGCGGCCGTCGATGAAGACGCACGCTGCGTCCGCTTTCAACGAGCGCCGTGGCGATTCCCAATCGGGCAAGTCGTTCCGTCACGGCGTTGCTCAGACGATGGTTCACGTGGCAGGTTATCCGCGAGACCTGGCGTGGCGTTAATGGTGACTCACCCATCGTCACCCTCGGAGTTGGCGGCACGAATCATCCTGTGGTGTCGTGCCCTGATTATATACCCGTACAGCATAACCACAATGTTGGGCAGGACCGACGCCATCGCCAGGACGCCGAAACCGTCGATCACGTCCATCTCTCCTCCTATCGCGAGACCCATTGCGAGCACCAGGGGAACGGTAACCGGGCCGGTGGTGACGCCACCGCTGTCCCAGGCGATTCCCGTAAAGTCCTCGTCGCTCCAGATAGTAAGGATCGCGAGCAGCAAATAGGATGGGATGAGCAGCCACGCTACGGGTACGTTATACAGAATCCGAGCCACGCCTACCATAAGACCCATTCCCACCCCGATCGATACCGCCCGTACCACACCGGTCCGTGTGACCGTACCTACCGTGAGATCTTCCACGGTACGTCCCAGCGCGTTGAGCGCGGGTTCCGCCAGGGTGGACCCGTATCCCATGCCGAAAGCAAAGAGAAAGACCAGTCCCAACCCCAGGAGCGTCAGGTCCGGTCCAAAGAGAGGAGGACGGCGCACGATATGCTCGTACCGTCCGGTAGTCGGATCGAAGCGGGTGGAGTCGAATGAGACCGGTCGGGGACCGTCCGATCCGTGGAGGTAGAAAAACACGTGTCGTGTGCCGTCGGAATCAACGCTTTCCTGGAGCAGCCCCATATCAAAGTCCTCGATCACGACCCGGTCCAGGTCTTCGTCAACCGAGCGGAACGCCCGGGGCAACTGTCGTCCCACGTTGTCGCCGAGTGGAGCGAGGCCGAGGCGGATCCCCGAGGTGAGCAACACCATCCCGACAAGGGTGATTCCGATCCCGAAGATAACCTCGTCGTAGTAGCGTGGACGTTCTCTCAGCAGTACTACGAGTATAAAGGCAAGAACCACCGTCAGGGGAATCACCGCTCGCGCCGCGGGGGGCGTCTCCTCCCGGAGCACTCTTGCCGGCGAGATCGGCTGCGGAGTTTCCGGCGGCGCTCCTCGCTCCACCGGTCCTGAGGTGCGCGCCCGGAGTGTTTCCATCCGCTGCAGGGCACTCTCCGATTCCACCACGCGGAGAGCGTCCGTCCGGTACGCCGGGGAGAAGAACTCCTCCGCCGTGGAGGGACCGGGCAGATCGCGGTTTATTGCTGCTCCAAGCAGAAGGACCGCCAGAACGGGCATCGCTGAGGCGAGCATTATCACACCGAAGCTGTTGCCGGCCCCGCTTTTCCCGGTAGCGCGGGAGATACCGATTCCGACGGCCAGTACCAGGGGTACCGTCACGGGACCGGTGGTAACGGCGCCGGAATCCCAGGCCAATCCGACGATCGTGGCGAGGTTCGGGTCAAACTGGTAGACTGCGGTCATTACGAGCAGGATCGGTATGAGAATGAACACGACCGGCTTCAAGGAGAAGCCGTAGTAGAAGCGACTCACCCCGATCGCAACCGCAACTCCCACGCCGATCGCGATAGCAAATACCAGATAGTCCGTGTGCCGCTGCAGGAGTGTGTAGAGAAGTGGCGTATCCCAGGGCGTGACCGTCGCACCAGCGGTGCGTAGAATGGCGATCGCCGGTTCCGCCAGGGTCGCGCCGATTCCAACAACGATACCAAAGACGATAATCACCGTGATACCGCATCGGGAAGGAAGGGTGAGCCCCACTTTCTCGCCCAGTGGCATGAGTCCCAGCAGCACACCTTCGAGAAAGAGCGTCAGCCCCGCCACTACCAGAGCCAGACCTACCGCCATGGCAAGAGCGTCACCCGGGGCGGCGCGGAGGATTACCGTCTGAAAGAGGTAAAGATAGAGAATGATGAACGCCACCGACCGGACTTGCTCAAGTACGCGACGTCGGGTATACCCCCCGATCATTACCAGGGAGTCGCGAAGGGGAACTCGTAACCGTTTTTTCGCGGTTCCGTACGCGTTCATCGTCGCGAGAAGTATAGAGAGTTTTATCTGCTGACTCCAGATGGTTCGTTGGCCGATGCATCTCGAATGCGGAGGATTCGTCCAATGGACAGAAAATCGGTTACACTGTCGACATGACGACGACCAGGATCCGCGTGATCGTTGCCGCCGTGTTTCTCGTCGTGCTCTTTTCGAGCGGTACCGCGGGATTCATGATCATCGAGGGATGGGACCTGACCGAGAGCCTGTATATGGCGTTGATCACGCTTACCACCGTAGGGTTTAGCGAGGTTCGCCCTCTGTCCCACACGGGGCGGCACTTCATGATCGTCTTTCTGATAGTAGGTATCGCTACGGTGGGATATTCGATTTCTACGGTTGTAAACTACCTCTTTGAAGGGCAGATGATCGAGTCGGTACGACGCCGGCGGACGGAGCGTATTATGAAACGGATGAAAAATCACTATATCGTGTGTGGTGCCGGTGACGTCGGCCGGGAAGTGGTGCACGAGTTCCGGAAGAGCGGAACGCCCCACGTCGTGGTGGAGCGCGACCCGGAACACTCCGAGCTTGCCACCGAGTCGGAGACGGTTTTCATAATTGGTGACGCCTCGGAGGAACAGGTGCTCAAAGAGGCGCGGATCACCGATGCCCGGGGGCTGATTGCGGTGCTGCCCACCGACGCGGACAACGTCTTCGTAACGCTCACGGCAAGGCAGCTCAACCCGGACCTGGTTATCATCGCCAAGGCCACCGACCATCAGGCGACGACCAAACTCCAACGCGCCGGGGCGACTCGAGTTATCACTCCCTCGCAGATCGCGGGACGACGGATCGCCTCGTCGGTGTTGCGTCCATCCGTGGTCAACTTCCTGGACGTAATTGTGGATGACTCCAAGATATCCATGCGGATGGAGGAGTTTGTCGTGCCTGAGGGTTCTCCTCTTACAGACTCAACGCTCCGTGAGGCGAACCTTGGTCAGCATACGGGCGCTATTGTCCTCACGATCAACGATGCATTCGGAAACGCTCGTACGGATCCCTCGCAGCAGGCGATCGTAGCGAACACCACGATCCACGTAGGCGACCGTCTGATCGCCCTGGGGAGTGAGTTTCAGCTGCGTCAGCTCGAGGAGTTTATCGCGTCCTGAGTCGTATAGACCGGCGCGTTGCCGCGCCGGACGGAAGTTACCGGTATGACGCCTGGAATCGGCCGATCGCTTCCACTACCTCCCGGAGTTTTTCCGTCGGCGGCAGAAGGGTCGTCCGGAAATGCGCGGTATCCGGCCGCTGTCCGAATCCGGATCCCGGTACCACACACACGCCGGTTTCCTCCAGAAGCGCCATGCAGTAGTCGCTGTCGGTTTTACCCGGAGGCAGCGTGATCATGGGAAACGCGTACATCGCTCCTGCCACGGTATTGCAGGTAATTCCCGGGATCTTGTTGAGCCCTTCTGCGATTATTCCCGCTCGCTCCCGGAGCGCGCTCAGGATCGCGTCACGCTCCTTCACGTACAGGTCGTAACTCTCCTCACCGCGCCGCGGTGGGCGCACCATGCAGTATGTCGCGATCTGGCCGGGAAGGTTTGAGCAGAGGTTTATCGACTGCAACTTCAGGATCTGGGCGGCCACATCCTCCGGGACGTTGCGGATCTCGAAGTATCCCCCGCGGTGGCCGCATTCGCCGAGGAACCCCTTTGAACATGAATGGAGGCTGAAAAGACTGACATCATCCGCGTTCTTTTCCGAGAGAACCCGGGCAAATGAGACGAACTCCGCTCCCTGGGCGTAAATGTTCTCCTGGTATACCTCGTCCGCGATAATCGCCAGGTCGTTTTCCCGGGCAAAGTCGACTATCATTGCTACGTTCTGTTTGTCCAGCACCGATCCGGTGGGATTACCCGGGTTGATCACGACGATTCCCCGGACGTTCGTGCCTTCACTCTTCGCCTTGTCGAGAGCGTCCTGAAGCATCTTTCGCGAGAGTTGCCAGTCGTTGTCCTCGTCCAGGTAATAGGGGACCTGACGTCCCTTGAGCAGCGTGAGCGTCGCCGAGTAGAGCGGATATTGCGGAATCGGGATCATCACACCGTCCTGGGGACCGGCCACCAGGATCTGAAGCGCCGACTGCGCTCCCTTGCTGGCGCCGTCGGTGAGAAAGATTTCGTCCGGGTCGGTATCGATACCGTCGCGGTCTTGAATAAACGCCGCCACCGCTTCGCGAACTATCCGGATCCCTTTGCTCTCGGAGTATGCGCCGAGTCCGTGTTTGGAGCCGGTGAGCAGTGCTTTCGCGGTCTCCCGGACATCCCGTGGAAATAGAGACGCTCCGTCGTCGAGCAACTGAGGGTACTCGCATAGCGCGAGGATCTGTCGCAGATACGTTATCGGTTTTTGTTTAAGCGACTGGGGGTTGCCGATGTTGCAGAACACGATCTCTTTGCCTTCCCGTTCGAGTTCCTGTGCGCGCGCGACGATCGGGCCGCGAACGGCGTACTGCGCATCCAACACTGCCTTACCGAGATTCTTAAGCTGTATGGCCATGATTTTCGCCTCCGTTAATGTCGTTGTGGTGTCAGCATTCTGTTGTGGGTTGTGATCGAAACCTGGGATTCATGATACCGGCGATATCGGTATTTTGCAAACTGAAAAGCTCCTGGCCACACCGGGTGCACGGCACGCCGGCGGCACGCCGGCGGAAAAAAACGACCCGGCGGCACGCACCGTTCCCTGAACCGAAACGATTTGACTGCCTCCGGTTATCGTGCGAATCTTGGATATCAAGCGAGTACAGCTTTTATTCGTTTAATTCATGAAATTGAGGAGTATCGAGTATGATGGGGCTGCGCGAAACACGGGCCTACGTAGACCTGGATGCGATCGATCACAACCTGCGTCTCTTTGCCGATCGGGTGTCCCGGTCCAAGCTGATGCCGGCGGTAAAAGCCGATGCCTACGGTCACGGTATCGAGGCGGTGGGAGCGGCGGCGGAGCGCTACGGGGTGGAGATGCTCGCCGTGGCGTGCCTGGAAGAGTACCTGATCCTGCGGGACCGGGGAGTTACCGTCCCCGTCCTGATCCTGGAGGATATATTCCCGGAGGAGATCGATATCGCACTGCGGCAGGGGGCTCGACTGAGTGCCGGCTCGCTGGATTACGCCCGGCTTCTCAGCGAATCCGCGGTGAGGCTTGGTACCACCGCGATGATCCACGTCAATATCGATACCGGTATGGGTCGGATGGGTCTGTTTTCCGACAACCCGGTCCGTGACCTGGTGGAAATCTCAGGGCTGCCGAATTCCACCGTGGAGGGTATTTACACCCATTTCCCCGCGTCGGATGAGCGGGACAAGACGTTCTCCCGCGAACAGATCGATCGTTTCCAGAACATTGTCCGGGAGGCATCGGAACAGGGGATCCGTCCGCGGTTCAGGCACGCAGCCAACAGCGGGGCGCTGATCGATTTCCCCGAGGAGTCCGCGTTCGACCTGGTTCGGCCCGGGGTCTCGATGTACGGTATGTTTCCCAGCGACGAGGTGGATCAGACCGTACCGCTCCGTCCGGCGATGAGCGTGGTAAGCCGTATCGTGAAGATCACCCGGTACGACCGGGACTGGACCGTCGGGTACGGTCGGACCTGGAAGGTCGGCGCGGGGTCGGTGATCGGTGTCGTCCCGATCGGGTACGGCGACGGGTATCCCCGCTCCCTGTCCAACAAGGGCGAGGTGCTCGTGCATGGGCGGCGTTTACCGATCGCCGGCCGTGTCTCCATGGACATGATCACTGTCGACCTCACTCCGATAGCTTCCCGGGTGGACGTAGGGGAGGAAGTGGTTCTCATGGGGAGTTCCGGTGAGGAGACGATCGACGCGATGGAACTTGCCAAGTTGACCGGGACGATCACCTACGAGATCACCTGCGGCTTTACCGCGCGGATTCCACGGGTCTATCTGCGGGGGAATCGCGAGATCGTGGCGGTAAAAACGCAGCGGGAGGGTTATCAGACCGTAGATTGACCGATCCCGGTGAGCTGCATACCATAACTCATTGATAAGAGTCCGGATTCGTTTGGACGCGTCGCGCGAGGTGGCGTCGCGCGAGCCCACGTGGGAGTATATGCGACGGTTGGCGATCCTGCTTGTCACAGTTTCCGTCTTCGCGACAACGGGTTGCCAGACTTTTCCCGCGGGGGAACGTCTGGAGGAGGTGACTCACGAGCCGGATTACTCCCTGGAAGAGCTCCGCGCGTTCTTTGATATGGCTCGCGCCGCCTGGCGCGAGCGCGAGGAGTATCGCGAAACCGGTTGGGATCTTCACTACTTCGGCGACGAGGATACGCACATTCTGGGCGTGGCGATCCCCCGGGGCGAGACGCTGCACCTGGCGTTCCGTGGTTCCCAGGCTCACCGCCATCTACGCGACCTGAGAATGAACGCTATGGTCTGGAAGCGGCGCGTTCCCTACGCGGAGAATCCCCGGATCCGTGCGTACTGGGGTTTTCTCGTGAAGTACCTGGCCATACGCGACGAGGTGCATCGTCTGATCGAACGATTCGAGCCGGACCGGATCCTGCTGATCGGTCACAGCGGCGGTGGAGCGGTCGTGTCGCTGGCGTTCCTGGATCTCTACCCGGGGTTTCCGGAAAAGGAGGTGCGGGCGATCACGTTCGGCATGCCCCGCATCTTCAACCGCCGCGGGGCGATCTGGTTCGACGAACAGGAAGAGCAGCTTCTGCGCATCGTCAACGGAAGGGATCTGATCACGGGTCTGCCTCCGGCGATTCTGGGATACCGTCATGTGGGACGCCTCGTACGGATGGGTGAGCGATCACGCTGGTTGCCGTTCTCCCTGAAGGACCACTGGCCGGGATATCACGAGGGACTGGAAGCGATGATCCAGGAGCAGGGCGATCCACCTCGCGAGGATTAAGGACACGCCGGATTCAGCGATCGGACGCTTGACCCGCTCGAACGACTCACGTTACATTGAAGGTGGTTTTCGGGGCAGGGTGCGTCGGCAGTTACCGACAATTCCCGACCGGCGGTTAAAGTCCGCGAGTGTTTCCGGGGTTTCCCGGACGCTGAACCGGTGTAATTCCGGTACCGACGGTATAGTCCGGATGGGAGAAAGCCGTGTGTGTTTCCGGGCCTGCCGCTCGGCGGTGGAGGGGAGTTTTCCCGCTTTGCCGGCCGGTACGGTTTCCCGCTTCACACCTCCCGTCGTGCAGTTACGCCCCGGTCGTCCTATAAGGGACAGCCGGGGTTTTTTGTGCGTTTTTATTCCAGGAGCCCCGAGCCGGGAGGTTCTATGTGCCGCGATCACGACGATCGGTGGCTGGCACGGACTCTCGAGCTCGCACATCGCGGCGCCGGTCGGGTTGAGCCCAATCCCCGGGTCGGCGCAGTGATCGTAAAGGCCGGAGAAGTGGTCGGCACCGGTTACCATCGACAGTACGGAGGGCTTCACGCGGAAGCGGCCGCATTCGACGCTGCCGGCGTCGGCAGCGACGGCGCGGGGACGGATGCCTCGCGGGATACCCGGGAACGGGTACGGGGCGCGACATTGTACTGTAATCTCGAACCATGCTCGTTTCGTTCGCCCGAAAAACACCACCCCCCGTGTACGGACGCGATCATTGCCGCGGGAGTGTCCCGCGTGGTGATCGCCCAGCGGGACCCGAACCCGGCGGTGCGCGGTCGCGGTGTCCGCATTCTCCGGGAGGCCGGTGTGGTCGTGGACGTCCTGGGAGAAGATCTGCCGGGAGACCCCGGGGCGTTTCTGCGCGAGAACGAGGTTTTCAATACATTCATGGCGCTTCACCGGCCGTTCGTTCATCTCAAGAGCGCGCTTTCCCTGGACGGACGTGTAGCCACCGGCACGGGCGATTCCAAGTGGATCACCGATCAGTCCGCCCGACGCTCCGCCCACGGTTTGCGTGCACGATACGACGCGGTGCTCGTCGGCCGCGGCACGGTGGAAGCGGATGACCCGCTGCTGAACGTCAGGCTTTCCGATGAGCCTGTCGGCGATTCCCCGGGCGATCATCGGGAGATCGCTTCCGGTTCTCCCCGGGCGGTCGTTCTGGACAGCAGCGCTTCGATTTCCGCGGGATCCCGGCTGGTGCGGGAACGAGCCCGGGAACTGGTGGTATGCGTGGCTCCGGGAGCAACGACGGACCGCCGGAACCGTCTGGAGCAGCGGGGCGTCACCGTACTGGAATGCGACTCCCGAGAAGGGGGCGGCCTCGAGCCGCGGAGCGTACTCGATGCGCTCTCGAGCGTCGGGATCCGGTCGGTCATGGTCGAGGGTGGTCCCCGGGTGGTCACCAGTTTTCTTGGTTCAGGACTTTTTGATCGAGTGACGTTCTACTTCGCACCGATCATCCTCGGCGAAGGCCGTGATGCCGTAGGTAACCTTGCGATCGATCGCGTATCCCGGGCGTTGCGCTTTGAGGAGGTCCGGTGGCAGTCGATCGGGGAGCAGCAGTGCTTTGACGGGTTGCGCCCGGGCTGGCGGGATTCGATTCTCTCCGCCGGTCGCGAGCAGCAAGAGTACGGCAGTGACGAGACCCCGGAGAACGATGTGTCGCAGGAGGTGAAACGTGTTCACCGGATTAATTGAAGAGATCGGGACGGTAATTTCGGTCCGGCGTGAGCGGCGGTACCAGCTCCTGGAGATACAGGCTCAGACGGTGCTCGAGGGAACGGTAACGGGCGACTCGATCGCGATCGACGGAGCGTGCCAGACGGTGACGGCCCTCGGGAGCGGACGGTTCACGGTAGAGACTCTGGCGGTCTCGCTGGAGAAAACCACCCTCGGGGAGTACCGTCCGGGCCGCTCCGTAAACCTGGAACGGGCCGTAACTCCCGCCACGCGGCTGGGGGGGCACTTTGTTCAGGGACACGTGGACGGCGTCGCCCGGGTGCAGAATCTGCAGCGGGAAGGGCAGAACGTTTTCCTCACCGTGGAGATTCCTCCGGAGCTGTCATTATACTGCGTCGCCGAGGGTTCGCTGGCGCTCGACGGGGTGAGCCTTACGATCGCGGGACTGAGCGGAACGCGGGCCACCGTGAACATAATTCCCGTAACCTGGGACAGGACAGTCCTGCGGGAGCGTGCGATCGGTGACAACGTAAACCTCGAGGTGGATATCATCGGCCGTTACGTGGCTCGCATGCTCGGAGTCGACCCGGATCGGGATGACCGCACCGCAGCAGAGAACGGATCCGAGCTTACCATGGAGAAGCTCGCAAGATGGGGGTATCAGCGATGAAACGAAAAGAGACCGAAGCAAAGCGCTGCGAGGCAGCTACCGGCAGTTCGCGCCGCACTCTGGCGGTACGCCGCATCGAGGAGGCCCTCGAGGATTTGCGCCGAGGACGGATCGTTCTCGTGCGGGACGACGAAGACCGGGAGAACGAAGGCGACCTGATCTGCGCGGCGGAGTTTGCCACGCCGGAGAACGTGGCGTTCATGGCGATCCACGGACGCGGGCTCGTTTGCCAGCCCGTTACTGAGGAGATCGCCCGACGGTTGCAGCTTGATCCGATGTCGCCCACCAACACCGAGAGCCACCGCACCGCGTTCACCGTGAGTGTGGACGCCGCCACCGGCATTACAACGGGTATTTCCGCGGAGGACCGTGCTCGGACGATCGCGCTGATCGTGGACGAGTCTACCCGTCCGGCGGATCTTGTTCGGCCGGGGCACATCTTTCCGCTGGTGGCGCGTGAAGGAGGCGTGCTGACCCGGGCGGGACACACGGAAGCGGCGGTGGATCTGGCGCGCCTGGCGGGTCTTCTCCCGAGCGGTGTGATCTGCGAGGTACTCAACGACGACGGAACGATGGCCCGGGGCCCGGAGCTCGAGGCGCTGGCGGAACGGCACGACCTGCTCCTGGTATCCGTGGCGGACCTGGTGGTCTACCGGGACACCGTGGGCGACATACCGCTGGAACGGTCCACGCCGGCACGACTGCCCACGGCGTTCGGTGAGTTCCGTACCACCGCGTACCGGACCGGCGACCCCGGCACACCGGAGGTTTTGTTGCTCGAGCATCCGGGAGACAAGAATACGGACGGAGAAGACATCGAGGCGGAGGGTAATCAGACACGTGGTAGCGAGACTAAACCCGCCGGAACGGTTCGGCCCGGCCGAGTGCCCGCCAATCCGATCGTGCGGGTCCATTCGGAGTGTCTCACGGGAGAAGCGCTTCACAGCCACCGCTGCGATTGCGGGGCACAGCTGGATGAAGCGTTGCGCCTCATCGCCCGGGAAGGAGGTGCCCTCGTCTACCTGCGGCAGGAAGGTCGGGGTATCGGGCTGTTTGAGAAGATCCGGGCCTACACGCTGCAGGATCAGGGCATGGACACGGTGGAGGCAAACCTGGCGCTGGGACACGCCGCGGATCAGCGGCGGTTCGGCGCCGCCGCGGCGGTGCTGCGCCACGCCGGGTACGAACGCGTACGCCTCCTGACAAACAACCCGGACAAGATCGAGTCGCTGGAGGCCGGCGGCGTGAAGGTGACCGAGCGGGTCCCGCTGCTCGTAGGCCACGTTGACCATAATCAGGCGTACCTGAGTACGAAATTTGAACGAATGGGACATCTCAAGAAATAACGGGAAAGGAAACACAATGAGTTACAAGACGCTGGAAGGAACGCTGGACGCACAGGGATTGAAGATCGGAATAGTGGTGGCACGGTTCAACTCATTCATCGGAGACCGCCTCGTGGAAGGAGCGATGGATTGCCTCGTGCGTCACGGCGCGGAGGAGTCGGCCGTAACCGTCGCAAAAGTACCGGGCGCGTGGGAGCTGCCCCTGGTAGCGCAGAAAATGGCCCGAAGCGGCTCCTGGGACGGTATTATCTGCCTGGGCGCTGTGATCCGCGGGTCGACGCCGCATTTTGACTACGTCGCCGCGGAGGCCAGCAAGGGAATCGCCTCAGTCAGCCTGGAGACGGGCGTACCCGTGATGTTCGGTGTTCTCACTACGGACACGATCGAGCAGGCAGTGGAGCGGGCCGGTACAAAAGCCGGCAACAAAGGCTGGGACGCCGCCCTTGGCTTGATCGAGATGATCAGCCTGAACAAGAAAATCGATGGTTGAGCCGGGCTAATCGGTACCCACGACGCGGTGATATTCCCGGCGCACCCGCTGGAGTGTTTCGTCCAGCCGCGTCATGAGTTCGGTGGCGTCGGTCGGTGAATCGATCACGACCTGGGCTAGTTTTGCCAGGGCCCGCCGTTCCTGCGGGATCGCGTGGAGCTGTCGGTCCTCGTACACCTGCAGAAAGTGCTCGATCCTCCGGAGAAAGCGGTAGTCGCTCCGGAGCTGTTCCACCAGGTCCGGCTCCATGATGCCCGCTTCTTCCAGGTGCATCAGTCCGTTCATCGTGTTCGTGGTGAGCAGCTCCGGGTAAAGATTGTGGTGCAGCAACTGAAGCGCCTGCAGGAGAAACTCGATATCGCGAATTCCTCCCGTTCCGTTCTTCACGTCGGAGCCGCCTTCGGGGTCATACTGCTCCACCGCGCGCTGCCGCAGGGAACGGACGGTCTGCAGGATGCGCTCCCGTCCCGCCCGCTGAAGACGGCGCGTAAACCCCGGTTGTACGCGAGCGAGAAACTCCCGGCCCAGCGTCTGGTCTCCCGCTATCGGCGCGAGTTTGAGCAGCGCTTGAAGCTCCCACAGTTCCGCTTCCGTCTCGTAATATCGCAGGATCGTATCCAGGCGGTATACCAGGCGCCCCGCGTTGCCCCAGGGGCGGAGGCGAAGATCCACGCGGTAGGCGCGACCATCCCGGGTAAAGTCCGAGATATCCCGAACAACGCGGCGGAACACCCGGGCACAGATCTCTTCCTGGTTGTCCCCGGACGTGGAATCCCGCGGCTCGTAGATCGCCAGAAGATCGATATCCGAGCTGTAATTGAGTTCGTCACCGCCGAGTTTCCCGAACGCAAGGATACAGAACCGTCCCAGACCTCGCCGTTCTTCCCGGGGTAGTTCCGCAAGAACTTCCGTTAGTGTTACCTGTACCACCGCCCGGGCCAGCGCGCTCAGTTCCCGTACAGTATCGCCGAACCGGCCCGCCAGGCAGATATCCCGGGTGCCGATCCGCAGTATCTCCCGTTTTCGGTAGAGGCGGATCGCGTTCAGCCGGCCCGTCCGTTCCGTCTCCTGCGCCAGATGAGAGCGCAGTTCCGCTTCCATCCCCTTCTGCGTACCCGGTTCCGTCACGACCCGGGGGTCGCTGATCCACTCCAGGAACGCCGGGTTCCTGATGAGCGTATCCGCGAGAAACTGGCTGCCCGCAAAGATTCTGAGCATGATCTCCATGCGACGCGGCTGCGAGAGCAACTGGCGGAAGAACGCCTCCCGGTCGAAAACGTGTTCGGTGAAGCGTTCCCAGTTGTTGAGCGCCATGTCGGGATCGCTGGATCGCGCGAGGTAGTCCCAGGCCAGAACAAGCAGTCGCGCAAAGGTTTCCCGTGTCTTCTCCGTGGTCATTCGGCGGAGATTTGCGATACCCCGGGGGGGATCCCGAAACCCCGCGGCGGTCAACAACCGCGAGCTGAGCTCCTCGCTCAGCGCGTCGGAAAGTACCAGGTCTGCCGGGTTGCCGCCGGGCAGCGGGGGAACCGCATCCTCGCCGAGGTGGCGTTCCACAAAGCTCCGGACCGCCGCGGTTTCCACTTCAAAGTCCACACGCAACTGTTCCGTCGCCTCCAGGTCCGGCGTATTACGGTACCCCATGCGGCGCGCCAGGTGTAGAAACTCCGGGGTACCGTACTCGGGAAGATCCAGGTCGCGGGCGTTGCCTCGAAGCATCCTCAGGCCGTTGATAACGTTTCTCAGGAACCGGTACGCCCGGATCATCGCCTCCGCCTCATCCGGGTCTATCGCTCCTTCTTCCGAGAGGCCGCGCAGGGTAGCGTGGATACCGGGGTTTCGCAGATCCCGATTTGTCCGTCCGTGATCCACCTGCAGGAGTTGCACGTTGTACTCCAGGTCCACCAGGGCACCGGGGCTGAACTTGGCGTTATACCGGCCGTTTACCGTTTTCTCCTCGGCCTGGCGCTTGCGGAGCTCCCGGATCTCCCCGGTTGAGATCGACCCCGCCTCGTACACGAGTTGGTCCCGGATAGCCACCACCCGCCGTCCCAGTTCACCGTCGCCCGCTATCGGGCGCAGGCGGATCAGGGCGAGTCGCTCCGCGCTATGAGCCTTGCCCCGGGGTCCAAAGTACTCGATGAACGACTCGATGTGGACCGCCCGGGGACCATCCTCGCCGTACGGCCGCAACCGCAGGTCAATACGGAAGATCCCCTCCCGCTTAGCTTCGATCAGGTCCGTCGCTTCCACCACGAGCCGTTCAAAAAACTCGCCGTTGGCGATCGAATGTCTGCCGCCTCCGTCGGTTTCTCCGCGGTCGCTGTAGATCACGATCAGCTCGATATCGGAGGCGTATCCCAGGGCGCTTCCCCCCATCTTGCCCAGACCGAATACGGCGTAATCCGCCGCCAGGCCGCCTGCGGTCCGGGGTGTACCGTACCGTCGGACCAGCTCGTTCCAGGCAAGTCGGAACGCCCGGTCCACCACGACCTCCGAAAGGCGGGTCAGTCGATGGCTCAGGAAGAAGAAATCGGTATTCCGCTGCAGGATATGGTCCGCGTCGATCAGGTACGCCTCGTGATCCTTGAAACGGTTGAGAATCGCCCGACGCTCGTCCCGGGTGCCGGACTCCGCCAGGCGGCGATCCAGCTTTCCTTCCAACTCCTGGCTGCGGGTGCTGAGAAGTCGCCGAGACTGGTCGTCGCGCAGAAGGGGAAGCAGGCTCTCGTACTGGAGCCGGATGAAGTCTTCCCAGAGGAAGTCACTCGCTCCCAGCAGCCGCGCCAGCTCCCGCTGTGCCTCCGGATCCGCCAGGAGCTGTTCCAGCCGCCGGTCGGCGCCCTCTTCGGCCACCTGGCGCACGAGCTCCTCGAATCGAGTGAACGCTCCGTGAGGGTCTGCTGCACCACCGAGAAAGTGGGAGAACTGCTTTGTCACGAGAATCGAGAGCTGGAGCCGGCGGTGGTCCGCCGGATCGGTGATCGGCCGGCCGGTACCGGTGGTTACCCGGAAAATATCGAGAATGCGATCACCCCGGGTATCGATTTCCACCTGCCGGATCGAGATATCCTGCATGGCAAGCGCGCTTGCCAGGGAGTAGAGAAAAAACGCGGTGTCCTGAGATTGCACGGTAATACGCGTCAACGATCCTTCCTGGGCGATCGCGATCTCGATCGGAAGCAACCGGGTGTCGGTCTCGGCGGCGACGACCCCCTCGGGCGAGAACGGAGCGCTCACCGCGCTTGCCACCTGTTCCACCACCGCGTCGCGGACCGAGGACGGATCCGGTGGGCTGTGGTAGAGCGGCGCCAGGACGTGACAGAACTCTTCTTCCAGCTCTGTGAGCCATGAATCAAAGGATCCCGGCGACTCGATCGCGGCGGGTGCTACCGTCCCGCGAAAGCTGTCCACGGCAAAGCCGTCGTCCGTGGTCAGCACTTCTCCGCTTAGGACGTTGAATCCCCGCGTTCCCAGAATCCCGGTGAGATAGCTGAAAAGGCCCGGCGCGTCCCGCGTGCACAGGGTGAACGCCGCTTCATTGTCGGGCCCGGTCGGGCCGACATCAGTGATTATCAGGGGATGCTCATCGGTGAGCTCCCGCAGGGCTCGAAGCTGCGCGTCAGTGAGCGTCCGGGGCACGGTGGGACTCCGACGCGATGACGCGGTACTTCTTAACGAATCCCGACGGGCGGTAGGTCATCTTGGACTGCCGCAGGCCCTCGTCTCCCAGGTCCTGTTCCCGGTTGATCCAGACATAGTGCCGGGGGAGAATCGCCGCGAACGCCTTGTTGATGAACTGGTAAATACCGCGATAGTGATCGATCGCCTTCTCGAAATGCACGACGAAACTTCGCCCCTTCATAAGCGGTTCTCCCAGGGTGTACGCTACGGCTTTTCCGTCCACGCATACCAGGTATCCTTTCAGCTCCAGATCCTCGAACCGTTCCAGCGCTTCCCGGGCGGCGGCGTAGTCGCTGCGGTCCTCTCGCAGCGCCTGCCACTTCTCCAGGATCATCAACGCCTCATCCCGGTTTTCCCGTGTCAGAGGGCCTTCGTCGTAGTGGTAGTTGTTGATGAATGCGTTCACGTGATTGCGTTTCTTGTGATACTTGCGACCGGAGAGCTCCGCCAGGTCGGCCTTTCGGTATAGATAGTCAAAGTTGTCGCGGTCTTCCTGCACCGTATAGCCCAGGCGTTCCATACGGATCCAAGCCGCGTCCGCGTTCGATTCGCTCAAGCCCTTGATATAGCTGTACCGGGTCATCAGCTCGATAACGAGTTCGTCCTCGTCCGGCAGCCCGCAGGGCAGCATGCAGAAGGATTCGCCGTCCTTGCGGCCCGCTACGAGAAGCCCGTCGTTGGGGAGTCGGGACAGGTGGTAATCGTACGTTCGACGGAAGAGGTAGAGACCGGCGAAGGTGTATTCCGACACCCCGTCGGGAAGCATGGCGAGTCGCGGATGAAGCTGACCCCGCATATCCAGGTTGATCGGTGCGGTGTCGGGGTACTGGGGAATTTCCATTGTTGTAATATACGGAAACTTGCGGGATCGGATCAAACCCGGCTATCATGCGCCATGGACTTACACGGATTGCTTCGGAATAAAAAGCAGGCGGCAGCGATCGCGACGGACCTGGAGGAGCGATTCCTCCGGTACGTAAAGGTTCATACCACGAGTGATCGTCACGCCGAGACCACGCCGTCCACGGACCGGCAGTTTGACCTGGCGCGTCTTCTCGCGGAGGAGCTGCAGGCGCTCGGAGTGACCGACGTGGAGGTGACGGAACACTGCTACGTTATAGCCAGGATTCCCGCTACGGCCGGAATTTCCGCTCCGGCGATCGTATTTCTGGCTCATCTTGATACGGCGCCTGATCTGTCGGGTGAAAACGTCAATCCACAAGTCTGGCGGGATTACGACGGGTCGGTGCTGGAAATCGGCCACGGCTATACTCTTGATCCCGCGGATTATCCGGAGCTGCGGGATCATACGGGCGATACGATCATAACGACCGACGGCTCAACGTTGCTCGGCGCCGACGACAAAGCGGGCGTGGCGGAGATCATGAGCGCCGTACGGTTCTTCCGGGAACACCCGGAGATTCCCCACGGTGAGATCGAGATTGTGTTCACCCCGGACGAGGAGATCGGCCGCGGTGTGGACAAGCTCCCGCTGGACAAACTGAATGCCCGGTTCGGATTTACTCTCGACGGCGGACGAGAGGGAAGCATTGAAGCGGAGTGCTTCTCCGCGTGGCACGCCACCGTCACGATAGAAGGGTACGTGATCCATCCCGGATACGCCCGAGGTAAGATGGTCAACGCTGTAACGCTGGCGGGGAAGTTCCTTGATTCTATTCCCACCACGGAAAGTCCGGAAACCACCGACGGCCGGGACGGGTTCTACTGTCCCGTGGAAGTACGCGGATCCTACGGTCACACCGAGATCGACCTGATTATCCGAGACTTTGACACGGATCAGGTGAAACGGCGCGTGGCGTACCTGGAACAGCTTGCCAGGACCCTGGAGGCGGCGTATCCCCGAGCGAGCGTACAGGTTTCTTCGCGCAAACAGTACCTGAACATGTACGAGACGCTCACGCGATACCCGTTTCTTCTGGACCTGGTGCAGGAGGCGGTTCGCGCTACCGGGCTGGAGCCGGTTATGAAACCGATCCGTGGCGGCACGGACGGAGCCAGACTCACCGAAATGGGACTCCCCACGCCTAATATTTTTGCCGGGGGACTCAATTTCCATGGTCGCTACGAGTGGGTGCCCGTCCCTTCCATGGTACGTGCCGTGGAAACGGTCCTGCACCTGGCCTCGCTCTGGGCTGAGCGGGTTCCCGCCGATACGGAGCTGCCGGAGCTGATCCCGGACGCGCAGTAGACTGAAGCGACCGGCAGCAAAGGCCACGCACGCGTGGTGTCGCCCGGTATGTCGGCTACGCACCGTTAAACTAACCGTGGTATTCGGCCCCGTTTTGGTGTATATTTGAAGCATGGGTGGGGTTCTCCGCGTTACATTCGTAGCGATCCTCCTGTCGTTATTGCTCTCCTGCGGGGAAGGTCCGTTTTCCGCGCTGGACGATCCCCGGGAGACCACCCTTTCTACCGTAGATCCCGGCGCGATCCTGGAACCGGGCACGGTGATTCCTCTGGAGCTGTCGTATCGCCGGGAGCAGACGGAGCCTGCCACCTCGATCAGCGTGGTCGTGCGCGATTCCACCGGCACGGTGGTTCAGGAGGAGGAGATCTCCGGTGTTGCCCTGGCTTCCGACGGACCCGTGGAATTTCTGCTCGATGATCATCCTGACGGTGTCTACCGCCTCCGGATCGAAGCGTGGCGTAACGGCACGCTGCTTCTGACTGAAGAACGTCAGATCTTTGTCTCCCCGGTGCATCCGGAGATCCTCAGTCTCGCGGTATATCCTTCGCGGCTTGCCCGATACGCTCAGGCGGTCGCGGTGGCGGAACTTGTAGCCGCGGACGATCACCGACCGTATATGCGCTGGAGCATGAGTGGCGTGCCCGTCGCGGAAGGGTACTACCACGACGGATACGATCGGACGGTATTCTCCGGCGCTACCGAAGTCGGGGTGTACAGAATCCGACTTGAGGTGTTTCCCTGGGGACCTGACGAGGGGACTCGCCCGGAACAGGGTACATCGACCGTCCAGTACGGTGATCTCGTAGTTCGCGAGGTGGAAACGGAACGGTCCGACGGTGATGATTACGACGGTGTGATTCTCCGGTATGACTTTGAGGGCCGCCTTACTCCGGTTATCGCACGAGTCGCTCCGGAACCGGAAGATGAGAGCCTCCACCGCGATCTGACGGTAACGCGCACGGAGGACGTGATCCTGGACGTTGTGGAAGGCCGCCTGGGGTACCGCCTGTCGCAGCCCGGCACAATGGTTGTTCCCATGTCTCCGTTTCCCTCCGACCGTTCCGATGCGGCACGGATGGAGCTGCGCCTGGTGAACCTGGATATCTCCGAGGGGACGGTCCTTACGGTGAATCCGGAGGACGCATCCCTTCCGGTAGTCCGCGTCTCACGTGCACCGGAGGCGGGAGGGTATCTCCTGAGTGCAGGTACCGACGAGATTCTGGTCGAGACCGAGGTCTCTCACGGCAGCGTCTCGATCGGTATCGCTCTCGTTTTTACTGATCATGACACGTTGGAGATCAGTTTTACCGTTGACGACAGTGAGAGACATACGCTTCGGGCGGAGATTAGTCCGAGCGAAACCGACACGGAACGGGTTTCCGGTGCCGACGACGGTGATGATACTGAGAACGACCGGTTCTATACCCCGCTTTCACCTGGGCGAATCGTTCTTGGAGGGGAGGCGGCCGCACCGGTCCTGGTGACGGCACTTTCGATTTCGACCGCTGTCCCGGAGTAGTCGTACGGTTTTGACACGCTTGGTGACCCTTTTCCGTGTCCGTATCGGGAAGTCTCGCCGCGCCACGCGCGGTATCCCGATTACTTACACCTTGCTGGTTGTCTTTCTCGTGATAGCGTACACCGGGTGTCCTTCCGCACCTTTCCCGGCGATCACGCAGGAAGCACCGGAGAGACCGCGGGAAGTTCTCCCGGAGGAGGAGCGGGTCGTCCCGGAAGCGTCCCTGCCGGAAGCTTTACCGGATCCGACGCCGGAGCGGGTGACTCCCGTATTGCCGGCTCCCGCGGGGCCGACGCCCGACCCGGACCTGGTCGTAGAGCTGAAGTCGTTTCTGCAGCGATCCTCTGCACGGGACGGTACGGTGTACCTGGAACTTCCCGAGGAGTATCCCCGGGAGGCGCTGACCGTGGTAGCCCGGTACGCGGAACCGCTGGTATCGGACGGAGTCGTTTTGACGCTTCGAACGGAACGGGACTTTCGTGGAACGGCGTTCTATGGTCGGGTGAGTATGACCGTATCAGCCCCGACGCCTTATCGCGAGTATGTGCAGGACGCGGTAGTCCGAGGTCCCATGTCGTTCAGCGGTATCTCACCGGTGGACGCGGAGCTCATATCGTTGTATTCGTTTCCGAAAACCACCCTGCAGCGTGCGGTGAGGCGTGTCCGGTACGAGTTGAGCCTGGTTGTGGAAGAACGGGGTATTCCCATGAAGATCGTCATGGATAGCGACATGTCTTCAGAGGAACGTGCCCTGTTGAAAACGATCCTCCGTTCCACGGCGTACCCCGAGGAGGATCGTCACAATCCCGGGGAACGGGTCTGGTGGCTCCATCGAACTCCCGAGGCTTTGGAGCGGTATTTCCGGAACACGACCGGTACGTTTCTTCCCCACCGGGAACCTGTGCTGTTTGTCGACGAATCGGAGTGGACGATCGTGATACTATTGGAAGACAGGTGAGTGATGCGGACGTTATTACCATGGATCGGACTTGTTATGATGCTTCTCATAATTGCCGCGTGTGCCGGTGTGCCGGACCACTGGGCGCCTCCGGACTGGGTCCGGAACGTTCCTCCCTCCGATGACGACCAGCGGTTTGTCCTTGGTTACGGTTCCGGCGATTCCCGGCGCGACGCCCGCGAAGCGGCCCGGAGGGATCTGCTGGACCAGCTCACGCGGATACTGGTCGACCGATACGATACGATCGAACGAGGTGTTGTTGATCAGGTTGCTCGGGCACTTGAAGAAGCTGCCACGGAGCGACTCGACGATATCGATCCTGTCGACACGTACACCGTTCGTCGTCCCGACGGGGTACAGGAGTGGTACGTACTCGTTCGGTACACCGAGGACCAGATACTCGATGATATCGCTTCTATTCTCACGGTACCGGATGAGGTAGCGGTGGAGCACGAGCTGTCTGAGGATGACGGCGTCACCGATGATCCCCTGTTTGTACTGCGTGGCTTGTTGGAGGAACTGCCGGAGACAGCCCGGGAACAGCGGGAACGCCTGGATCGGGCCCTGGCGATCGCCGCCGGGCTGGTTATCACCGTCGACCCGGGCGAGATCGTGGTTCCGCTCGGGACCGATACGGGACCGGTGATAAATGCCCGTATTCGGGAGGATCGCGGCGCTTACCGGACCACCGGTGTTGAACTATCGGTGATTGAAGAGCGGCCCGTAATCGACGGAATCCGCGATCGACAGGTCTTTACTGCTGCAACGGGAGAGGACGGCTTGGCCCGGTATCGTCTCCGGGCGCCGGAAGTAAGTGGCGTGACGCGTATCATCGTTCAACCGGTGTGGCTGGAGACAACGCTGCGTCCCTGGTTTTCCGCGATGGATGACCCGGTAGATACGCGGCGCCTGGAAACACTGACAGCGCGGCTTTCCGCTGTAACCACGATGCGTGTTACTTCCGGCGCGCAGCGGATTCCCACGGCGGTGATCCTGATCGACCGGGACATCGCGGGAAACCCGATCGCTAATCGTGATGCCGCGCGGGGCGCGCTGCAGCAATTCCGCGACGAAGGCTTCCAGGTGGTACCGGTAAACCTGAGCAACTCCGTGGAAAGTGTTCTGGCGGAGCGATCGGACCTTACCGTAACCGACCTGTACGACCTTTTACCTTTTGACATCCTCGCGTCGGTTGAACGGGTGGTGATCGGTTCCGCCGGGATCTCCCGGTTTACTGAGGGCGACGGCGTCACGGTAGTTCTGGACGTGCATGCCCGCGCGTTCGATCTGCGCCGGGACCAGCGTCTTGCGGAAACAACGCTGGAAGAACGGGTAACCGGACGCGATCCCCGGGCGACGTTGCGGTCGGCCTTCAACTCCGCGGGACGGCGCGTTGCCAGGACGCTGGCCCCCCGCCTGCCGTGAAGTCGGATCGCTCCCGTGACGGGTTTGAAAGGATTGCATGCCGTGATACATCAACAGAATGACCGGATCGCCGCGCCGGCCACACCGCTCGGCACCGCCGCCCTGGCGGTGATACGCACGTCCGGCGAGGATTGTGTTCACACGCTGGCGGCACTCACGGACCGGCCTGAATCGATCCGTCGGAGTCCCGGGGGACGGTTACGCCGGGCGATGCTGGTAGATCCGGATAGCGGGCGAGCCCTGGACGACGTAATGCTCGGAGTCTACCGCTCGCCCCGGAGTTATACCGGGGAAGAGAGCGTGGAAATCTATTGCCACGGCAGCATTCCCGGAGTACAGGAGATCCTGGCGCTCCTTTATCGGAAGGGATTCCGGGCGGCCGAACCCGGGGAGTTTACGATGCGTGCGTTCCTGGCGGGCAAGATCGACCTTACCCGTGCAGAGGCGGTGCAGGAGATCGTGCGTTCCAGGACGGCTCGAGGTCACGAGATGGCCTTGCACCGTCTCGGCGGAAGCGTAGAGGAAGCGATCAACGCGGTGAAGACGGACCTGGTGAACGTGATGGCCCGTGTAGCGGTTCAACTCGATTATCCCGAGGAGGAGACCGGCGAGATACCGCTTCCACCGGATCAGATCCTGGCGGCACGAAAGGCGCTTGAACAACTGGCCGGGTCATACCGGACGGGCCGGCTGTACCAGGAAGGAGTTCGTCTGGCCCTGGCGGGACGTACCAACGCCGGTAAGTCCTCGCTGTTCAACGCGTTTCTCAAGGAAGACCGGGCAATAGTCAGCGCCACCCACGGAACGACGCGGGATTATATCGAGAGCGCGATCGACCTTGACGGCGTTCCGGTCACGCTGTACGACACCGCCGGCCTGCGGCGTACTCTGGAAGAGATCGAAGGTGAAGGAATTCGCCGAACAACACAGGTTCTGGAAGCGGCGGACCTCGTACTGTACCTGGTGGACGGCACGGAGGGACTGTCCGGGGAGGACACGGATATCCTGGAATCGCTGGGTTGGGTCCGGGATCGTGCCGTCGACAGGACGGAACCGCCGGTTCCGGATCGACTCGTGCCGGTCTGGAACAAGACCGACGATCCCCGATGCAAGCACGCTCCGGCGGGATTCCTTCCGGTGAGCGCGGTTTCGCTGCACGGCATCAACACGCTTGTGCAAACGATCCTTGCCCGGGTCACACCGGAAACCCGTGTCGCCGAGTCGACCCCGGTGATCGATTCCCTTCGCCAGAGAGATCTCCTGAACCGCGCCGTGACTGCCCTTGAAGAAGTCGAGCGCGGTCTCACCCGGAACGTTCCGATCGACGCGATCGCACTGGATCTGCAGGAAGCGATCCACGCCCTGGGAGAAATCACCGGCGAGGTGAGTTCGGCGGACATTCTTGACGCGGTGTTCAACGGGTTCTGCGTCGGAAAGTAACGGCCGGAAAGTAACGGTCGGAAAGTAGACCAAAAACGGTCAACAATGGTAGGTTGAGCGATATGAACGTTGATGCCGTCGTGGTCGGGGGCGGTCACGCCGGGATCGAAGCCTCCATGGCGATCGCCCGGATGGGCTTCCCGGTCCTCCTGATCACGCAAAACCTCGATACGATCGGCAAACTCAGCTGCAACCCCGCGATCGGCGGTCTTGCCAAGGGCAATATGGTTCGGGAAATCGACGCGCTCGGCGGCCAAATGGGCCGGATCATCGATGAGACTATGATCCAGTTTCGCGTGCTGAATCGAAGTCGCGGTCCCGCGGTGCAGGCTCCCCGCGCGCAGGCGGACAAGCTCGCGTATCAGGTGAAAGCGAAGCAGGTGCTCGAGGCGGAACCGAAGGTGACGCTCTTTCAGGATACAGTATCGGATCTCCTCTACGACGATAGCGGACGCCGTATAGCGGGTGTGGTAACCGAGCGGGGACGGCGGATCATGGCGCGTACCGTGATAGTCACCACCGGAACATTTCTGAACGGACGCGTTTTCATAGGTGAATACCACGCGTCCGCGGGCCGTCTCGCGGAGCCCGCCGCCACTGGTCTGGAAAAGGCGTTGCAGCAGGCGGGTTTCCGTATGGGTCGGATGAAAACGGGAACACCTGCCCGGATAATGCGGCGCTCCATCGATTTTTCCCGGGTGGAACCCCAGTTCGGCGATGAAGATATCGTACCGTTCTCCTACGCGAACGGTTCCGTGGACCGGGAGCAGGTGCAGTGCTACATCACCTACACCACCGAAGAAACGCACCGCGTGATCGCGGCGAACATGGACCGTTCACCCCTCTATTCCGGTCTCATCGTCGGTTCGGGGCCCCGGTACTGTCCGTCGATCGAGGACAAGGTGGTGAAGTTTCCCGACCGGGATCGCCACCAGATCTTTCTCGAACCGGAGGGGCTTACCACGGGCGAGATGTACCTGAACGGGATAAGCACGTCCCTGCCGGAAGACGTGCAGGAGGCGTTCATCCACACGATTCCCGGCCTGGAGAAAGCCGAGATCGTGCGCCCCGGTTACGCCGTGGAGTACGACCACATAGATCCATCGCAGCTCTATCCCACGCTGGAGGCGAAAACGATCTCAGGGCTCTACATCGCGGGCCAGACCAACGGTACCAGCGGGTACGAGGAAGCGGCGGGGCAGGGACTTCTGGCGGGAATAAACGCCGCCCGCTCGATGCAGGGCAGAGATCCGGTGATCCTGGACCGATCGGAGGCGTATATCGGTGTGATGATCGACGACCTGGTTACGCTGGGCACCCGGGAACCTTACCGGATGTTCACCTCCCGGGCGGAGCACCGCATGAACCTGCGTCACGACTCGAGCGACATGCGTCTCTTTGAACTGGCTTACTCGTTGGGGCTGCACGATGAAGACGCCTGGCGGCGATTCCGGGAGAAGCGGGATACGATAGCAGGGATCAGGAACGCGCTCGGCAGCCGTCATCTCCGGGAGCGGGACGTACAAAACCTGAACGGCGATCCCGCGGCTGCACTCCTGCGGGGCCAGACCGGCAAGAGTCTGCAGCAGATTCTGAAAAATCCCGAGGTGTCGCTCCCGATGTTGCTGCCCTTTCTGGAAAACCGTCCTGAGGAACTCCCGGTAGACTGGTTGCGGCAGGTTGAGCTGGACATCAAGTACGAGGGCTACGTTGCACGGGAAGAGAAGATGATCAACCGTTTCCGACGCCTGGAACAGATGAAGATACCGCGGGATTTCGACTTCTCCGCTCTCACGGGCATCTCCAACGAGGCCCGGGAAAAGTTTATCGCGGTACGACCGCTCTCGGTAGGGCAGGCGTCGCGCATCTCCGGCGTCAGGAACTCGGACATTACCGTTCTCATGGTGAGTCTCGAACGAAATCGGAGCGGGTCCCCCGCGGCATGACCGGCGAGGCCGGACCCCGGTACCACCGCGAGGATCGTCGCGACGAGCCTGTCCGGGAGCTTCTCCGTACGGGTATCGCCGAAATAACAGCCGGGTCACCCCTCTCGACCGGGGCACCCCTCTCGTCGGGGTCACCCTCCCGCCGGGAAGAGCTTCTTGCAACATACCTTGAGGAACTCTTCCGGTCGAGTCGCGTGTACGGGCTCATTTCCGCGGAGGACTCCCGCGACCGATCAACGTTGGCGGTACGGCATATTCTTGACAGCGCGGTCGGTGCGCCGCTCCTGGCTGATATCCTTGACCGTTATGAACGATCGGTGTTGTTCGACCTCGGTTCCGGCGCGGGCCTCCCGGGGATTCCGCTCGCGATACTCCTGGGTGAGCGCCTGGACCGCTGTTACCTGGTGGAACGCAAGGAAAAACGGGTGCGTTTTCTCGAGACGGTAACGGAAACGCTCGGTCTGGAATCGGTGCGGATTTTACAGGCGGACTCGGTCCGCCCCTCCCGGGAAGCAGGAACGCTCTTCCGGAGCGAACCGCCGCCGGTGGTGGTGTTTCGAGCGTACCAGCAGACAACCGACGCGATGCTCAGCGGATTGGCCCGGGTCTTCCCGGAGGGTACGCGAGTCGTTGCCTGGAAAGGGTTGCGCGCCTCCGTGGGTACAGAAGCGGAACTGATCCGGGCGCACCCGGATGTGACGATGGAACGGATCGTGGATGTGCAGGTTCCTTTTCTCGATCGTGAGCGTACACTTCTGGTCTTCAACACGGTTCTGCAAACTTCAGGGCGTCACGGACAGCGTCGGTGATGCGTTTGCAACCAACCCACTGAACCGGAACGCCTTCAACCGCGCTGGATTCCGCCCCGTTACCTTCGTTAGCGTCCGGCGGGCCGATCAAGCGTGAAAACCCCAGCTCCCCGGCGGTCCTTAAACGCTGCCGGCGGTGCGAGACGGGCCGAACCTCGCCGGCGAGGGTGAGTTCTCCCGAGGCGAGCGTCCCGGCGGGGATGGGCTTCCCCTGTCGCGCGGAGTAGAGAGCGATCGCCAGGGGGAGGTCGATCGCTACGTCCTGGATTCTGATGCCGCCCGCCACGTTGATGTAGATATCCTGGTCGGAGAACCGAACCCCCAGGTGTTTCTCCAGTACCGCCGCCACGCGCGATACCCGGCGGTTGTCGATCCGCTCCGAGAACGTCCGGGAGACCGCGCCTTTGGCGGGGACGGTCAGCGCCTGGATCTCCACCACGAGCACGCGGGAGCCCTCGTAGCACGGTGCGGCAACGACTCCTGCGGGGTTCTCTTTCCGGTTCGCGCCGAGGAATACCCGGCCCGGGTCGGTGAGTTCGATCAAACCCCGGTGTTCCATCGTGAAGAGTCCCACCTCCTCGATCGCGCCGAAGCGGTTCTTCGTAGCCCGAAGAAAACGCAGATCCGTCCCGGAGTGCTCGAAAAGAAGTACCGCGTCCACCATGTGTTCAACCACGCGCGGACCGGCGATCTGGCCTTCTTTTGTGACGTGCGCCACGAGTATCAGGTTGGCCCGGTTGTCCCGGTTCCACTCGGTCAGTTCGTGGGTGACGTACTTGATCTGATTGACCGTACCCGGGACGGACCCGGCGTCGGGGGCTATCGTGGTCTGCACGCTGTCCAGGATGATGAGTCGCGGTGAGAGACGGTTGAGTTCCTGCAGGATCGTTTCCAGGTCGGCGGTACAGAGGATGTGCAATGACGCTGAAGAAACTCCAAGCCGGTCCGCGCGCTGACGCAGTTGCGCGGCGCTTTCCTCGCCGCTGATGTAGAGAACGGGCCCGGCGGCAGGACCTTGATCCCGGGGCGTCCTGGCCGCCGGCGCCGTTGAGCCGGATCCGGTCGTTGAACCGCCACCGACCATACCTGCCGCCTGGAGCATGAGCGTGGACTTTCCGATGCCCGGTTCGCCGCCCAGGAGGATCGTGGACCCCGGCATCAGGCCACCACCCAGGGCTCGGTCCAACTCGCCGATCCCGGTGGAAACCCGGTGACCATCGGCGGGATCGATCTGGTCCAGGGGGAGACTCCGGCGTCGCTCCGCGTCGTGTCGAGGTCCTCCCTGCGCGGCCGACCGCTGCCGGGAAGATGCTCCTGTGTCCGTGGCGGAACGTTCTTGCAACGTGTTCCATTCGCCACAGGAGGGACACTGACCGAGCCACTTTGATTCCTCGTGTCCGCAGGCGGTGCAGATAAAGAATGTCGAACGCTTACCCATGGATCTGTTCGCTCCTCCGACGGTCGTGCCGCGATCGGCCCGGCGCGTTATTCGCCGCGGGAGAGCAGTTCAATCTCGAATACGAGGAACGCTCCCGGCGGAATCACACCTCCGGCACCGCGGTCACCGTAGGCAAGCTCCGGCGGCAGCACGACGGTCCGCCGTTCACCGGGTCGCATCTCCGCGACGGTCAGGTCCCAACCGCGGATTACGCGTCCCGCTCCGAGGGGAAACTCGAAGGGACCGCGATTCCGGGACGAGTCGAACACCCGGCCGTCCAGGAAACGTCCGGTATAGTGTACGCTTACGGTGGTTCCCTGTCGTGGTGGAGCGCCTCGACCCTCGCGTTCGATCTGAACCCAGATCCCGTGAGAGTCTCGGTCGGCCTGCGGGAACTGTTCCTCGATACGGCGCACCGTCTCGGCCTGTGCCCGGCGTGTTGCTTCCTGCCGGCGAGCGATCGCGTCCGCCCGGGCTCGCTCAAACGCGGCCTGATCGGTAGCAAAGCGTTCTGCTTCGCGCCCGACACGGTGTATGCGCACGCTCACTATCCGGTCTCCCTGACGGATTTGATTCACCACGTCCTGACCGTTCACTACGCTCCCGAACACGGTGTGCCGGTCGTCGAGCCACGGCGTGGGGACGTGGGTGATGAAGAACTGGCTGCCGTTTGTGTCGGGTCCGGAATTGGCCATGGAGAGTATGCCCGGGCGGTCGTGGCGGAGTGACCGGTCAAACTCGTCGGGGAAGCGGTATCCCGGTCCACCCGTTCCGGTACCCGTCGGATCACCACCCTGGATCATGAAATCGTCGATCACCCGGTGAAAGGTCAGCCCGTCGTAGTACCTGTTGCCGGCGGTACGGGAATGCTCGATCGTACCTTCCGCCAGTCCGACAAAATTGATCACTGTCAGGGGAACTCGCCGGTATTCGAGTGTAAGCAGAATCGTACCGCGGCTCGTCTCGATCTCGGCGTAGATTCCCGGCGCCGGATCTCCCGGGACGGTGGATTGAGCCGCACCTTGAGAGATACCCCAGAAGCCGAGCGCGAATATCGCCAGGAGTAACGCTGTTGACCGGCGGGCGTAGCGCCCGGAATTCATGTCCCGCTCCCGTGGATCACGCGGGCCATCACGATTCCCTGGATCGAACGGAGTGACTCGAGGGTAGTATCCTTAATCGCCTCGTCCGTATCGATAATGTTGTACGCGAGCTCTCCGCGGTGCCGGTTGAGCATATCCGAGATATTATGTCCGGCGCCGGCGAGAATCGTCGTGATCTGCCCGATTATGTTGGGAACGTTCCTGTTGGCGATGATCAGCCGGTCGCCGGCATTCCGGTCCATGACACACTCCGGAAAATTTACGGACCTGGTGATGTTTCCATCTTCCAGATAATCCGCGAGTTCCCTCGCGGCCATCGCGGCGGAGTTCATTTCCGCTTCCGGCGTGGACGCTCCCAGGTGTGGAATCGGTATGACCCCGGGATGACCCAGTATCCCGGCGGTGGGAAAATCGGTAACGTATCGCGAAACCCGTTCGTTCTCCAGGGCGGCGATCAGCGCATTCTCCTCCACCAATCCATCCCGGGAAAAATTGAGAATTCGAGCTCCCGGGCGAACCTGTTCCAGGCGTTCCCGATTGAGCAGGTTCCGTGTGTCCTCCGTGAGGGGTACGTGGATAGAGATGTAGTCCGATGCCGCCAGGAGCGCTTCCAGGGATTCCATTCGCTTTACGTCACGGGAGAGGCTGAGTGCGGCTTTGACCGAAAGGTAGGGATCGTATCCCACTACCTCCATGTCGAGCGCTATGCCGGCGTTGGCCACCATCACGCCGATCGCTCCAAGACCGATCACGCCGAGCGTTTTACAGGCAACCTCGGGACCGGCAAACGCGGATTTACCCGCTTCCACCTCTTTTGATACGTCGACTGCTGAAGGATCGAGGCTCCGCGCCCAGGAGCATCCTTCCACGATCCGCCGGGATGAGAGCATCAGTCCCGCCACGACGAGTTCTTTCACGCCGTTTGCGTTGGATCCGGGGGTATTGAACACCACGACACCGTGTTCGGTACAGCGATCCACCGGAATATTATTAACCCCGGCGCCGGCCCGGGCTATCGCCTGCAGCGATGGTCCGAACTCCAGGTCGTGAAGCTTCGCGCTCCGGACGACGATTCCGTCCGGGTCTTCCACATCGGGTCCTACTTCGTGTCCCCGAGATTCCAGCACCGTCAACCCCTCCGGGGCGATCTTGTTGAACGTCTTGATACGTGCCATTGCTTTTAAGACTACACTGTTCGGGACGGGGTATCAACGTTTTTTACAGCGTACTCTCAGGCGTGCCGCTCACGCTCAGGCGTGCCGCTCACGCTCAGGCCGTGCTTACTTCTTCGCGGAACTTCTCGACTTCCCAGTTTCGGATAAATTCCACCTGGTCCTCCGGCATCGGTGATACGCCGCCGAAGTTTTCCGCGTACCGAACCACCTGGAGCGCGTCCAGGAAAAGCTCTTGCGCGAGACGCGTTTTCTTTGGCGTTGCACCCAGTGCGACCGCGCCGTGTCCGCCCACGACAACGATCCGGGGACAGACCTCTTCCTGCTGGCAGTATTCTATGATCGCTGCCCGTATCTCCGCCGCCAGGGAAACGCGGGGAACATCCGGGACGTAACACGGTTTGTGTCCGCTGTACACGATATGGTCCGGCGTGAGTGCTCCCAGCATCGCGGCGAAACTCTCCTTGGTCGCGGCACGCCGGAGCAGCTCCGGCGAGGTGAACGTCCGCGTGTCCGGAGGGTTCAGCGCGTCTCCCAGGGCCGCCCGATGGTCCGCCACGGCGTGGGCCACCGCGTCACGGATCTCTTCCAGTCGGCTTGGGTCCGTTTCCGCCGGGGTATCATCGGGACGGATCGTAACCGTTGCTTCCAGCGCATCCGTGACCGACGCATGGAGATCGTGGATCTCCTCCGGTGTTTCACCGGCCACCACAAGGCCGTGGTTTTGCATTATCAGGATCTGCGGGTACGCGCCGTCGTTTTCATTCCGCCACTGCTCCACCAGGTCGAATATCGTTCGAGCCAGGATATACCCCGGGTTCACCGTGGGTATCCAGAGAACGCCCGCTCCCAATACCCGGCGAGCAGCATTCTCTCCTTCCCGCGAGCAGGTGAGACCGTTCAGCATCGTCGGGTGAGTGTGGAACACGATCCGATGTGGGAAAAGCGCGTGCATCAGGGTCTCCACGCTCGGTCGCTTCTCCGTTTCCTCGCTGCCCCGGGTCGCCATGAGGTCGGCCAGGGCTCGCTCTTCCCGGGTATCCGCATCGTCCGGATAGGTTTTGGACCAGATCTCGGCGAGGCGTGCGCGATCCATGCGCACGAACTGCTCCTGTGTGATCTCCGCCAGGGTGGTACCTGATGCTTTGATCCAGAGCGACTGCCGGTCCTTGATCGAGGTGTTACCGCCGCCGCCGATCACCCAGTTCGGGCGTCCGCCGTAGTCCCGGGAGAGGTCGGCGATCTCCCGGAGTAAGTCTGTACTCATGGGGAGAGTGTACCGCGTTTTCCGGCGCCGCGGAAAGCCGCGCCGGGGAATACACGGCGGCGCGTCGCGACCATCTTCCCGCGATGTCTCCCGACGTTGTACCGTTACGTTCATGAGCAACCGGGACTTACACCACCTTCGACTTCGTAACCTCACGATGGACGACTACCCCGAGATCAAGCGTCTCATGGACCGGGTATACCGGGACCTTGATGGAGCATGGCCGAAGAAACTGATCGCCGGCCTGATCCGACGTTTTCCGGAGGGGCAGTTCGGGATCGAGGACAAGGGACATATCGTGGCCGCGGCGCTCACCGTTCGCGTGGATTACCGGACGTTCTCCAACGTTCATACCTACGACGATCTCATGGAGAGCGGCGATTCCGTGGTACATAAACCGAACGGTGACGCGATCTACGGGTTGGATGTGTTCGTCGATCCGGAATACCGCGGGTACCGTCTCGGCCGGCGTCTCTACGACGCGCGGAAGGAGCTCTGCCGGGAACACAATTACCGCGCGATTCTCGCGGGTGGTCGCATCCCGGAGTACTACAAACACTCCCGGGAGATGAGTACCCAGGAATACATAGAGAAAGTCTCGCGTCACGAGATCTACGATCCGATACTTACATTCCAGCTGAGCAACGATTTTCAGATCAAACGGGTTCTGGAGGACTATATTCCGGAAGACCGCAAGTCCCGGGGAAACGCGACCCTCCTGGAGTGGACCAACATCTACTATCACCGCGGACAGCAGTCGCCGCTGAACACTCCCAAAACGCAGGTTCGGATCGGCATGGTTCAATGGCAGATGCGGGCGGTCTCATCCCTGGAGGATCTGCTCGACCAGGTGGAATTCTTTGTCGACGCCGTATCGGATTACCAGGCGGACTTCTGCGTTTTTCCGGAGTTTTTCAACGCCGCGCTCATGGGTCTCGGGAATCAGGAGACGAGCGTCACCGCCGTGAAGAGTCTCTCCGAGTACACCCCACGGATTCGTGACCAGCTGTCGCACCTGGCGGTTACGTACAACATCAACATAGTCGGCGGCAGTATGCCCTCCTGGGAAGGGGAGGAGATGTACAACGTGGCGTACCTCTGTCACCGGGACGGCCGCGTGGAGCAGCAGTACAAACTGCACATCACGCCTCAGGAGAACCGGAGCTGGGCGATGCAAGGCGGGACCCGGCTGCGCGTATTCGATACGGACGCGGGCAAGGTCGGTATCCTGATCTGTTACGACGTGGAGTTCCCGGAGCTCGCCCGGCTCATGGGCGAGTGGGGTATGCAGATCCTCTTTGTTCCGTTCTGGACGGATACCAAGAACGGGTATCTCCGCGTACGTCGTACCGCCCAGGCTCGGGCTATCGAGAACGAGTGCTACGTGGCTATAACGGGAAGCGTGGGTAACCTGCCGCGCGTGGATAACGTGGATATCCAGTACTCGCAGTCCGCGGTGTTCTCCCCCTCGGATTTCGCCTTTCCCCACGACGCGATCATGGCGGAGAGTACTCCTAACACGGAGATGACGCTCCTGGTGGACCTGGACCTCAACAAGTTGACGGAACTTCGGAATGAAGGATCCGTGACGAACTACAAGGACCGCAGGTTGGACCTGTACAATCTCGCGTGGATAGGAGACTGAGAGCACCTCGTTCATCAACTCGTGCTTCCGTCGCGTGATCGTCCGGACAGTCGACGCGACGGTAACCTTGCCGTAACCACCATAATGTATGTAGGTTTTGAGACTTGGGAGGTTGTATGCGACGTGCACTGCTGTGCTTTACCCTGTTGAGCTTGTTCGGTACGACCGTTGCTTATGCGGACGTGCAGGACGACGCGCCGGAAGCTCTACTGGAGCGCCTGGATTACTACCATCACTTTGACCGCCACGAGGACGTGCTGGATCTGCTGGACCGGCAATCGCCGGTAATTCGGTCGGTACGGGGCGAGCTTCTCTGGCGCCGGGCTCGCGCCCTGGTCGCCACCGTAGACCTGGGCACGTGGGAAGGTTCAATCGAACGCTCCCGCGGTATCGCGATGCTCGAGGAAGCGGAGTCCTACGCCCGGGACGCGATGAATCTCCTGCCGGACAGAGCGGAGCCGTACTTCTGGGTCGCCGCCGCAATGGGGAAGAGAGGCGAACTCCGGGGAGTGTTGAACTCGCTCTTCATGGCGTCGGATATCCGCGATTACGCCGCGGACGCGCTGGAGCGGGACGAGGAACAGGCGGAAGTGTACTATCTGCTCACCCAGGTGTACCGGCAGCTGCCGCGATGGCCCGTTTCGTTCGGCAACAACGATTACGCGGTTTCCCTGGCGCGTCGCTCGGTGGCGCTCTACGAGGCGATCCAGGACGCCGGTGAAGCTCCGGTACAGTATTACGACCATTATACGCAGCTGGCGCACGCGTTGTGGGAGCGCAACAGTAACGTTCGTCAACGGAACCGCTGGGTAGACCGCGCTGCCTCGGATTTTGAAGCCGCCGGGAGCGCTCTGGAACGGGGTTTTTACTTCGAGGGTACCCTGGAGATTCCGCAGAAGACGGACCGGGACGAGGCGCGAGCGATCCTGGACCGGGTGATCCGGGAGCTTTCCGCGATCCCGGACCCGCGTCTCCGGTACCGGATGGATCTGGCGGAAGCGCGGGAACTTCGGGACTCCTGGTGACGATCCTCAGGAAGTAACGACTCAAGGTAAGCGCCGGAGTTTCCGCGGTTGAAGGTTGAACGCTTTCCGGGAGCAGGTATTCTAAAAGTGTCGGGACTATGTCCCTTCACTATTAGAATACGCCACCACAACGTAGGAAAGAAGCAAAATCAAGACGTTTTCGGCGAGCGGCATCCTGCGTGGCTGACATGTATCTCCTGTGGCTACCACATATCCTGCACAGCTATCGTGTGTCTCGTGTGGCTACCACGTAGAGCCTTCCCGGGAGGGTGTGGCCGATACGGTAATCCGTGCCGGGGGTCGACCAGGGACAGGTGGCGATAATCTCCTCGATCTCGACACGCCGGAACCCCTTCCTTACGGATATTATACCGTCGGTCCGGGCAAAGCTGTCCCTGAGGAAGCACGTGGCGAACAGCCAGAACCCGATGATCGACCAGTACGAGCGGAGCAGGTCGTTTATGAGGATGCGGCGCCCGCAGCTGTGGTACGTTCCCTGGAAAAACCGGCGGATCTCCCCGTCATCCAGGTGGTGGAGCACGTGGTTGCACATGATGTAGTCGTATCGTCCGGCGATATCCAGGGCGGAGCCGGGTTGGACCGTGACATCCGGGTCGTGTGCCACGCGTTCCCGGGCAAACTCCACGACCCGTGAATCGTGGTCGATACACGTTATGTCCACCGGAATACCGCGTTTTCGTGCTTGAGCTGCGAGCCATAGCGGGATATCGCACGCACCGGCTCCGACGTCAAGAATCGTAAACGTTTTGTCTCGACTCACGCGGTGCGTTTTGAGTCTCGCCTCCATATCACGGAGAAAATAACGGTCCAGCAGGTGATGCATCCGTGAGAGCAAGCGGTTGGTCCGGGGAAACTGCCTAAGCGTGTTTTCCAGGAGTTCCCGGTCCGAATCGGGATCGTCCATGATCTCCCGTTCCCGCGAACGGACAGGCGGGTAGAGCAGGGTCCGCCACGTCATGAAACGACTTTCTCCAGCCGGGCGGACTCCACGGTCAGGCCGGGGCCAAATGCCGCGGCAAACACGGTCCCACCGCGGGAATCGTCACGCATCCGTTGGAGGACGAAGAAGATCGTGGCGGAACTCATATTTCCGTAATCCCGGAGTGTCCGGTACGACGCGTCCAGCCGTTCCTCGGCGAGATCGAGGGTCTGCCGCACACGGTCCAGGATTGCCCGTCCACCCGGGTGTATCGCCCAGAACGCGACCGTTTCCGGATCAAGGCTTACGGCGTTCATCGTCGTGCGTACCACATCGCCGATGTTCTCCTGGATCAGGCGCGGAACGTACGAGGACAACCGCATATCGAACGCTGTGTCTCCCAGGCGCCAGGACATCGCGTCGGCGCTGCCCGGGATGATCCGGGAGGAAAACCCGTCGATCCTGTATCGCCGGCGCCCCGGTGGGACCGGTAGATCGGTGCCGGCCCCCGCGGAAGGATCCCGGGAGATCAACGCTGCCGCGGCGCCGTCGGCGAAGAGCGAGTTAGCCACGATCGTGTCCAGTTCCGGCTTGAACTGGAAGTGCAGGGAGCACAACTCCACGTCCACCACCAGCACCCGTGCGGTTTTGTCGGCGAGGCAGATCGAATGGGCCGCGCGGAGCGCGGGGAACGCGGCGTAACAACCCATGAAACCGATATGCTGGCGAAAGACCGACGCCGGTAGTCCCAGCGCCCGTACCAGGTGGTAGTCAAAGCCCGGAGCGGAAAAGCCCGTGCAGGAGACCGTAACCAGGTGCGTGATCGACCCGAGATCCAGCGCCTGTTCCTCCGCGAGACGGGTAACGGCCTCTTCCGCGAGCTCCGCCGCGGCTCCGATGTAAAGGTCGTTCCGTTTTGACGAGGATGGCTCGGGAAGCATCGACTCGTCCCGGGAAAAAAACTCGAACTGTTCCGGAGGCCGGTCGTAGTCGGCGATTACCGAGTGCCGCCGCTCGATCCCGGTATCGGCGTAAACCCGGTCGATGAAGCGTCGTTCCTTCTCACCGTAGAGGGGAACACGCTTCATGAACTCCCGGGCGAACTCCTGGCTGTACTCGTGGCGAGGAACGGCCGTGGCTACACCCTGGATCCAGACCGCGGTATCCTGGAGTTCCACTGCGGTCGCCTTTCCGCCGGCATTTCTTGACTTCATCGTTCAGAAAAAGTACGTTCCCCTCCGTTGAAAGGCAACAATCGGGATGATTTCGACGATGCAGGGATGGCAGGACGCACTCGAGCGATAGGTCGCGTGGCGGCGACGGAGCTGGCCACGCCGGCGCGTAAGCGTGCTTACAATCGCCGTCTCTTCGCGGTGGTTGCGCCGCGGTACGATCTGATCACGCGGATGCTCTCCTTTGGCCGGGACAGGACCTGGAAGCGCCTGCTCGTGCGGAAACTCCCGCGGGCGGCGGCGTTCTCCGACGGTGAAGGCTCCCGGAAGGATCGGTCGTACCCGGTCGTGCTTGATCTGGCCTGCGGAACGGGGGATATCACGTTTCTGCTGGCCGAACGGTACCCGCGGGGCGTCGTAACGGGGCTGGACCTGTCTCCGGAAATGCTGGCCCGGGCGCGCCGGCGTTTTGCCGTACCTTCGCGTTCGGTTCGATTTATCCCGGGAGATATGAACTCCCTGGATCTTGTCGATGAGAGCGTCGATATCGTTACCGGCGGGTACGCCCTGCGAAACGCTCCGGATCTCGAGCAGACGCTTCGGGAGGCACGCCGGGTTCTGCGACCGGGAGGAACGGCGGCATTTCTCGAATTTTCCCTTTCCCCCCGCGCGGCGGGGCGGGCGGTACAGCTGAGGTTGCTGCGTTTCTGGGGGCAGCTCTGGGGACGGATCCTGCACGGGGATCCGGAGGTTTACGCCTATATTGCACGGAGTCTCGCGTCCTTTCCCGATCGGCCGGGGCTGGAGCGCCTGCTCCGGCGGACGGGCTTCGAGGTGCTGCGGGGACGGACCCTCATGCTCGGTTTCGCCAGGATTACCCGGGTTCGCCGGCTTTGAACGCAAGCATCGCGAAATGCCGTGCGATCCACGGTCTGAAGATCCGCAGCAGGGCTATCCGTACCAGCACGTTCCGGACAGCCGAAGCAGGGTATCCACGCATCGTTCCCAGGGTCATGCCGGCGGCGGCGCGTCGCGTGGCGGACCGCGCGGCGCGCCGCCGCACCCTGTGATACCGGGAGTGGACCGCGGAATCCGCGTCGTGGTGATCTCCCGTGAACAGTTCCGCCAGCAAAGCAGCATCGCCGAACCCGACGTTCATACCCTGTCCGCCGATCGGGCTCATCGTATGCGCCGCGTCCCCGGCGAGGTAGAGTTTTCCCCGGTGGAACGTTTCGGCCTCGCTCCAGGAGGGTTGAAAACCAGTCTCCCAGAGGCGTTCGCCACGGTCCAGATCGTACCCCGCTCGTTGCCGGACGATTCCTTCCAGATCGGGGGCTGTCCCGTTGGACTCGCCCGGTGCTTGCCGGTCGAGCTGGACAATCCATCGTCGCACGCCCGAGGGAAGCGGGAACGATTCCACCGCGCCGTGTCGCGTGAACCAGAGATACGCTGCCGAACCGAGGTCGGTGTGGTCTCGAAAGTCGGCCATGAAAAACCGGTGGCGGTACGAGCCCCGGTTGTGGGTGATACCGGCACGAGCCGAAGTTTCGCCGTGAGCACCGTCGGCCGCCACGCAGTAATCGCCGGACCAGGTGCTGCCGTCGGTGCAGCGTACGGTAACGGTGGGACTGTTCGCGTCGAATCTGCCCTCGTCGGTTCTTCCCTTGTCGGGACGTTCGTGATACTCCTCCGCACGGTGTTCATACCGGACCGTAACCGACGGGAAACGCCTGGTCCCCTCCTCGAGGATCGTTCGTGTACGGTGTTGCGGAATCGAGAGGATAAACGGGTAGCGGTCGTGTATCCTATCGAACGTCAAGGAGCCCAGTGTGTGTCCTCCCGGCGTGTACATCACGTGAGCTGCGCCGATCTGAAGTCCTTCCGATAGAAAGTGGTCCACCAGCCCTGCCCCCTCTAGGATTTCCAGCGAGGGCGGGGTGATACCTATAGCCCGGGAAGTAGTGCCGGCAAGGGCCGGATTTTTTTCCAGTACCGTTACCGCAGCACCGCGGAGGCCGAGCAGGTTCGCCAGAAGCAGTCCCACCGGACCCGCGCCGATCACGATCACGTGTGGCTGGGGCGACGGCGTATCGGAATGCTGATCGTTCATGGCGAATGTCGTTCAGGTCCTCGTTTTCAGGATCTTCTTCTCGTAGTCACGCACAACCTGCATCCACGCGGTTCCCGGGGAAACGCCCTTCCGGAGGCAGAACGTGTCCCAGACCGCGCCAAAGGGCATCGTCGTGAGTTCCTGCTGCAGGGCGAGGCGGGTGGTATAATCGCCCGCTTCCTCCGCGCGCCGTAAAAGCTCAACCGGCAGGAGCAGCGAGAGCAGTGCTGCTTTCTGGGTAGATCTGAGCCCGATCACCCACGCGGCGATCCGGTTGATGCTGGCGTCGAAGAAGTCCACCGCCAGGTACACCTTGTCCCACGCGTCGGAACAGCCGATTTCCCGGAAAATCGCTTTTGTCGGATCGTCCAGGATCACCACGTGATCGCTGTCCCACCGGACCGGCCGCGAGAGGTGCAGCATCAATCGTCCCGTGAACGGCAGGATAGCGGTAATCTTCTCAGCGATCGACTCCGTGGGGTGGTAATGCCCGGCGTCCATGGTGAGCAGTTTCCCCCGGCTGATCGCGTAACCCAGGTAGAAGTCGTGGGATCCGGTCACGTGCGACTCCGAGGCGATCCCGAAGAGCTTGCTCTCTACCGCGTCGATCGTTTCCGTCTCGGGGATCTGCTCGGAAAACACCTCGTCCAGGGAGTGTACCAGGATCTCCCGGTGCCGTCGGCGATCGACCGGTTCGTCCTTGTACCCGTCGGGAATCCAGAAGTTATTAAGCGAGGGCGAGTTCAGGGCGCGTCCCATCGCCGCGGCGACGCGCCGTGAGCGTTTGCCGTGTTCGATCCAGAACGATCGGATCTTCTCGTTCTTGCTCGCCAGTGTGAAACCGCCGTCCGAGAGGGGGTGCGAAAAGAAGGTGGGGTTGAAGTCCAGGGGTAGACGCCGTTCCCGTGCCCAGTCGATCCATTCCCGGAAATGCTCCGGATCTATCGCGTCGCGATCGACACCGCCCGCGCCGGTATCAAGATACATCGCGTGCAGGTTGAACCGGTGGTCCCCCGGTATCAGCGCGTAGGCCGTTTCGAAGTCCTGTCTCAGCTCCTCCGGAGTCCGGGCTTTTCCCGGGTATGTGCCGGTGGCCATGATGCCGCCGCCGGTTATCTCGCCGGCGCCCTCAAAGCCTCCCACATCGTCTCCCTGCCAGCAGTTGATAGAGATAGGTATCTTCCCCAGCCGTCGAAGTGCATCTTCGGTATCCACTCCGATTGCGGCGTACCGATCCCGGGCGTTGCGGTATGCTTCATCGATCTGCTGTTCGGTGGGTTCGGTAAACATCGCGTGCTCCTTGGTAAACGTTATTCCAATACCCCGTCTTCGCGGAAGCGTGACGGGACGGCCTCCCGCGACGCCGGGCGTCGCGGGAGATACCGTGATCAATCAAAGTACCGGACTGCTCAGTAAACGGTCTTCCACTCGTCGATGTTGGAGGGGTCAAACCGGAACGGAGCTCCCAGTAGAATCTCGGTGCCACCATCTCCGGCGGGCACAACCTCGAAGGTGCCCAGGCGGCCGGCGGGGAATGTGTCGCCCGCAGCTCCGGTGATCTCCCCTTCCGCCAGCGCGGTCGCGGCGTACGCCGTGAGGTATCCCACGTCGATCGGATTCCAGAGGAACATGTACGGACACGCACCGTTGTCGATGTATTCCGCCATTTCCGAGGGGAGGCCCAGGCCGGTCACGAACACCTCACCGATCAGCCCACGGTCCGTGATCACGCGGCCCGCCGCGGCGATTCCCACCGTCGTCGGTGCGATGATCACTTTCAGATCCGGGAAGCTCGCCAGCAGACCTTCGGTCTCGCTCACGGATTTGTCCCGCAGGTCGTCACCGTAAGCGATGCGTACCAGCTCCAGGTCGGCGTACTTGCCCGGGTTCTCTTCCAGCTCGGTCTGCATCCATTCGATCCAGAGATTCTGGTTGGATGCCTGGCTCGTAGCGGAGAGGATCGCGATCTCGCCGGCGCCACCGGCCATGTCGTACGCAGCCTGGATCAGGGTGCGGCCGATCATCTCCGAGTCCGCCTGGTTCACGTGAACCTGCCGGCTTGCCGGGTTGACCGCGGAGTCTGCCGAGAGGACGGTGATCCCCTGATTGCGAGCCTGCGTCAGAGCCGGTTGCAGCGCATCGAAGTCGTTTCCGGTGATGCTGATTGATGTAACTCTCTGCGCGATGAGCTGCTCGATGATCTGAATCTGCGCTTCCGCCGTTGGCTGGTCGGGAGCGCGCAGAATCGCCTCGTGTCCTTGTTCCCGGATACCCTCGGCGAACCCTTCCATCTGTTTCTCACCGTAGGGGTTCCCCGTGTTCTTGAAGATGAACGCGTGTCGTTCGGTGTCGTCTGCTTCGGCGCGTCCTCCCGCGAACACCGCCAGCGGCGCAAACGCGATGAGAAGAATGAGTATCGCGATAATACTCTTTTTTGTCGTACCCATATCAAACCTCCTGCTTTTTTTCCTCGGTCCTGATAGCAACGCTATGTGACCGATTTTTTTCTTTACCCACAAACCGGAGCCGGTGTGCCAGTACGGAGAGGATCAGAAGCGTACCGATCACCACCAGGACGATCGGCGCCTGCATGTTGGCCAATCCCATTCCGTAGCTCAGGAATCCCACGATAAATACCGCCAGGACCGGGCCGCCGATGCGACCGATCCCGCCGTTGGTGCTCACCCCTCCGAGAGCGACCATGGCGATAACTTCCAGCTCGTACCCCATCGCCACGTTGGGCCGGGTGCTGCCCATGCGGGAGGTGAGGAAGAGAGCGGTCACTGCAGCCATCAGGCCGTTGAGGGTGAACACCACCCATATCACTTTATCCGTATCGACGCCCGAGTGGTGACAGGCGCGGGCGTTATGGCCCATCCCGAACGCGGCGCGTCCGAAGGAAGTCTTGTGAAGGAGAAGTCCAAAGATGACCGCGGTAATGATAAACGCGACCAACATGAACGGTATGCCCCCGATTGCACCCCACCCGAGAAAGGAGAACCACTGCGGAAATCCGCCGGAGGCACGATTTTCCAGGATGATGTATGCGATACCGCGGTAGATGATCATCGTGGAAAGCGTCACGATTACAAAGGAGAGTTCCTTGAACTTCACCATGAGAAACGCGTTAAACGCACCGCCAAGCGTCCCCACCAGGAGGCAGATCAGCATCGCCAGGGGCATGGGAACTCCCAGGTTATAGCTCACCGCCATGATCACCGCGGAAAGCGCCACCGTGGACCCCACGGAGATATCGATCTTCCCGAGGATGATCACGAACATCATCGGAAAGACGATGAACGCCTTGTCGAGAAACGTCGCGGGTGTGCGTATAAAGGTGCTCCAGGCGAGGAAGAAGGGGGAGATCATCGAGTTCACGACGATCACCAGCACCAGTATTGCCACGAGCAGCCACTCCCACTGGAAGAAGAAGTCCCGCCAGCTCCAGGGTCGGTCGATACTGATCCGTACTGCCGACGTTTGCTGCTGCATGTCCCGTATGTCCTGTGTGTCCGCCATTTACCCGATTCTCCTCAAATTGTCCTGCGTCGGAGGGCGTTCCGCTCGGAGTTGCGCCGCACCATCACGTTGGTGAGTACTGCCGCGAGCACCACCACGCCCTGTATCGCCATCTGCCAGAAGGGCGAGACGTTGATCAGGGGCAGGGCGTTTGCGAGTATCCCGAACATCACCGTGCCGAGGATCAGGCCGGTCAGGCGACCCACGCCACCGGTGATGCTTACGCCGCCGAGGATGCACGCGGCGATCACCTGCAGTTCGTACGCTACCGCCGTGTCTCCCTGAGCCGAGGCGAATTTCGCCACCCAGAGGACTCCCGCCAGCCCCGCCAGGCCGCCCATGATCGTGTAAACCAGAAACACCAGTCGCCGTCTGGGCAGTCCCGAGACTTCTGCCGCATCCGGGTTTGACCCGACCGCGTAGATCTGGCGCCCCGTGCGGGTGTGATTGATGAACCAGCCCGCCACGAGGTAGACGATCACGGCGATCACGATGAGGTTGTTCACCCCCAGGGTGCGACCGGTGGCGATCCCCTTGAACGCGTCGCTCATCTGGTAGGAGCTGACCCAGCGACCACCGGAGACGACGTAGGTGAGGCCCCGTACCACATTCATCATGCCCAGGGTGGCGATAATCGGGAGAACGTCGTACCGCGCGACCAGGACACCGATCACCATGCCTACCGCAGCTCCGATCACCGTTCCCAGGGCGATAGCGGCGATCGGGGACATCGTCGGGTTCTGCGCCACCGTCAGGGCGGTTACCATGCCGGAGAACGCGATCGTGGACCCCACGGAAAGGTCGATACCGCGCGTCACCAGGACGAGCATCATGCCCACCGCAAGAATTCCCAGAATTGCCGTGTTGGTAAGCAGAGCGTTTATGTTACGCAGCGTCAGGAACGCGGGGTTGCGCATCTGCACGGTAATCGCCAGGAGTACCATAAAAAGGAACAGCCCCAGCTCCCGCATATTCTCAGTGAGAACAAATCTGCCCTTATTCATGTTCCGCTCCATTGGTCACCATGGCGGCCCGTAGTATCTCCTCCTGCGTTGCCGCAGTGGTTACGAGCTCCGCCGTCACCCGGCCCTGTCTCATAACCACGATCCGGTCGCTCATCCCGAGCACCTCCGGCATCTCCGACGATACAAAAATAATCCCGTACCCCTGTTCCGCCAGTTCCCCGATGATCTCGTAGATCGCCGCCTTGGCGCCGACGTCGACCCCTTTGGTGGGTTCGTCCAGGATGATTACCTTCAGAGCGCGACTCAGTATCTTGGCTACTACCACTTTCTGCTGGTTTCCGCCGGACAGAGCCGCGGCTCGGGTGAAGATGTTTGGTGCGCGGACGTTGAGCTTGTTGGCGAGTTTACCCGCCAGTACGTTCTCCTCTTTCTCATTCATCCAGCCCATGCGGGAGAGAGCGTTCAGGCAGGTCAGGGAGATGTTGCGTCCGATCTCCCACTCCAGGATCAGCCCTTCCAGCTGACGGTCTTCCGGCAAGCAGCCGATTCCCGTCTCCAACGCCCGTATCGGACTGTTGATCGACGCCGGTTTGCCTTCTACCAGAACGTGCCCTTCGTCGGCGGAGGCAACGCCGTAGATCGCTTCGCACACCTCTGTGCGGCCTGCTCCGACCAGCCCGGTCAGCGCAAGGATCTCGCCCCGGTGCACGTTGAAGGAGACGTCCCGGAAGAACCCCGTACGCGAGAGGTTTTCCACGCGCAGTACTTCGTCACCGATATGAACGTTCCGCTTGGGAAACATCTGGGATATTTCTCGACCAACCATGGCGACCACGAGGTCGTGCTGGGTGATATCCGCGGCTTGCCACGTGCCTATATGGCGACCGTCGCGGAACACCGTGACCCGGTTCGCCAGACGCCAGACATCTTCCAGACGATGCGAGATGAAGATGATCGCTACCCCGGCCGTGCGGAGATCATCGGTAATCCGGTAGAGCTCGTCGCTCTCGTGGTGCGTGAGCGCCGCTGTGGGCTCGTCCATGATCACGATCCGGGCGTTTGTGGAGAGTGCTTTGGCGATCTCCACGATCTGCTGCCGTGCTACCGAGAGGTTGCCCATTCGTTCCCGGGAATCGAACCCGGCCCCCAGCTGGTCCAGTAACGCTTGCGCCTCGGAGTGCATCGCGCTCCAATCGATACGGCGCGTGAGGGCCCTCACTTTCTCGTGCCCCATAAAGATGTTCTCCGCCACCGTCAGGTGAGGATACGCGGTGACGTGCTGGTAGATCGCGGCGATCCCCCGGTGTTGCGTCTCCCGGGGATTGCGAAAAACCGCGGGCGCGCCGTCCAGGATGATCTCACCCGCGTCCGGAGCGTGCACGCCGGTAATCACCTTGATGAACGTGGACTTGCCGGCTCCGTTTTCTCCCATCAGGCAGTGAATCTCGCCGGGTTTCAGGTCAAAATTCACCTCATCCAGGGCCTGCACACCGGGAAACGCTTTCGAGATGCCTCGTAATTCCAGGACCGTTCCGTTACTCACTGCTCACCACCCACTACGCGCCCCGTCTCAGTCCTGGTAGAACATCTCGTCCAGGGGGTACACCCTGGGGGAGTTGTCCGGGTTGGTTTCCATCAGGTCAGCCATAAAGGCCCACCATTTCTGCACGATCTCCGTCCGGGCGAGTTTGTCCGCGGTGTTGTGCTCCGTGACTTTCTGGCTCGCGTAGAGCGTGTCCGTCCGCGGATCCAGGTAGATCACGTAATCCCGTACGCCCGCGGCGTGGAGTTCGGCTACCAGTTCGGGCCATATCTCGTCGTGGCGACGCTTGTATTCCTCCCGGTTTCCCGGTAGAAGCTGCATCGCAAAACCTATCCGTTTCATGCTTCCTCCCTTGTTTCAGCACACCCGTGTTACGGGTACGTCCATGAGAGCTCCCAGTTTCTCGATCCGGGACGCTACGTGACCAACGCCGATCGCGCAGTGGTGCGACGGTCCGAGACGCGACCACCGCTCGATGAACTCCCGGGGTGGAAGCGGGAACCGGTACCGGCTGTTGGTATTACCGATGTGCAGGACAGGGCCCGGTACGCACTCGCCCTCGGCTACGATCATGTACGCCCCCTGCGGTCCCTCGCAGACCGAGAGCAGCGTCACCGGACCGTGCTTGACCGTCATCTGGATCGAGAGGCCTTTTCCCGGCTTCCCGTGGTACACCGGCAGAGGGACGAGTCCCACCGGACCCTCCGCGATCGCGAAGTGCGCCGGCCCGTCGTGACCGAGCATGAGGATGTCCTCGTTGAAGTCCATCGCGTAGAACTCGGAAAAAGAGCCTCCCGCGCCGAAACTGTCCATGATTTTCATCGCCTGGGCGTTCTTGATCTCGCACTCCCCTGCCACGGGAATGTTCCGGCCCGTCAGCAAGGTGTTTCCCGCGATTACGGAGGTCACGATATTCTCGTGATCCGATGCGGTTGTTCCCTCGTAGTAGTACGCCAGGGATCCCAGTTCGTGGTGGCTTGCGAGCTTGTCCAACGCCACGGACGTCCGGGCCGCGCGTTCCAGCTCTTCCTGCTCGCACTCGGGCGATACCTGGAACGCCCGTTTGAACTCGGAGATCTTCGCGGTCACCTCCTTGTCGGTGACGTGAGACCGTATCTCCGCGAGCTCGTCGATCTCAATCAGGTCCACGTGGCCGCCGAACGTGCCTATTTGTCTGGTGATATCCGTGTAGACGTCGAGCATCCCCGCGTAGTAGTGCCCCATGACTCCAAGACGATTGGAGCTCATCGTCTTGGCCACCCGCGCCGCTTCAACCCAGTGTCGGAGCTCCTGCCGCGTCCTCTCTTCTCCGAGATAGCCTGTAACCAGGTGATACCTGATTCCAGTCCGGTTAAATACAGATGCGATTTCCGGAACGCAGCATGCCTGGCAGTGAGCGAGCCACTCTCCGGTCATCGTTCCGCGGTCACCAAGCTTATTGAAGGAATCATAGTCGATCGCAGGTACGGGCTGGATATTGAGAACGATGACGGGAACGCCCGTCTCCTGCGCAACCGGGAGAACGGTGGAGGAGAGAGCGTACGTGGAGATATACAAAAATATTACATCTACCTGCTGGCGACGGAAAAGTGAGCCGATCGCCCGAGCGCGCTCGGGATTGTCCACCAGGCCCGCGTCTACGAGTTCCACAAAGCCGCACGCTTCGATCTCCCGGGAGACCTCTTGCTGGTAACCCTCCAGGCGCTCCTTCAGACCTTTGAACTGCGGCCAGTACGTGTCCAGACCGATACCGAAGATCCCGACGTTCAGTTTTCCGTTTGTTGCCATCGCTCCTTCTCCCTGTGTTTAACCACGCTTAATCCACGCTAAGCCCGGTTCCGGCATCCGCAAATGGACAAAAAACGGTATGTGATATACTTTATTTTCCGTGGACCTGCAGCGAACAAGTTTTTCCCGGTATTTACCGGTCAATCCCGAGGCGTTGCGATGGGAGATTCATTGCAACGACGCCGGGTACTCTCAGGTACCTCCCGGCGCGCATTATCCTCTTGTCCCGGAGGATCATCCTCCGGATTACGCCGCAACCGTGGCAACCGGCCGGGTCCTCTCGGAGTTTCAGGTTGTATACATCACCGCCGGGCAGGGCGTTTTTGAGTGTGAGCGCATGGGAGAATGTACCGTTTCAACCGGAGATGTCATGATTCTCTTTCCCGGTGTACGGCACGCGTACCATCCGGTCCGGGAGATCGGGTGGCACGAGTACTGGGTGGGATTCTCCGGTGAGCATGCGTACCGCCTCTGGCACAACGGGCTCTTTTCTCCCGAGCGGGCCGTGCATAATATCGGACTCAACCACGAGGTGATGGCGGACTATGAACAGGTCGTCCGCCTCTGTCGCCAGCAGTCGCCGGGGTTCCAGGTGCGCCTCGGAGCGCTGGTGCTGCAGCTGCTGGCGCATATCCACGCGATCGAGACCTCCTCCCGGACGACTGAAGGTGACAGTGAGTTGGTCCAGCGAGCGCGCAGGATCATGCAGGACCACCTGGACGAAGGTATAGAGGTGGAGCAGATCGCGGCTCAAGTAGGCGTCGGGTATACAAGCCTTCTGGAGATCTTCCGCCAGTATACGGGACTTACGCCGTACCAGTATTTCCTGCAGCTTCGGATCCATCGCGCCAAGGAACTTCTGCAGAACTCCCGACTTTCCGTGAAGGAAGTCGCCGCCCGGATGAATTTCGATAACCAGTACTATTTCGCGCGTCTTTTCAAGAAGAAAACGGGGATGTCCCCGACACAGTGGCGCGACGGCGAGATCCCCGGGGCGGGCTTTCCGGCTCAACAGCCGACCTCGCTACGCCGATAATTGGACCATGAGAGGTCCAATGATACAGCGGTACCGGATCAAGTCCAGCCCGGAACGGGAAGAATATCTCGAGGTCCTGCGCCGGAACGAAACCGGCTGCAACGTGCGGATCGTGCGTTGCTTTGAGGGGTACGAGACAGTTACGGAGAGCTTCATGGAGGCACACCTCTTTGAGATGTGCCTGCAGACCGGCTACCTCACGGAATCGACGGACGCGGTCGAACCGGCTCGCGCCGGTGAGGGAACGGAATCATCCCGCGTCTTTTCCGTGGCGTGAAATCTCGCACCGTCAAATGCCGCGACGTCGGCGTTTGATCCAGACGATCGGCGACCGTCGTCAGAGGTATCCCCGCCCCGGGTCAAACCCGTGACGACGGAGTGTGTCTCCGGCGAGGTCCAGGAGCGCACGGGGCAGGCGTTCTCCGCAGTGGGTCATCGGCGCGGGTCTTGACGCCGCGCGGTGGCCCCAGGCAAAGTGGTGGTCGATCGCCTTGTTACCGTTGGCGAAGGGGTTGCCGAAGGGTAGCTTTCCCGCCTCGTCAAAGACTTCCCCGATTACCGCGGCAACCCGTCGCGAAATGTCCTCCGCCGGCTCGAGCCGGCCTTCCTGCAGGTGTTGGAGCATCGTATCCAGCGATTCCGCAAAACAGTTGGCCGAGCTCAGGAGAAATCCGTCGTAATACCCGCCGGCGGCTTTACTCCAGCGGGCGTAATCGCCCTCGGCGCCGCGTACGAGGAACAGGTTGTCCAGGTTGACCCCGGAGACCGCCACCTCGTCGCGACCGCTGGTATCCTTCAGCAGGTACACGTTGGAGAACCGCCCCACCAGGTCGGCCACCGTGTCGGGACTCATCTCGTTCTCCGTAATCTGCGGAAGCTGATAGATCGCCAGGGGCACACCCGTGGCGGCGATCGCGGTGAGTTCCCGTCGGATCGACTCCTGCTCCAGATCGGCGCCTTTCGGCGCGGTTACGGTGAACCCGCATACACGGTGACGGGCGAGTTCTCCCGGATCCCCGCTGCCGTTGGTGTACCGCCGGAGAAACCCTCCTATCGCCGGCGGGACGGTTCCCCGTTCCGTTCTGAGCACGCCCACCATCAGGGAGAACTCCTGTCGCTGTGCTTCGTCCAGAAGAAACGTCAGCAGCGTCTCGGTCTCGTCGGGGGTCATCTCCCAGCCGTCACCGGTAGAACCCGGTGCGAGAAACGCCGGCACCCACTGTCGCAGGTGAGCGATGTGCGCGGCGATCCGTTCAGTATCGATCAAGCCATCCTCCCGGTAGTGCGTCAGCAGGGGACACCACAACCGGGGCAGTCCGTCGGGGAAGATCGTTTCCGTCATACTGGCGCGGGCGGCCGCGACCGATCGGCGCCGGTGTTCGTCCTGCCCGCCGTCGGTCATGCCGTCGGTCATATCGTCGGTCTCTTCAAACACGCCGTTCTCCTTGTCTTTTCGTACCCGGTCCCAGGCAAAGACGCGGCCGTTCATTACGACGTACACACCCGGCTCCACCAGCTGCACCGCGGAGATACTGCATCCCAGGTTGAACGCCGCGTCGGAGTGCGTTACCGCGTAGGGTACCATAGCGCCGGTAAGGACGATCCGCTTGTCCAGGTGCGCCTCTCCCAGGACACGAGCGGTCTCGGACATCGTATCCGTACCGTGGACGATCACGATCTGGTCTTCCGGTGCGTTGCGGCAGGACTCCAGGATCGCGATGCGGTTGGCCATCTCCATCTCGAGACTGTCCACGAGCTGGTTTATCTCAAGCTCCACGGGAACGGTGATGCGTACATCCCGGATAATCTCCGGCAGGTGCGTGTCCTTGAACGTGAGTGTTCCCTGGAGTTCGTCGTAGTGCTTGTCGAACGTCCCTCCGGTAATGATTATCCTGACGGACATCAGCGCAGCGTCTCCACCGCCGCTCGTTCCACCGGGAGTGCCGCGGTGTACCGCCGGAAGTACTCGTTGAATCCCTCCACGTCGGTCGGGTCCGGTTGTACCGCCTCGCCCTGGTCGGAACCGAAGACCCCTTCCAGGAATGTCGGGAGATCCCGGGACCGGTCGGATCGGACCATGTACGCCGCCAGGAGCGCCATGCCCCAGGGGCCACCCTCACCGGCGGTCTTGAGAACGCTCACGGGAGTGTTGGTGGCGGCCGCCATGATGCGCTGTCCCACCTCGGGGGTCTTGAAGAAACCTCCGTGACCGCGGATCTCCTCAACCTGAACGTTTTCCTCCTCGGTGAGAATATTCAATCCCGTGCGAAGCGCGCAGAGCGCGCCGTACAGGTGCGATCGCATGAAGTTGGCCAGGTTGAATCTGGACTCCTGGGAGCGGACAAAGAGCGGGCGCCCCTCGGAGAATCCCGTTACGTGTTCGCCGGAGACGTATCCGTAGGACAGCAGACCTCCCGCGTCCGGTTCGCCTCGAAGCGCCAGGGGCAGCAGCGTTCCGTAGAGGCGATCCGCCGTGATATTGGCTCCCAACGCCCCCGCCGCTTCTCCTATCAGTGAAACCCACGCGTCGGTATCGGAGGTGCAGTTGTTGGAATGTACCATAGCCACCGCCTTTCCTCCGGGGGTGACCACGATATCGATCTCCGGATGGTTCCGGGAGAGCGCCTTTTCCAGGACGATCATCGCGAAAACCGAGGTGCCGGCGGAGACGTTGCCCGTCTTGGGCCGGATACTGTTGGTGGCGATCATCCCCGTGCCGGCGTCGCCCTCGGGCGCGCACAGGGGAATCCCCGATTGAAGCGTACCCGTCGGATCGAGCAGCTTTACGCCATCCTCGGTGAGGATGCCCGCCGTCTCTCCGGCGGGGACGATCTCCGGCAGCAGCTCCCGGATCGATCCCGCGGGACGCCGATCTGTGTCGCGGGTCATCACCTCCCGGTCAAAGGTCTCGATCATCGACGTATAGTAGTTCCCCGTCTCCGGGTCCACCGGAAACATCCCGGAGGCTTCGTCCACCCCGATCGCGCGTCGCCCCGTGAGACGGTGGTGTACGTAACTCGCCAGAGTATCGATCGAAGTCACGCGAGGCACGTGAGATTCCTCGTTCAGAATCGCCTGAAAGAGATGCGCCGCGCTCCACCGCTGCGGGACGGGAAAGTCGAACAACTCCGAGAGGCGACGCGACGCGTCGCCGGTGATATTGTTCCGCCACGTACGGAACGGTACGAGCAGTTCACCGTTGGAATCGAGCGGAAGGTAGCCGTGCATCATGCCGCTGATTCCCAACGCGGCCAGCCGTTCAAGTGGTACGTCGTATCGCTTCCGAACGTCCGCCGCGAGGTCGGCGAAGCACGCGGCGGCACCGTTCCATACCTCATCCATGTCGTACGACCAGATACCGTCCACGAGTTTGTTCTCCCACCCGTACGAGCCGGACGCCAGCGGCGGCCCGTCGAGAGCGATCAACGTCGCCTTTATCCGTGTCGACCCGAACTCGAACCCCAGGATCGCCTGTCCTTCCCGAATCAGCGTCTTACCCTCGCGCATCTCGATAATCCTCCTGGTACTGTCGCGGTGATTCACGATACTACAGCTTATTCCCGGCGTAAAGCGAAGCGCAGAACGTTCCAGGAGAGTGTGGTGACCGAGACCTTCCCGGGTTTTCCGTCGGCAGCGCTTGTAATCAGGCGTCCTGCCCGTAGTACGCGCCGGGACCGTGCTTGCGCAGAAAGTGCTTATCCAGCAGGGTCTGGTCCAGCGGTACCACGGCAGGGTTGATCGTTCGTGACTTGATCGCCGTTCCCGCCACTTCCTCCAGGACCACCGAGTTTTCCACTGCCCTGGCGATGCTCGGTCCCCACGTGAACGGCCCGTGACCGTGCACCAGCACTCCCGGTATAGTGTTCGGGTCGATACCGGCGGTGCGGAACCGCTCCACGATCACGTGCCCGGTGTTTGCCTCGTAATCCTCACGGATCTCCCCCTGTGTCATGGGGCGCGTCACCGGGATCTCGCCGTAGAAATGGTCCGCGTGGGTGGTGCCCAGGCACGGAACCGACGCGCCCGCCTGAGCCCAGCTCGTGGCGTTACTCGAATGGGTATGAACGATCCCCCGGATCTCCGGGAACGCCCGGTACAGAACGAGGTGGGTGGGAGCGTCCGAGGAGGGGTTCAACGTACCTTCCAGTACCGAGCCATCCTCAAGGGAAAGCACGACGATCTCGTCGGGCGTGAGTTTACGGTAATCCACGCCGCTGGGTTTGATCGCCATGACCCGGCGGTCGGGATCTACTCCGCTGACGTTCCCCCAGGTCAGGAGCACCAGCCCTTCGTTTACAATTTGTTGGTTCGCGGCGCACACGTCCGCGCGGAGTGCGTTGTAATTCATGCCGGGATTATACCGTTTGTCTCGCTGTACGACACTCGACTCACACCCCGATCGACGGATTGTAGAGAAAGTACAGGATAAAAAGAGCGATCGATACCACCGTGTACACGGTAAGGACGTTGTTCGCGTAGACGCGTTCTTCTTTCATGCTGACCGGCATGAAGAGTGGCACGATGTACGGCGGCGGCAGGAGCATGAACGTGATCACCGCCGCCTCGAACGCGGGGCCGAGATCGAGCGTGTTCCGGACCAGTACGATCGCCACGAGGTACGTCGCAGGGACGAGAAAAACGAACCGCGTGGTGACGACGGTCACAGCTTGCCGAACACCGCGCAAGGAGAGGCGCATACCGTAGCCGATTATGATCAGTATAGTGGGGATCAGCAGGTTCCCGAGCAGACCGGCCGTTTCCAGGACCGCCGCCCCGGCCGGATGGGATTCGAATCGGCCGGATATACCCGCAACGTTCAGGACGAGCGCGGCGACGATCGCCAGGATCAGCGGTGAGGTTGCGAATCCCCGGAGCACGCCGGAAAAACCGCCGGCGCCGTCGCGTTTCGCCGTCAGGATCGTCACAAAAACGAACCAGATGAAGAGCTCGTGACTCAGGTCCACGATCGCGATATATCCCACCGATTGCAGGCCGTAGGCGCTGCCGAAGAGTGAGATCCCCACCATGCCGAACTCGAACCCCGTCATCAGGAAGGGGTAGTACTCGCGGGTGATACCGAGCATCCGCCGCAACAGAAACCCGTAACCGAGCAGAAGCACGCAAACCAGCAGTATCGCCGCAAAGAGTGCCAGGTACGCCCGGTTGAGCTCCATCTGTAAAAAGGCGACAAAGAGGACCGCCGGCAGGGCTACCATGACCACCAGGTTCTTCAGCTCGTCCACGGTACGTTCCGATATGATTCCGGTGATCCTGATTACGTTTCCCAGAGCGAGCATGAGCACGATAGGCGATACTGTGACAATTATCGCTGTGGTGTCGGCGTTCACTTCCTGTCCTCCCGTGTGTCGGGTATCAACGTCGCTGTACAACGGCCGTACGTAGTACCCGGCACGCTGATCTTACAACGGCCGTACGTGGCAACGCAAAAGGGTCCGTGCGTGAGCACGGACCCTCGTTGTGTTCGAACACCGGTTGCGACAACCGGTGCCTGGGGGATCTGCCTCAATCGTACAGAAGCTGCGCGATGTCCGGCTGGTCCATGTTGCTCGCATCGTAGAACTTGGCCCCTGTGTCGACGTCGGAGACGCTTTCACCGTTTGCGGCGCGGTACGCCAGCTCGACGGCCTTGTACCCGATCTGGTAGGGATCCTGGGTGATCGACCCGAGGAAGTATCCTTGACGGACAGCGTTCTTCTGTGCCTCGCCGGCGTCAAACCCGACGACCAGGACGTCGCGATAGGTGGATGCCAGCTGGGCACCGTCGTTGGTGGCTGCGAGTACGCCCACTACCGTTCCTTCGTTGGAGCAGAAGATACCGCGGATGTTCTGTTCCTGCACGCGGTTGAAGATCGCCGTGGCGGACGCGGTCACGTCGGTTGTGCGGGGTGATGCGGGCACCACCATGTCGATAATCACCGCTGGGTTGTTGCTGCGGGGGCTGTCGGATGCTACGTACGCCGGGTTACCCTGTACGCGGATGTCGTTGCGGGTCAGGGGCGTCTCGGAGACGAGAAGCTCGATCATGCGGTCCCGGAATCCCATGCCACGGCGCGTTACCGACTCGCTTGTCGCATCCTGGTTGAAAACCACGATCGTTACCGGATTCCGCGGTGACACGGTGTCGAGTTGAGCCGAAAGGGTCTCGAACATCTTCTCTGCTCCGAGTCCCGCGGCGGCGTAGTTGTTGGTTGATGCATTGGCGTAGATCGCGCCTTCCGGTGCTTCCGGAACGCCGGAGTCAAAGCCGATAATCGGGATGTTACGCCGAATCGCCTCGTTCAGCTGGTCCAGTACGGAACTGGTATCCAGCGCGGCCAGTGCTACTGCGGAAGGAGCCTTTGCCATCGCGTTCTGGAACATGATCACCTGTTCCTGGATATCCGCTTCCGAGGGAGGTCCCTCAAACGTGATATCCACGCCGAACTCCGCCGCTGCGTCGTCGGCACCGGCCTTAACCGTCTGCCAGAACTGGTGCTGGAGACCCTTGGAGATGACCGGAATGTACATCGCCTCTTCGGAACTCCCCCGTGCGTACAGCGGCAGACTGACCGCCACCATCACCACGATCAGTGCGAAAACGATCATTCGTCGTTTCGTTCCTGTCATACCTACCTCCTCTGTGGAGCTGCTTTTATTAAGGAAACCACTGTTTCCTGTCCAACCATGCCTTGGTCCGCCCCCGTGGGGGCGGTACGCCGTGATCAGCCGGCGCGATCTTAATCGCGTTTTTCCTCCGACGGAGCGCGCTTTGCACGTCGCACTTCCGCTTGGAACGCTCGCTCCGATTCCCGTTCCCGCGCCTGGATGCGAGCGCGTTCAGCGTTCTCTTCCTCTTTCATCTTGCGGTAGGTGCGCTTGAGCTCCCGCTTTTTCTGCGCGAGCTCCTCCGCGAGCGCGCGAGCACGATCGCTTTCTCCGGCGGCGCGGGCCGCTTTCTCTTCCTGCCGGAGCGTCCCGATCGTCGCCAGCATGTCGCCGCGGTATTGGTCCGCCGGGGTGACTACCTTCACCTCCGAGGCTTTTCTGGTACGGTACATGTCAAGGAGCACCGCACCGATAACGACGATTCCCGTGAAGAACGTCTGGTAATGAGCCTGCAGGTCCATCGAGGGGAGTCCCACGGCGAGCACCGACATGATGAACACGCCGATCAGCGTGCCGAAGACCGTTCCTACACCTCCCGCCAGGGAGGTTCCTCCGATTACCGCGCCGGCGATCGCGAAGAGTTCGAACCCCTGACCGGCCGACGGCAGGACCGTGGTGTACACCGCAGCGTAGGCGATTCCGCCGATACCCGCGTACGCGCCGGCTACGATATACGCCGACATGAGCCAGAGCTGCACATTGACACCGGAGAGACGGGCTGCTTCCTTGTTGCTTCCGATCGCGTAGATGTAACGACCCATCTTGGTTTTCTTGAGAATGATGTGGGAGACGATCACCACGCCTACAAGCAGTAGCGCCCCGGTTGGTATCGTAAAACCGTCCTCGCTTATGTACTTGAAGATGTTCTTGTACCAGCCGTCCGCCACCGCGCGGGTCGGGAACGTCGCGCTCTGTACGTTGGAGACGATAGAACCGACCCCCATGGAGATCATCATCGTACCGAGCGTAACGATAAACGGCGGCATGCCAACGCGCGCCACCATCACGCCGTTGAAGAACCCGAAGAGGATGCCCACGACGATAATCAGGACCATCGCCATCAGAATCGACCATCCCCAGCTCCGGTACGCCGTTCCTCCGATGATCGCCGCCGCCATCATCACCGTTCCCACGGAGAGGTCTATCCCGCCGGTAATGATCACAAAGGTGACGCCCACTGAGATAAACCCGATGTAGTAGGCGGCATCGATGATGTTGACCATTGCTGCATACGAGAAGAAGTTGCGGCCGAAGAAACCAAAGAAGATATACAGGATGACCAGCGCCGCCGGCGCGAGCAACCATTTAAGTCCCGTTTCCTTGAACTCTTCCCAACGTGTTTGTTCCGGTAGTGACGACATTACGTTTCTATCTCCGTTAAGAGGGTTTCCTGGGCGCGCATCGTGGCAAATTCCATGATACGTTCCTGACTTGCGTTTTCTATGGATAACTCACCGGTTATCCGTCCTTCACACATCACAACGATCCGGTCGCTCATCCGCAGGATTTCCGGTAGTTCCGAGGAGATCATGATGATCGACTTGCCCTGGGCGGCGAGCTCGTTTATAAGCGTGTAGATCTCGCTCTTGGCTCCTACGTCGATTCCCCGGGTGGGTTCGTCAAAGATCAGGATGTTGCTGTTCCGGATAAGCCACTTTGCGAGAACAACTTTCTGCTGGTTGCCCCCGGAAAGGTTGCGGATTATCTGGTTGATCGACGGAGTTTTGATGTTGAGCGTATCAACGTACTGCCGAGCCGCGCCGTTTACAGCGGGTTGGTTTACAAAGGGGCCATGGGAAAACTCGTCGTAGGTCGCGAGTACCACGTTGTCCTTGAGCGAGAGATTTACTGTAAGTCCGTAGCGTTTCCGATCTTCCGAGAGATACCCTATCCCGTGGGCAACCGCGTCCCGGGGGGACCGGATCTGCACCGGTTGTCCGTCTATCGAGATCGTTCCGCTTTGAACCTCGTCGGCGCCGAAGATCGCGCGGGCGGTCTCGGTCCGGCCGGCGCCGATCAGGCCGGCGAATCCGAGGATCTCGCCGCGGCGCAACTTGAAGCTGACGTCATTCACCATCCGACCGGCGTTGAGGTTCCGAACCTCCAGAACCACCGGAGAATCGGCAGGAACACGGCTGTGGCTCTTCGGTTCCTCGTAAATGACGCGACCCACCATCATGTTGATGATCTCCTGCCGCGTCGTATCGCCGGTTGTCCGGGTATCGACCATCATGCCGTCCCGCATGACGCTCACCCGGTCCGTAATACGGTGAATCTCGTCGAGGCGGTGAGAGATATGGATCATCGCCACGCCCCGTTCTTTGAGACCGCGCATGATCGTGAAGAGTTCGTCTATCTCAGTGTCGGTGAGCGCGGCGGTGGGCTCGTCCAGGATCAGAACTCGCAGGTCGTGGGATACCGCCTTTGCTATCTCCACCATCTGCTGCTTGCCCACCGTGAGTCTTCCCAGATGCTCCCGGGGATCGATATTCATATTCAGGCGGTTGAGAAGCTCCGCGGTACGGTGGTTCTGGCCGCGCTCGTTGAGAAAGAACCGGTTTCTCTGCATCGATTCACGACCGATAAAGATGTTTTCCGCTACCGTGAGGTGGTCCATCATGTTCAGTTCCTGGTGGATGATACCGATTCCAGCTTCCATCGCGTGTCGCGGGTCGCGGGGGTTGAACAGTTTTCCCAGGTAGTGGATCTCACCGGCGTCTTTCTCGTGAATCCCGGTGAGTATCTTCATCAAGGTGGATTTCCCCGCGCCGTTTTCCCCCACCAGAGCGTGGATCTCGCCGGGGAGAAGCTCAAAATCGACGTTTTGCAAAGCGTGGACACCGGGAAAGCGTTTCTCGATCTGGCGCATCCGGATCACCGGGTCAACCGACATGAAGCCTCCTTGTCGCGTGCATCATCGTCCCACGGGTTTCCGGAGCGGTAAATCTAATATCGTCCAGAGAATGGTTAAGAACGTACGGTCCGGCTTAGCGGGGTTGAACGAGAGGAAAGAGCAGCTTCTGGTTCTCCTCGGTAAAGATCTCGTCCGGCCGGACCAGCACCGAGTCGGTGTAAATGATCGGATCCACCGTTCTTCCGCGTATCGCCTGGACCAGGGTGGTTATTCCGAGGTATCCCATGTTGAACGGTTTTTGAACCACCAGGGCATCCACGATACCTTTTTCCAGGAACTCGATCTCCTCCTGGGAGTTGTCAAACCCCACAAGACGGATCGTTCCCGCCAGGCCGAGGTCTCGAATCGCGCGTCCCGCGCCGATGGTAGAGTTTTCGTTCAGTGCCGCGATACCGCCCAGGTCGGGATAGGACTGAACCAGGTCAATGACGATTTCGTACGCCCGGTCCAGCTCGTTTTCTGCGTAGAACGTACCCACGATTGTAGCGGGATCCCGTTGCGCCAGGGCACGCTGGACACCTTCTTCCCGGTCGATCGCGGTGGCAACACCCTGGATATGGGAGATAACCGCGATCTTCCGGTCCGGCGGTACCAGCCGGTTCAGCTCGCGGCCCGCTTTCTCTCCTGCTTCGACGTTGTCCGTAGCGACGAAGCTCACCGGTACGGTGCTGTTCAGGGCGGAGTCCATCGTGACGATCGTAATTCCGCGGTCGGCGGCGCGCTCCGCCAGGGGAGCCAGGCGGTTGAAGTCCGCCGCCGCCAGGAGAATTCCGTGCGGTGACTGCTCGATTACGTTCGCAAGGATCTCGATCTGCCGGTCGATGTCGCGCTCCCACCGCGGACCGACGATCACCGGTGAGACGGCGAGCTCCGCCGAGGCGGCCTGGATTCCGGCACGGACTACCTGCCAGAACTCCATGTCCGGTCCGATCGTCTTCATGACCACCACCACTTTCTCGTTACCCGGTGGGTCGAGAACGTTTTCCACCACGGGCCAGGCAAGCCGCACAAGGATTACCAGCAGAATTACCGCGAGTGTCGCTATCAGGTTGCGGCTATTCTTCAACACCGTGATCTCCGTTTGTCGACGGCTCTATCACGGGGAGGCGAATATCCACGATCGTCCCCGTGCCGTTGTTGTTTCGAAAGGATAGGCCGTAGGAGGGGCCAAAGTAGAGGTGTATTCGTTCGTTCACGTTACGGATTCCCACGCGCGAACGCTTCCGGGGGAGGTGAGAGTAACGTACCAGGGTAGCTGTGGTCTTCCGCGAGGCGGCGGTTCCATCGGCCGGTGTTTCCGGTGTCCTCGGGGCGGTCGTCTTCTGCTCCGGCTCCTGCAGGATCGTGTTTATCCTCTTCGGATCGATTCCGACCCCGTCGTCCGCCACGGAGAGTACGACGCTGTCCTCCCGAACAGCGCCGCGAACGGTAACGCATCCACCATTCTCCGTGTTCTTGATGCCGTGATAGATAGCGTTCTCTACGAGCGGCTGCAGGATTACCTTTGGTACCAGGAGGCGTGTGATCGAGGGGTCCATCTCGATCCGGAAGTCCAGCTTGTCCCGGTACCGCAGCTTCTGAATCGTCAGGTAGTTCCGGATGTGCTCCATCTCGTCGTGAACACTGACCAGCTCGTCTCCGCGACTGATTGAAAGCCGCAGCAGTCGTGCCAGAGCGGAAACCATCTTCACAACCTCGTCGTGCTGCTTTCCCTCGGCCATCCAGATAACCGAGTCCAGTGTGTTGTAAAGGAAGTGGGGGGTGATCTGGTTCTGCAGCGCCAGGAGCTCGCTTTTTCGTTTCTGCTCCTGTTCCTCCGCGTTTCTTCGCACCAGCTCCTTGATGCGAGCGATCATTATATTGAAGTCCCGAGCGAGCTCTCCTATTTCGTTGTTACTCGTCACGTCGGCGGAAATATCGAAGTCACCCATTTCAACAGCGCGCATGGAGGAGCGCAGTTTGAGAATCGGACGTGAGATGTGACGTGAGATAAGCACCGAAACGAGGATCGCCGTAACGATGCAGAGAAGCGTCCAGAAGAAGTAGTACTGCTGGATCAACTCCCGGTTCTGCACGAGCTCCGCCGCGTAGTTGACTCCCACCGTGCGCCACCCGGTATGGCTGGAGGTGCTTACCGTGTAGATGCGTTCGTTGGGACCGTCCTGTACGGAGAAAACGCCGCGGGTGTTTTCCAGGACGAGATCTATATACTCCCGCTCCAGGTTGCTATAGATCAGTTCCTGTCGTGGGTGGTAGACGATGCCTCCGTCGGGGTCGACGATAAAGATGTATCCCTTGCGACCAAAACTGATACCGCTGAGCAGCTCATTGATCACGGAGAAGTTCATGTCCACCAGCAGAACTCCGTGCTCAAACTCCCGGCTCAAGGTAATCACCCACCGGTAGACACCGTCCACGACGTTCTGCACGTGCGAGGAGGAGACCGCCGTGCGGCCGCCCCGTTGCCGCGCCCGACGGTACCAGTGCTGGTTTTCCAGTACTACGGCGCTGTTGAGTACGATCTGGTCGTCCTGGGTGAGAACGGATCCGTTGTTTCCTACGATAAGGATCAGTGAGATATCGTTGCGTGTCCGGGAGATCGAGTTCAGAAACGACGTAATCCGGCTCCGGTACGCCTGGAGTTCCTCCGGGGGCAGGGCTTCTTCCAGCTGGAAGTATTCCCGGACCTGCTCGTTCAGTTCCACCACCTCGGCAATATTCTCCATGTGCGTGATGTAGGAATCGATGTTGGTCTGTACCTGGGCTATCAGCTCGGCGGTGTAATCAATCGAGGTGCGACGTACTGCTTCCCGCGTAAAGTTGTACGAAATAAGCGCCATTATCACCGCCGTGGCGAAGACGAGGATCGCCAGTGCAACGGTGATCGTGTTCTGGATGCGGCGTGATCGGCGGCTCATGACGCAGTGTCTCCCCAGGTGCTCTCACGGTATTCCGACGGGGTGAGTCCCGTCTGCTTGCGAAATGTGAGACTGAAGTAGTGAGCGTCCCGGTAACCGGCGTGTTCCGCAATCTCGTACACTTTCAGGTCCGTCCGGGTCAG